>DASUJA010000214.1:0-3127 GCA_036279515.1 Rhodocyclaceae bacterium | reverse complement strand
CATGAAGCCGTCGATCACGCGATGGAAGATGGTGTTGTCGTAGTGGCCGGCGGTCACGTAGTCCAGGAAGTTCTGGGCGCTCTTGGGGGCCTTTTCGGTTTCCAGTTCGATGCTGATGACGCCGTGGTTGGTGGTGAGCTTAATCATGGTTTTTCCTTGAGAGTAATTGGGTAGTTGCGCTTATTTTTGTTCGGGCAGCAGCTTGACGGATTCGATCACCACCGGGGTGCGGGGCACGTCTTGATAGAAGCCGCTATTGCCGGTGGGGACGCGGCCGATTTTCTGCACCACGTCGAGGCCTTGGGTGACTTTGCCGAACACCGCGTAGCCGGCGCCGTCAGGGCGGGGATAGTCGAGCATGCGGTTGTCCACCAAGTTAATGAAGAACTGGGCGGTGGCGGAATTCGGGTCGTTGGTGCGGGCCATGGCGATGGTGCCGGTGGCGTTCTTGAGGCCGTTCTGGGCTTCGTTGCGGATGGGCTTGCGCGTGGATTTCTCTTTCATGCCTTGCTCGAAGCCGCCGCCCTGAATCATGAAGCCATTGATGACGCGGTGAAAGATGGTGCCGTTGTAAAAGCCGTCCTTCACGTACTGGAGAAAGTTCTCCACGGTGACGGGGGCTTTGTCGGCAGCGAGTTCGATGACGATGGTGCCCTGGTTGGTCTTCATCTCGACTTGGGGATTGGCACCGTAACCGGCGGCATGGGCCAAGGACGCAAGAAGGAGGGCGCCGGAGACGGCGGCAGCAGCAAACAGCTTTTTCATGGTGACGATCCGGGAAACGGAAATAGGGGGAGTCAGGCAGTCTGAAAGGTTCAGGCCGAGCCTTCGTACAGAATCTTCCAGCGCCCGTCTTCCTTAAACCAGTACTGGCGCTTTTTCATCAGGTTGTTGAGGTTGTTGCTCTTGTAATCCTGCTCAAAGGTGACGACCACGTAGTCTTCCCTGCCAGGGTTACGAAACATGCTGATGTTGCGGGTTTCGACCTTGATCCACTCCTTGCTGGAGTTGACCTGACGTTTTTGGTCCAGCCACTTCTGCAGATTCTGGCCGTCGGTAAAAAACTTGGCGGAGTAATGGCTGGCGTACTTACTAAAGTCGCGAGACTGCCAGTCCTGACGCCACTCATCGATCATGCCCATGAGGGATTGGCGTTCCTTCTGCCAATCGTCCATGGAAAGCCACTCGATGCTGTTGCTGATGATGACCGGCGTGAGGCCGATTTGCAGATTCTTTGAGAGGGAATCCAGATCCTGATTGGTTAGCACCACGCAGCCGTCGGAGGCTTTGGGCGGGCGGGAATAGGTGTCGGACGGCGTGCCGTGAAGCCAGATGCCATGGCCCTTGCGGCCCACGCGCTTGTCCCACTCGTTGGGATAGTTGAGAGGGAAGGCGCCGTTGCCGTAGAAGTCGCCTACCTTCTGGCGGGGCAGACTGGAGGTGACGTGGTAGACGCCGATGGGCGTGCGTTTGTCGCCTTCGGTCATCTTTTCGGCACCCAGCTTGCCTTGGGTAATGTAGTAGTCGGCGACGAAACGGGGGGTGCCCTTCTCGTTCTGGTAGAGGTAGAGACGGGACTTCTGAGTATCCACCACGATCGCGTACTTCTGGTCCGACTGCATCTGCAGCAGGTAGCGCGGCACGTAGTTGGCCTGGGGCTTGGTCTTGTAGCCGCGCAGGCGGACGATGGCTTCTTCGCGCAGATCCGCCACCTTGTCGGCGGCCTGGGTGCCACCCTGGCCGAACTGGGTCAGCCGGCCGATGCGGGCCAGGAGCAAGTCGCCCTGGATCAGGTGGGCCAAACGGTAGTTGGGGTAGGCCTTGATGAGGTTGTCCGTCTCCTGCAAAGCCTGGTCGTACTTGCCCTGGTCGATGGCATCAAAAATGTGGGCCAGTAGCGGCTCGGGGCCGGAGTCCGTGTAGTGGGGCTGGGCCTGGGCGTTGCCGCCGAGTAGGCTCAGGGACAGGGCCAGCGCGGCTATACGGGCGAACATGGGGCGGTGGCGTTTCATCAGCCGCCGATCCGTTCCTGCTGGATCATCCAGCGACCGCCTTGCTTCACCAGAACCAGAGTTTTGGCGCCGCCGGACTTGAGGTTGGCGGAGGTGTATTGCTGCTTGAAGTGGGCGACAACCTTGTCGTTGCCATCGGGAACGACCTTCAAGTCCTCCACGCTGACGCGGATGGTGCCGGGCTTCTTGATGCGCTGATTACGTTCGTTCTCCCAGCTGCTGCGGGATGCGCCGCCGGGAGTTTTGAAATCCTTGGCGTAATGGGAGAGGTAGGCCTTCACGTCCTTCTTGGACCAGTCGGCTGCCCAGGCATCCACCATCTTGCGGACATCGGCCGAAGGATCGGCCGGTGTTGCTTTGGCCGGGGCCGCAGGGGCGGGCTTCGCAGCGGGTTGCGGTGCGGCGGCGACAGGTGCTGGTTTGGCGGCTGGGGCCGGAGTCGGTGCCACGGGAGTGGGGGCTGCCGCAGGTGCAGGCTTAGCAGGCACCGGGGTCGCCGCTGCCGGCGCAGCCGCGACAATCGTCGGCGTACCGTTACGGGCAGGAACGCCGCCGCGAGAAGAAACGCTGAACAAATCGCGGAGGACCGAAAGTTTGGTTTGCGTCTGGCCGCCAGCGTTGGAGGAATCTAGTTGTAGGGCCTTGTCGTAGGCCTGACTCGCCAATCGAGCGTAGATGTCGCCCAGGTTTTCGTGAGCGGTGGCATAGGAAGGATTGGTGCGAATCGCCTTTTCCAGCGCCTGCTTGGCCTTGTCGTACTGCTTCTGCTGGGCGTAGATGACGGCCAAGTTGTTGTAGGGCTCGGGCAGTTCCGGGAATTCTTCGGTGAGGCGGTTGAAGACGGAAATGGCTTCGTTGGTGCGACCCATCTCGGTGAGGATCACGCCACGCAGGAAGCGGCCTTGGGGATCTTTGGGCTTGTCGGACAGGTGTTTGTCCACCTGATCCAGCGCCTGGCTGTACTGCCCCTGCTTCAAAAACTGTTGCGCATCTTGCAAAGAAGCGCCGATTGCATGGCCGGAAAGGCCGAGGATTGCAGTAACGGCAAGGGTTAGCAGACCGTGGCGTACTAAGTGGGAAATAGGGGGCATGCTATACTGGACCGCCTTGCGGGG
>DASUJA010000213.1:0-7016 GCA_036279515.1 Rhodocyclaceae bacterium | reverse complement strand
TTCGGTCACGCCGTCCTTGCTGGCGGCGCGGATCTTCATCGGGTTACCCATGGTTTTCTCCTTCTGTAATCAGCCGCCGCAGCCGCCGAGAGTGACTTTGACTTCCTTCATGGTCATGAAGAACTTGCCATCGGCCTTGACCAGCGCATAGACGTTGGAGGTCTGGCCCATCTTGACGCGGGTAGTAACGTTGGCTTCCGTGCCTTCGGGGATGGTGAAGCTAGCGCCCAGGGCGTTCGGGTTCTTCTCGATGAGGAAGGCCATGAACTGGGTGTTGGGAATGTTGCTGACCATGGAAACCGGCACCACGGCGCCATTTTCGGCGATGTCGGGGGCATTCAGTTGAATGTCGCCGCTGTCGGCGGGCTTGCCTTGCACGCCCAGGGCCTTGAGGGTGTCCTCGAAGGTCTTGGCTTCAAAGGCGGCCTTGTTCCAGTCGGCCAGGGCCAGTTCGGGCTTGAGCAAGCCGATGCCGGCCAGCAGCGCCAGCAGGCCCATGCTGCCGCCCGCCTTGAGCACTTCGCGTCTTTGTTTATTCATGGTGGGTCTCTCCTTGTGGAAAATCAGTTGGCCGGGGCGCCGTTGAGCACCCAGGTGACGAGGGACTTGATGTCCTCGTCTTTGATGTGAGCGTGGGGCGGCATGGGGATAGCACCCCACACGCCCTGCCCGCCCGCCTTTACCTTGGCGGTGAGCTTGATCAGTGCGCCGTCCTGGCCTTTGTATTTTTTCGCCACGTCGGCAAAAGCGGGGCCGACGATCTTGTTGGCGACGCCGTGGCAGGCCAGACAGCCGGACTTTTGCGCGAGCGCGGTGGCGGCCTTGCCGGCGCTGATGGCTTCAGCAGGCTTGGCCTCGACCTTTGCATCGCTCTTGCCCTTGGCGAACTGCCCCGGCGTTTTGCCGCGCACTTGGCCGACGATGCGGTTCTGCTCTGCCAAATTGCCGTGAGCCGCTTCCGCGTAGTCGGGCAGCGTGGAGCCGATCTTCACTTCGGCCTTGCAATTGCTCATGCAGGCCGTGTTGTGGGTGTCGGGCTTGCCGCCGTTGCCGATGCCGCCCTTGCTGGCCGGCGCACCGGGCCACATGCCGTGGTCGGCGGTCATGCCGTTGCGGTTGGGCATCTTCTGCTGCACTTCGCGGATGTTGGCGTCGGACAGGGTGAAGTCGTCCGGCACGATCTCGGCGAGGTTGAGCAGATAGGCGAGGATGGAATACACCTCGTCCGGCTTGAGCGACTTGGGCGCGGTCCAAGGCATGGCGCGCTGGATGTAGTCGAACAGGGTCGATACCGTCGCCACCTTCATGAACGTGGTGCGCTGAGGCACGTCGCCCTTGGCCAACGACGCTACGCGGCCGGTCTTCTGATCATCCTTGGTG
Organism: Rhodocyclaceae bacterium; assembly: GCA_036279515.1. GTDB lineage: Bacteria > Pseudomonadota > Gammaproteobacteria > Burkholderiales > Rhodocyclaceae > AWTP1-18. Next base: position 5,636 of record DASUJA010000213.1, on the reverse strand, counting down.
GTGCCGCCGATCAGGGGCGTGAACACCTCGTTAGATTCGCCGAAGGTGCCGTGGCAGGTGGCGCACTTGCTCTCCCACAAATCCTGGCCCCGCTGCACGCTGCCCGATCCCTTGGGCAAGCCCTTGAAGTCGGGACGCACATCGATGTCCCAGGCCTTCAGCTCCGCTTCCGTGGCAGGGCGGCCGATGCCGCTGAAATGGGGCGATGGCAGCTTGTCGGCGGCGAAGGCGCCGCAGCTTAAGGCCAAGCCAACCGCGAAAGAAGCAACCGTTCGTATTGAGCGTCCCACAGGGACTTCCGTTGGTCGTAGTGGCGTGAAGCGCCACGAAGTCGAAATACGAGAATGAGTCGACGCGCCCTGCCCTTCGACTTCGCGCTGCGCGCTACGCTCAGGGCGAACGGTGTTCTGTTTGTCAAAGAACTTGAACATTGCTCACCTCCCCGGTCTCGACCACCTTCCAGGATTGGATGGCGTTGTTGTGATAGATCGACTTGGTGCCGCGAATGGCGCGCAGTTGGCCGTAGGCGGGTTGCACGTAGCCGGTTTCGTCCATGGCGCGGGATTGCAGGATGGCGGGTTTGCCGTCCCACTCCCAACCGATGTTGAAGCGGGTCAGGGCCTTGTTCTGGATCGGACCTTCGAGACGCGCGGTCTTCCAGTTGATGCCGCCGTCGAAGGACACATCCACCTGTTTGATCTTGCCCCGGCCGCTCCAGGCCAAGCCGGTGACGTTGTAGAAGCCCTTGTCCAGCAGCACTTGGCCGCCGGAGGGGCTGGTGATGACGGACTTGGCTTCCTGGATGGAGGTGAATTGGCGATGCTTGCCGTCGGGCATGAGGTCGATGTAATGCACCGCCTCGTCCTTGGAAGCCCAGGGCTGATCGCCCACTTCAATGCGACGCAGCCACTTGACCCAGGACACGCCCTGGACGCCGGGCACCACCAGACGAAGCGGGTAGCCGTTCTCGGGCCGCAGCATTTCGCCGTTCTGTCCGTAGGCGACGATGATTTCGTCGTTGAGCACCAGTTCCATGGGAATGGTGCGGGTCATGGAGGAACCGTCGGCCCCTTCGGCCAGGATGAACTTACCGGCCTTCAAATCCACGCCGCAGTCTTCCAGCAGCAGGCGCAGAGGCACGCCGGTGAATTCAGAACAGGACAACATGCCGTGGGAGTACTGCACCGTGGGCACCGCCACGTTGCCCCACTCCATGCCCGTATTGGCGCCGCATTCGATGAAGTGAATGCGGGACACGGAGGGCAACCGCATGATGTCGTCCATGGTGTAGACCTTCGGGGTCTTCACCAGGCCATTCACCATGAGGCGATGACGGGACGGGTCGATGTCGTGCCAGCCCTGGTGGTGGCGCTCGAAGTGCAGGCCCGATGGCGTGATGATGCCGAACAGCCCTTGCAGCGGAGTAAAGGCCACGGACGAGGCGGAAACCCGCGTCAAACCTGGGCTTTCGCGGCGGATCAGTCCTTTTTCGTATTGGGACGGCATGCCGTAAGGACGGGCAGCCACGGGTTGGCCCAGGCTGGTGGACCAGGGCGGCAGCGTGAGGATGGCGTCATCGCCCTCCGGTGCCGCGATGGCCTTGCTCGCCATGCCGGCGGTCATGGCGGCGCTGGCGGCGAGGAAGCTTTTGCGCAGGAAATCCCGGCGCCCTGCTTCCACTTCCTTCACCTCCTCATCGCTGAGGAAGTTCTCCGGCGCGGGTTGAATCCGGCCTCTTGTTTTCCACTCGTCGGACATTCCTGCCCCTCCTGTTCGGCGTTTTTCTTGGCCCCAGCTCGCTCGCCGCTTTCTGGCAAATACGGCTAAGACCATGTTTAAACAGCTGTTCTCGAATTCAGGTGGTGACACGGCACCACAATGACACATTCTTAAATTGAATAAGCATGTATCTTTTACTTATAATGGTATTAGCTTAACCTAATACGCTGAATTACTGTCAAGCGTCCGAGAAGAAAAAATTAGAGATCGCTGATTTACCCCAGGAGAGGGCAGCAGCCCCACAAACAACAGGAGGAGTCCCAAATGAAAGTGATGCATCTGGCCCTTGCGGCCAGCTTGATTAGCACCGCGGCTCTGGCTCACGCCCAGAACGTCAGTCCTGTGGTGGTCCGCTCTCTGGCGGCGACCTGCGCCAACTGCCACGGCACCAACGGCAAGGCGATTGCCAGTGCGGGCATGGAGGCCCTGGCGGGGGAATCCAAGGAAAAACTGCTGCAAAAACTCAAGGACTTCCGCTCCGGCGCCAAGCCCGCAACCATCATGCATCAGATCAGCAAGGGCTACAGCGAAGAGCAGTTGGCCCTGGTCGCCGAGTACTTCTCGGCCCAGAAATAAGGGGGAATGCCACATGAACATGAATCGTCGTGACTTCGTAAAACTAGGCGCCAGCGCGGCTGCCCTGGCATCCCTTTCCGGCTGCGCCACCTTGGGCAGCAAGGCCAGCGGCCATGTGGTGGTGGTGGGCGGCGGCTTTGGCGGCGCCACCGCTGCCAAGTACCTGCGCATGTGGAGCGACGGCGGCGTGCGCGTCACCCTCGTCGAGCGCAACACCGATTTCGTCTCCTGCCCCATGTCCAATCTGGTGATCTCCGGCCAGAAGACCATGAGCGACATCACCGTGTCCTACGGCGCCCTCAAGTCCAAGTGGGGCGTTAATGTGGTCCAGGACGAAGTGGTGTCCATCGATGCTGAAAAGCGCACCGTCAAGCTCGCCAGCGGTGGCGAGCTGGCCTATGACCGTCTGGTGCTTTCCCCCGGCGTGGAATTCATGTGGGATCAGGTGCCCGCCCTCAACAACGCCGATGCCCAGAGCAAGATCCTCCACGCCTGGAAGGCAGGCCCCCAGACCGTGGCCCTGCGCAAGCAACTGGAAGACATGCGCGACGGCGGCGTCTACGCCATCACCATTCCCAAAGCGCCCTACCGCTGCCCGCCCGGCCCCTACGAGCGCGCGTGCATGGTGGCAAGCTACTTCAAGGCCCAGAAGCCCAAGTCCAAGGTGCTGATCCTGGATGCCAATGAAGACGTGGTGTCCAAGAAGGGTCTGTTCATGAAGGCCTGGGCCGACCTCTACAAGGACAACCTGGAGTACCGCAACAACAGCGAGCTGAAGGATGTGGATGTCGCTAGCAAGACCGCCATCCTGGAGTTTGACAAGGTGAAGGCCGACGTGCTGAACGTGGTGCCGCCCCAGCGTACCGGCGCCATCGCCACTAAGGCGGGCTTGAAGCTGGTGAATAACCGCTGGGTGGACGTCAACTGGATCACCCTGGAATCCACCTCTCATCCGGGCATCCATGTGATCGGCGACGCCATCTTCCCGGCGCCCACCATGCCCAAATCCGGCCACATGGCCAACCAGCACGCCAAGGTAGCGGCCGCAGCAATCATCAACCTGCTGTCCGGCGAAGCACCCAATCCCTCGCCCCTGGTGATGAACACCTGCTACAGCTTCGTGGACGCCAAGAACGCCATCCACGTGTCCTCGGTGCATACCTATGACCCGGCCACCAAGTTGATGCAGCCGGTCAAGGGCGCAGGCGGTGTATCGGCGGCGCGCAACGAGCTGGAAGCCAAGGCGGCCCTGGGCTGGGCGCAAAACATCTGGGCCGACGCATTGGCTTGATGTGACGTTTCAGCAATAGAAAAGGCCGCGCAGTTTTGAACTGCGCGGCCTTTTCATTTTCATTCCAACTGAACACCTACCGCTATCTGGAATTAGTCGCCCCCCGCCCCTCCCCTGGCCAGGAGGACAGATAGCGACGCCCTGAGCAAAATCTCTCCTCCCCTGACAAGGGGAGGCCGGGAGGGGTTTCGGGTCTCGTATCGACTCAGGGCTGCCGTGCCCGCCTTTTGTGCTGGGCGATTACTCCAACGTACTGATGTACTCAGCCACGCCCTTGATCTCCAACTCGGTCAGCCTGGCGGCGATGGAATGCATCACGTCGTTGTCATTGGTCCGCTGACGCTTGTTGAATTGCTTGAGCTGGTTTTCCAGATACTGGGCGTTCTGCCCCGCCAGTCGCGGCAATTGGGCCGTGCCGTAGCCCTTGTTGCCGTGGCAGCCGACACAGGCGGCCACGCCCGAATACATGTTGCCCTTGCGGAAAATGTAGCGCCCCACCTCGGCCAGCCCCTGATCCTCAGCCGGATTTGCCGAAGCCGGCTTGGACTGGAAGTAGGCGCCCAGGCTCTTCATTTCATCAGGCGTCAATTCCATCGCCTGCGCCTTCATCGTGTCGCTGGCGCGCAGCCCGCTTTTGAAATCTCCCAACTGCTTTGCCATGTACTCCGCATGCTGCCCGGCAAGACGCGGGAACAAGGGACTGGAAGACTCGCCCTCCAAGCCATGGCAAAGAAAGCAGCGCGACGCCACGATTTCCTCGGCTCGCTGAAGATTGATTTTGGTCTCCGCCCCCTGAACCCCGCCAGCGAACAGCCCGCAAGAAACCGCACCGACCAGGACAGCGAAATGCTTACGCCACATTTTGTTTCTCCCCCATTTTTTGAAAACTGCCGGAATCAATTAAGACAATTAGAACATTCTAATTATCAATCATTGTCGCAGCAGCGTCACCTCCGGGAAAAACAAGGGTCAGCCCAGCCGGGCGATCTTGATGCCAGCCGTCTCGATGTGGGCTTCCAGTGCGGCGATGCACGTGCCAAATCGTTGGCTAAAGCCGGTTGCCGTATGGATGCGCGCGAGGAATGCCCGTGCAAAAGCTTCCGCACGTCGCCAAGTTTCGTTGGATACGCTCGCGTGAATATTGGCCTCGCCTAGGGTGTCGGGCAGCCCGCCGCCGCTGCGGGGGGCGAAGGCCATGGGCGTCATGTCGTAGGCCGGGGCGATGGCATAGGGGCGCCCATGCTCGGAGACGAAGGACAGGTTGCCGCTGTGCATGTCGGAGTTGCCGATCAGCGTGCCGAACGCCCACAGAATATTTGCGCCCTCTGCCGCTTCCTGGTGGATTTGCCCACCCGCAGCAAGACGGCTGGCAATGATCGGCCAGCCGCCAGTTCCGGCGCCGACGAACTCAGCATCCAGCGCGGCCAGGGAGATCAGCGCGCAGCGCCCCAGGTTGCCGATGCGGTCAAAGCGCTCGACCTCTAGAAAACGCTGACCGCCGTATTCGACGATCTGTGTCTTGGCGGCCGGGATGCCGGCTTCGCGCAGGGTTTTCAGCGCAAGATGTTCCGCCAGCAGCAGATCGCGCCAGCGTTCGCTGACCGGGCCATCTTCCCGCTCGCTGAACTTCACCAGCACGTGCCGTGGGCCATCGGACGTCATGGCACAGGCGGTGAATTTGGGCTGCTCCCCGCCCGCCGATGATCCCGGCGCCTCACCGCGCGCGGCGGCTAGCGCCAATCGGGCGTATTCCTCGGCCTTCAGCTCCGCTGCGATCCACTCGGGGACGGGGGCGGCGAGGAAGCGGTCTCTCGCAACATCGCCGAGCAACAAGTTCCCCACCCCATCGTGCCCATGGGCCAGCAGCGCCCTCAGCGCATGGGCGTCCGTCCAGTCCGTGAGCCGTTCGGGAAGCCCCAGTTCTGCGCCATGGCGCGCGGCGTAGGCCCGGCCGAGATATCCCACGGGGCGCATGTCGAACAACCACCAA
>DASUJA010000212.1:0-5197 GCA_036279515.1 Rhodocyclaceae bacterium | reverse complement strand
GCCGGAATGACGAAATTTTATGGCCGGCGATCAAATCGAACCTGCGTAGTTTTGAGTCTGTGCCAAGCTGCAAGGCCCGAATCGCTGTACCTACCTGCGCTTCCGGAAGGTTCTCGAAAACCATTCCGGACAGCAGTGCGCTTCCGCGGGAATGACGGGATTCAACTTTTTTCGTACGCGCACCATGGCTGAAAAAATCCACGTACTGATTGCCGACGACCACGCCATCGTGCGCCAGGGGCTGCGCCAGATTCTGTCCGAGACCCCCGACATGGTGGTGGCGGGCGAAGCCGACGACGGCTCGGACGCCTTGCGTCTGGCCCGCGCCCAGCCCTGGGACGTGTTTCTGCTGGACGTGTCCATGCCCAATCGAAACGGCATCGACACCTTGAAGCAGTTGAAAAAGGAATTCCCCCGCCAGCCGGTGCTGATGCTTTCCATGCACCCGGAGGAGCACTACGCGGTACGCGCAATCAAGTCCGGCGCGGCGGGTTACCTGACCAAGCAAAGCGCGCCGGAGCTGCTGGTGACGGCCATCCGACAGGTGGCGTCCGGCAAGCGTTTCATCAGCCCGGTGCTCGCCGAGCAACTGGCGGCGGCCATTTCGGACGACCACGACAAGCTGCCCCACGAGCGGGTGACAGACCGGGAATACCAGGTGCTGGTGCGTATTGCCTCGGGCAAGACCCTGACCCAGATCGCCGAGGAGCTGAACTTGTCAGTCAAGACCGTCAGCGAATACAGGAAACGCCTACTCGACAAGATGCGTTTGGACAATACCTCCGAGTTGATCCGCTATGGCGTGGAACACGGACTAGTACAATGACAGGCACGTTGTTCGATATACCCTTCACTAGGTCGCCCGTCCAAAATGCCTGAGCCAACCCAGCCTACCGAGATTGCCCGCGAGGTACTGATGCGCCTTGCTCAGCGCCGCATTCAGCCGACGCCCGACAAGTATCTGGCGCTGTACCACGAGATCGCCGGCACCGAACCCAGCGAAGCATTCCCCGACAAGGCTCTACAAGCGCTGACGCTGGCCATTCCGCGCATCACCCCGGACCAAATCCGCTATGCGCGGCAACTGGATCAGGCTGTCACCAACCGCAACTGGGACGGCATCAAGCAAGCCCTGACTGACGTGTTCCTGCGCGTCGGGGCCGAGGTGCCCAATTGGAGCGCCATCATCAAGGATTTGCTGAGTCAGCTCGAAGCCCGTAGCGCTTCGGGCCTGACCCCGGCCAAAAAGCGGGAAAGCCTAGATCACGTGCTCGCCAGCGCCGCCACCCCGGATCTGCTGGCTCAACGGCTGGGCGGCCTACTCCGCTCCTGGTCGCTGACGCCCGGTTCCCCGGATATTCAGTTGGTGGATGCTGTGGCCGATCTGCCGGAGACCCTGGTTTCCGGCGCGGCCCAAACCCAAGCCACGGCTGCCCCCACGTCGGTGGTAGATGCTGGCGGCGGCGAATGGCGCGAACTGATCGCGCTGATCTTGGACAGCGCCCTGCCGCCCCTGCTGGCCGATTCGCCGGAGATGGCCAAGGAAGCGCAGGATCTTTCCAAGGAAGTGCGCTCGCCCCAGGCGGTGAAGAAGTCCGACGCCTACGCCAAGCGCCTGAAGAAGTTCATCTACCGACTGCACTTCGTGGCGGAAGATCAAGCCGAGATGCGCACTGCCCTCATGGGCCTGCTGCGTCTGCTGGTGGAAAACATCGATGAGCTAGTGGTGGACGATCAATGGCTGCAAGGCCAGATCGCCGTGGTCTCGGACCTGATGCGCCAGCCCCTGAACCTGCGTCACCTGGATGACGTGGAACGACGCCTGAAGGATCTGATCTTCAAGCAAGGCGCCCTCAAGCAAAACTTGAACGAGGCCAAGGATCGGCTCAAGCTGATGCTGGCGAGCTTCATCGATCGCTTGGCCGACATGACCACCGCCACCGGCGAGTACCACGACAAGATCGAAACCTGCGCCACCCGCATCAGCAAGGCCAACAACATCTCCGAACTCACCGACGTGCTGGACGAGGTGATGCGCGAGACCCGCACCATTCAGCTTTCCGCCCTGCGTTCCAAGGAAGAGCTGACCGAGATGCGGCAGAAGGTGGCCGAGACCGAGAAGGAAGTGGAGCGCCTGCAAAACGAACTGGCCGAAGCCAGCGGCATGGTGCGCATGGATGCGCTCACCGGCGCGCTCAACCGCAAGGGTTTGGAAGAGGCGGTGGACAAGGAAGTGGCCCGCACCCATCGTCACGGCACCAAGCTTTGCATGGCCTTGCTCGACATCGACAACTTCAAGAAGCTCAACGACACCCTGGGCCATGATGCCGGTGACGCAGCGCTGGTACACCTATCCAACGTGGTCCGTGACACCATCCGCCCGCAAGACACCCTGGCCCGCTACGGCGGCGAGGAATTCGTGATCCTGTTGCCGGATACGATGCTGGAAGACGGCGTTCATGCCATGGTGCGCGTGCAGCGCGAACTGACGCGGCGCTTCTTCCTCCACAACAATCAGAAGCAGCTCATTACGTTCAGCTGCGGTGTGGCGGAACTCAACACAGAAGAAGCCCCCAAGGAATGCCTCACTCGTGCCGACCAGGCTATGTACCTGGCCAAACGCTCGGGCAAAAACCGGGTACTGGCGGCGTAGGTTGAAAGAAAAGTCAATGCTGCTTGTCGGAGGGTTCCCTCTCCCCTCGTGGGAGAGGGCTAGGGTGAGGGGGGTACTTGTTTGTTCTTGCGACCTATACCCCTCACCCCGCCCCTCTCCCACAAGGGGAGAGGGAGCCTCCTAAATTCATTCGCCATTAGTTGAGACAGTTTTTTCTTTTGATTTCCTCAGCGCCCTCTGTCCCACAGGGACTTCCTTTCGGTCATGTTGAAAGCGGTTAAGTTTTAAGGTTCTTAGATGAAAACAATCTTCGTTACCGGCGGTGCCGGATTCATTGGTTCCGCACTGGTGCGGCAGTTGATCGCCGAGACTGACTGGCGCATGGTGAACATCGACAAACTCACCTACGCGGGCAATCTGGAATCGCTCAAGACCGTGGCCGACAATCCGCGCTACGTTTTTTCCCACACGGACATTTGCGACCGGGCCGCGCTGGATGCGCTGTTCGCCGAGCACAAACCGACGGGCGTGATGCACCTTGCTGCCGAGTCCCATGTAGATCGTTCCATCCACGGCCCCGGCGACTTCATCCAGACCAACGTGGTGGGGACATTCACGCTGCTGGAGGCTGCACGCGGCTACTGGAGCGGGCTGAATGAGGCGGACAAAACCGCCTTCCGCTTCCACCACATTTCCACCGACGAAGTGTTCGGCAGCCTGGGCGCCGACGGCATGTTCAGCGAGACCACGGCCTACGATCCGCGCTCGCCTTACTCCGCGTCCAAGGCATCGTCCGACCATCTGGTCCGCGCCTGGCACCACACCTACGGCCTGCCCGTCGTTGTGACCAACTGCTCCAACAACTACGGCCCCTTCCACTTCCCGGAAAAGCTGATCCCGCTGATGATCCTCAACGCCCTCGCCGGCAAGCCCCTGCCCATCTATGGCAAGGGCGAAAACGTGCGCGACTGGCTGTTCGTGGACGACCATGCCCGCGCCCTGCGCCGGGTGTTCGAGGCGGGTACGGTGGGCGAGACTTACTGCATCGGCGGCAACGCGGAGCGGACCAACATGCAAGTAGTAGATGCCCTCTGCGCCCTGCTCGACAAGCTGTCCCCCCGCGCCGATGGCCGCTCCTACGTCGAGCAGAAAACTTTTGTCGCCGACCGCCCCGGTCACGATCTGCGCTACGCCATCGACGCTTCCAAGCTGCGCCGCGAACTGGGATGGTCGCCCACCGAAACCTTCGAGTCAGGCCTGGAGAAAACCGTGCGCTGGTATCTGGATAACCCGGAATGGATTGCCCACGTACAAAGCGGCGCTTACCGCGAGTGGATCGACACCCAGTACGCTGAGCGAGAGCAAGCATGAGCGGCCCTAAGCTGCTACTGCTCGGCAAGAACGGCCAAGTCGGCTGGGAGTTGCAGCGAGCACTGGCGCCCTTGGGCGAAGTCATCGCGCTGGATCGTCAGCAAGCCGACCTGAGCAAGCCCGATACCCTGTCTGCCATCGTTGAGGAAATCCGGCCCCAAGTGGTGATCAATGCCGCCGCCTATACCGCGGTGGACAAGGCCGAATCGGAACCCGAACTGGCCCATGCTGTAAACGCCGAAGCCCCAGCCCGCTTGGCGGAAGCGGCCCACAAAGTCGGGGCACGCTTGATTCACTACTCCACCGACTACGTGTTCGCCGGCGACAAGGACGGTGCCTACGTGGAAACCGACGCCACCGGCCCTGCTTCGATTTACGGCCAGACCAAACTGGGGGGCGAGCAAGCGGTATTGGCCGCCAGTGCCCGCAACTTCGTATTCCGTACCTGTTGGGTCTATGGTCGCCATGGCGGCAACTTCGCCAAGACCATCCTGCGTCTGGCAAAGGAACGGGCCGAACTGCGCGTGGTGGAAGACCAGATCGGCGCACCAACTCCGGCTGCATTGATCGCCGACGTTACCGCACAGATACTGGGCCAGGTGCTGCGCCGGCCTGATCTGGTTCCAGCAGGCGGCCTCTATCACCTGGCTGCGGCCGGCAAAACCAGCTGGCACGGCTTTGCCCGTCAGATCGTCAGCGAGGCCACCACGTTGGGGGCAGAGCTCAAGCTAAACGCTGATGCCATTGAACCGATTCCCACCAGCGGCTACCCGCTGCCCGCACCGCGTCCAGCCAATTCGCGCCTGGATTGCAGCAAGCTGCAAAACGCCTTCAACCTGAACCTGCCTGACTGGCAAGCGCCCCTATCTTTGATCCTCGCAGACATCCTGAAACCATGAGCCAACGCAAAGGCATCATCCTCGCCGGCGGTGCTGGCACCCGGCTGCATCCGGCCACCCTGGCCGTCTCCAAGCAACTGCTGCCGGTCTACGACAAGCCGATGATCTACTACCCGCTCAGCACCCTGATGCTGGCGGGCATCCGCGACATCCTGCTGATCTCCACCCCTCAGGACACACCGCGCTTTCAGCAGTTGCTGGGCGACGGCAGCCAGTGGGGCATGAATTTGACCTACGCCGTGCAACCCAGTCCCGACGGCCTTGCCCAGGCCTTCATCATCGGCAAGGATTTCGTCGGCAACGGCCCCTCGGC
>DASUJA010000211.1:0-8708 GCA_036279515.1 Rhodocyclaceae bacterium | reverse complement strand
GGTACGGTTCACACTGATCGGTAACACAAGAGTTCAAGGACATGGGTAACAGTATTTACCCTGCATGGAAGTCTTCAAGAGGAGGCGGCCATGCCCTGGAAGGAAGTGAGACCGATGGACGAGAAAGTGCTGTTCATAGCCGACCACCTGCGCCAAGTCGGCAGTTTCAGTGAGCTGTGTGGGCGCTACGGCATCAGCCGAAAGACGGGCTACAAATGGGTGGAGCGCTACCAGCGAGAGGGTGCCGACGGGCTCGTAGAGCGGAGCCGAAAGCCTCACAGTCGGCTCCAGGAAACGCCCTATTCCGTGCGACAAGCCATCCTGGAGCTCCGCGAACAGCGGGATCCGCCTGGGCCGAAGAAGATTCAAGCATTGCTGGCGCAGCGCTTCGAGGCAGACGTAGTTCCCTCCAAAACCACGATCTACAACATCCTGAAACGGGCGGGCAAGGTCGTGCCGCAGCGTCGGTCGAAACGCTTCAAGCCCATCGCCTCGGAGCTCAAATCCGCCGACCAACCCAACGAACTGTGGAGCGCCGACTACAAGGGGCAATTCAAGACCCAAGACGGGCGTTGGTGCTATCCCCTCACGGTGATGGACCATGCCAGTCGTTACCTGCTTGGCTGCCAAGGACTGGAGGGCACCCGATACGAAGACACGCGAGCCGTCTTTGAGCGTCTATTTCGGGAGTTCGGATTGCCGGAGCGGATCCGTACCGACAACGGCACGCCCTTCGTCACGCTCGGCGTGGGCCACCTCTCGCGGCTTGCCGTGTGGTGGATTCGATTAGGCATCCGGCCGGAACGCATCCAGCCAGGGCAACCACAACAAAACGGCAGGCATGAACGCATGCACCGCACGCTCAAACGGGCCTTGGGAACACCGCTCGCCGCCGACCTGACTGCTCAGCAAATCCACCTTGATCAATTCAGAGCGCACTACAACGACCAACGGCCCCACGAAGGCTTGGCGCAGCGCAGTCCCGTCACGCACTACGCACCCTCAGTGCGAGCCTATCCCGCACGATTACCCGAATTGGAATACCCGGGCTATTTCGAGTGCAAGCGGGTTTCCCGGAGCGGGTTGGTCTATTGGCAAGCCATGACGATCTACATCGGCAATTTGCTCGCTGACGAATGGATCGGGATAGAAGCCACGGCAGATGGCATTTGGGATGTTTATTTCGGCCCGGTACGGCTGGGCTACTTCGATGAACGAGAGACTGGAGGGCGGCGGGACAACTACGTGACGCTCAAGGTGTAACCCATGTCCTTGAACCAAAGTGTTACCTATGTGCTTGACCCGTACACCCACCTCACCGGCCCTTCGGGCTGCCCTCTCTCCAGAACGATAGCCGGGCCGCGGCGCAAACTCGCCTTCGGCTCAGACACGCGCCGCGGACTTCCCCCGACTATCCTTCCTCCGTTCGGCGGCTCAGATGGGAATTCAAAAGCTCGCAAAGCGACGGGCTTGCGGCTAGTCGCATATCGCTGGAGTCACCGCAGCCCCGCAGGTGGTGATGCGCTTTTAAATCCCCTTCCGCCGAGCCGGTGATGCGATGCGGGAAATGGGGAAGTCCGGGACCGCGTGTCTGAGCCGTAGGCGAGTTTGCGGGACCGGCCATTTCTCGCTTTGCAGCAGCGGGCAGCCCGCAGGGCCGAGGTGGCGGGGCACGGCGCAAGCGCCGTGCAGGCACAAAGTAACGGCCCACCTCCCTGCCTCCGCCCCAAGGGCGGAGGTGACCAGTTACCTCCGCCGCTCGGCGGGGAAGGATAGGTGGGGGTGCGACCTTGGGCCAAAGGCGATGGGCAAATGCCCATCGCCCGCCGGGGCGGGTCCCGGCTACGTCGTTATGGCAAGACGTAACAACTAGCCCAGCTCAGCCCACTCATCAAAGATGCGCACCATCTGCGCCAACCCAAGCCGGATTGCCGAAGGCCCCGGCGCCAAGATGTCGGCGGACTTGATCTCGTGCAGTTGCCCATTAGCAACGGCAGGCACCATCTCCCAACCCGGACGCACCTGCACCTGCTCCGCACGAAACTTCTTTCCACACCAGGACCCAATCAAAATGTCCGGTGCGCGCCGCACCACTTCCATCGGGTCGGCGATGATCCGTTCCTTCGCGCCATGGCAGCGGCCCAACTCCGCGAACACATCCTCACCGCCGGCGATGGCGATGAGTTCTGACACCCAGCCAATACCCGAGATGAGCGGATCGTTCCACTCTTCGAAGTAAACCCGGGGCTTGCGAGAACGCTTGGCGGCAGCAGCCTTTGCCGCAGCGATGCAATCCTCCAACTCCGCTACCAGCGACGCTGCTTTGTCTTGCGCCCCCACCAGCCGGCCCACGGTTTCCACCATGGCGAGAATGTCCTCCACGCCGCGCTGATTAAAGTGATGCACTTCAACACCAGCCTTGATGAGCTCAGTCACCATGCCCGCCTGGAGATTGGAGAAAGCGAGCACCAAATCCGGCTGCACTGCGAGGATATGGTCGATCTTTGCACTGGAGAAACCGCTGATCTTCGGCTTCTCCTTACGCGCCCGAGGCGGATACACCGTGAAGCCGGAGATGCCGACGATGCGCGCCTCTTCGCCGATGTCATAGAGGACATCTACGGTCTCGGTGGAGAGACAAGCGATGCGTTCTGGTAAGCGAGCCATGGGGATTACTTCCGCTTAGCCCGCGCTGCATCCAGGTCGAGGCAGAGCTTCTCCGTGCCATCGAGAATGCGCGAGGTGTGGCGCTGAATTTCTTCCGGCGGCACGAAGTAGAGATTGTTGCGGGCCACGGCGGTGAGGCTCGGCCAGCGGCGCCAATCGTCCAGCCATTCGGGCCGGGAATCGCCCATGCCGCTCGCCATAATGACTTCAGGATTGGCGGCGATCACCGCTTCCACCGTCACCGTCGGCGCTAGGTTGGGCAGGTTGGCAAAGACGTTGCGGCCGCCACAGATGCGCAGGGCATCGCTGATGATCTGCTTGCCGTTCACCGTCATCAAAGGCTGCTTCCAGATTTGGTAGAAGACACCAATCGGCGGACGGTTGCCATAGTGTGCGGTGAGCTTGGCATAGCGGTCGCGAAAGCGGTTGGCAGCGGCTTTGGCCGCCACGTCGGTGCCCGCCAATTTGCCGATGCGCTCCAGTTCGTCGGGAATGCCGGCGATCAGATTCGGTTGCGAGAGATACACAGGGAAGCCAAGGCCCTTGAGCTTTTCCACGTCGCTGGGCGAATTGCCGCTCTGCCAAGCGACGATCAGATCAGGCCTCAAGGCGGCGACGGCTTCCAGGTCCACGCGCGAATAGCCGCCGACCCGGCGCACCTTTTTCGCCGCCTCGGGATAGTCGCTGTACTCCACGGCACCCACGACCTTATCGCCGGCGCCCACTTCGAACAGCACCTCGGTCATGTGGGGCGCCAGACTGACGATGCGTCTTGCCGGCGCGGCGAGGCGCACCAGGGCGCCGGAACCGTCGGTCACCTGAACGTCGGCCTGGGCCCAAGTGCAAACTAGGCTCAGGGCCGTGGAGAGAAGCAGCGCAGCTCTCATGGCAAGAGCACCGTGCAGCCTGTGGTGCGACGTTCCGCAAGATCGGTATGCGCGCGGCCCGCTTCCCGCAGGGGATAGGACTGGCCCACTTCGATCTTCACCTTGCCGGTTTTGATCACGTCGAAGAGTTCTTCTGCCATGGCAAGCAAGTCGCTGCGCTTGCGGGTATAGCTGAACAAGGTGGGCCGGGTGAGAAACAGAGAGCCGCGCTTGGAAAGTTCCAACACGCTGATGGGCGGCACGGGGCCGGAGGCGTTGCCGTAGCTGACCATGAGACCCAGGGGACGCAAGCTGTCGAGAGAGTCGAAGAACGTGTCCTTGCCCACGGCGTCATACACCACGGCCACGCCTTCGCCGCCGGTGAGCGATTTCACTTGTTCGGGCAGGTTGCCTTGACCGAGAACGATGACTTCATCGCAGCCGTGGCTCTTCGCAAGTTCCGCTTTGCCGGCAGAACCCACGGTGCCGATCACGTGCGCACCGAGCGCCTTGGCCCATTGGGCGGCGATCATGCCCACACCACCGGCGGCGGCATGGATCAGCACGGGATCGCCGGGTTGCACGCGATAGGTACGACGCAGCAGATATTGGGCAGTGAGGCCCCGCAACAGCATGGCCGCGGCCACGGTTGTCGGAATGCCATCGGGCAGCCGCACCAGAATGTCCGCCGCGATGTTGCGAACTTCAGCGTAGGCGCCGAGGGGGCCGCCTGCGTAGGCGACGCGATCACCCACGCGAAGATCGGTGACGTCTGCGCCCACTGCCGTGACGACGCCAGCACCTTCCTGACCAAGACCGCTGGGCAGCGTGGCCGGATAGAGGCCGGTGCGCACGTAGATGTCGATGAAATTGAGGCCCACGGCCTCCTGCTGCAACGTCACTTCACCAGGGCCGGGAGGCGGCACTTGCACCTCTTCCCATTGCAGGACTTCGGGGCCACCGGTCTGATGGATGCGGATCATGCCAGTCATGGGGATCACCTCGCTTGGGGCTGGTCGTTGGATTTGTGGTTTGGTCTTGTAAAAGAAAACGGCCCAAGGCATTCGCCCTGGGCCGCGCATCTTAATTCACCTCAGGCGAACGATCACCCTTGGCGCACTGCCTCACATGGCATTACTGATCCATGTTGTGATTGGCGTCTACAACGGCGAGCGCCGTCATGTTCACCAAGCGCCGCACGGAGGCGGTGGGAGTGAGGATGTGCATGGGCTTGGCTGCACCGAGCAGGATGGGGCCCACCGTCACGCCGCCAGAAGCCACGGTCTTCAACAGATTGAAGGCGATGTTGGCTGCGTCCAGGTTAGGCATGATCAGCAGATTGGCGGAACCCTTCAGCACGGAGTCCGGGAATAGACGGGCACGGGTGGCTTCGTCCAACGCGGCGTCGGCGTGCATTTCGCCGTCCACTTCCAGATCGGGCGCGCGGGCGGCGATGATGTCGCGGGTCTCGCTCATCTTCTGAGCCGAGGCGGAAACCATACTGCCGAAGTTGGAATGGGACAGGAGCGCCACCTTGGGCACGAGACCAAAACGACGCACTTCCTCGGCGGCCATCAACGTGATTTCCGCCAGCAGTTCGGCGCTGGGGTTTTCATTCACGTAGGTGTCGCAGACGAACAGCGTGTGGTTGGGCGCCATCAGCAGGTTCATGGTGGCCATGCAGTGAGCACCTTCCTCCATGCCGATCACTTCGCGCACGTGTTTGAGGTGCGCCGCATGACGGCCGACGGTGCCGCAAAGCACGGCATCCACATCGCCCCGGCGCAGCAGCATGGCGCCGATCAGGGTGATGTCGGAACGAATCAACTGTTTTGCCAGATCGGGCGTAACGCCACGACGGCCCATGATCTGGTGGTACTCGGTGTGCAGTTCCTTGTAGCGAGGATCGGAAGTGGGATTCACCACTTCAAAATCCACACCGGGAACTAGGCGCAGACCGGCGCGGTCGAGACGCATCTGGATGACTTCGGGACGGCCGATGACCACGGGCTTGGCGAGACCTTCATCCACCACGGCCTGGATGGCGCGCAGCACGCGCTCGTCTTCGCCTTCGCAGTAGAGCACCTTACGGGGCGCTTTCTTGGCGGCGGTGAACACGGGCTTCATGATGAAGCCGGAGTGATAGACGAAGCTGTTCAGGTGCTCCCGGTAGGCATCCATGTCGGCGATGGGCCGCGTGGCGACACCGGAGTCCATGGCTGCTTGCGCGACAGCGGGCGCGATCTTGACGATCAGGCGAGGATCGAAGGGCTTGGGAATCAGGTACTCGGGGCCGAAGGCCACGTTCTCGTCGCCGTAGGCGGCAGCCACCACGTCGGAGCTTTCAGCCTGGGCCAGTTCAGCCAGGGCGCGCACGGAGGCGAGCTTCATTTCTTCGGTGATGCTGGTCGCACCGGCATCCAGCGCACCGCGGAAGATGAAGGGGAAGCAGAGAACGTTGTTAACCTGGTTCGGGTAGTCGGAGCGGCCCGTCGCCATGATGGCGTCGCCGCGAACCTTCTTCACTTCCTCAGGGAGGATTTCCGGCGTGGGATTGGCCAGCGCGAAGATCAAGGGCTTGGCAGCCATCTTGGCCACCATCTCGGGCTTCAGCACGCCACCGGCGGAAAGGCCAAGGAACACGTCGGCATCCTGGATGGCTTCGCCCAGGGTGCGCATGTCGGTCTTCTTGGCATAGCGGGCCTTGATGTCGTCCATCAACTTGGTGCGGCCTTCATAGACCAGACCCTCGAGGTCGGTGACCCAAATGTTTTCGACCTTGACGCCGAGCATCACCAGCAAGTCCAGGCAGGCCAGGGCAGCAGCGCCGGCGCCGGAGGTGACGAGCTTCACTTCCTCGGGCTTCTTGCCAACCACCTTGAGGCCGTTCAACAGGGCTGTGCCCACCACGATGGCAGTGCCGTGCTGGTCGTCGTGGAAGACGGGGATCTTCATGCGCTCGCGCAGCTTCTGCTCGATGTAGAAGCACTCGGGCGCTTTGATGTCTTCGAGATTGATGCCGCCGAAGGTGGGCTCCATGGCGGCGATGATCTCAATCAGCATGTCGGGATCGGGTTGATCGAGTTCGATGTCGAACACGTCGATGCCGGAGAACTTCTTGAACAGCACGCCCTTGCCTTCCATCACCGGCTTGGCGGCGAGGGGACCGATGTTGCCCAGGCCCAGCACGGCGGTGCCGTTGGTGACGACGCCGACCAGATTGCTGCGGGAGGTATAGCGCGCGGCGTTGGCGGGGTTGTCGACGATCTCGTTACAGGCCGCTGCGACACCGGGGGAGTAGGCGAGAGATAGATCGCGCTGATTGGTGAGCCCCTTGGTGGGCACGACGGCAATTTTGCCAGGGGTGGGGAACTCGTGGTACTGAAGCGCGGCTTCGCGCAAGTCCTTTGATTTCGTATCCATTTTTTTAGTGCAGCTCCTCTAAAGCGGTCGCCATGATACTCCTCGGCCCAGACCCACTCTTATAGAAGAGCTGGCTGGAAAAGGCCGCGGCTTCGCGGCTCGGCAAGTCGAACGGGGGTCGGAAAGTTTCAAGAATTCCCAATGCAAGTTAGCGAACGAACGGATCGTCCGCAATGTGGATAACCGCAATAGAGAAGGCTTAAACGATTCCTGCCAATCCGAGAAAAGCGCCAGAGGCAATCCACCAGAGGGGATTGCACTGAATGCGCAGTACGGCGACCGCAGTTGCCAGGGAAAGAATCGTGCTGCGTAGCGGCGCCCCTGCGGAAAAGGCCATTAGCCAGCCGCTGGACAGCACCAGTCCCACGGCGAGAGGTGCCACGCCCAATTCGATGACGGGCCGCCAGGACCAGTGGCGAAGACGCTCCCAAACGCCGAACAAGCAATAGATGAGGACGCTTGAGGGGAGACACAGGGCCGCCGTGGCGGCGAAAAAGCCCGCGATGCCGGCCACATTGAGTCCTATCAGTGCGATCACCAGAATGTTGGGTCCCGGCGCAGCCTGGGCCACGGCGAAGAGTTCGGTGAAGGTTTGATCGGTCATCCACTGATACTGCTCCACGGCGATACGGTGCATCTCGGGCAACGCGGCGTTGCCGCCGCCGAAGGCCATGACGGACAGCAGCAAAAAGGGCGCGACGATGTCGGCGATGGAAACCATCAGGACTCCTTACTCAAGCGCCGCGCCAACGCGATGCCAACGGGAACGAGCAAAGCCACGACCCAGATCATGGGTAAGCGCCAGAGGGCGATAGCGAAAAACACCGCTGCCGCAAGAGGCCAGGACATGGCGCGCAGACGCAGACCGGCTGCCATCTTGAAACCCATGGCGAGGATGAGTCCGGCAGCCACCGCCGAGATGCCTCGCAGCATGGCCTGCACACCGGGCAGGTGGCCGTAGCGGCCATAGAGCAGCCCCAGGCAGAGAACGATGACCATGGGTGCCGCCATCAAGCCCAGGGGCGCAAGCACGGCGCCCACGGCACCATGGAAGCGACGACCCACGGCCACGGATAGATTCATCACGTTGGGACCCGGCAGGATTTGGCACAGGCCCAGGAGCGCATTGAATTCGTCAGGACGTATCCAACGATAGCGTTCCACCAGATAGCGCCGTGCCCAGGGCAGCACACCGCCGAAGCCGGAAAGGCCAATGCGGCAGAAGCCGATGAAGAGTTCGGTACGGCTGATGGTGGGTGCTGAATTTTCCATGGGTGTTCTTGTTCAGTCGCTATCGGCACCGTCGTCCCCGCTTGCTTTATGCGGAACCCCGCAGCCCTTCTGCCATCGCTGGATTCCCGCTTGAGGCATGCGGGAATGACGACACGTCGACCTGCGGTTAATCAGTTGTAGCCGAGCACAGCCGCGTCGATTGGCTCGGACTCCCGTGGCGAGACGCAGACCTCTTGGGTCTCGCCTACCGCAGGAACAAACGCCGCGGGTTCGGGCGCTTGTTGAAACGAGGATGGACTACGCGTTTGTTCTTGAGTCATGGCGCTCTCCGTTCGATCTCAGAAGACCCAGAAATTTTCCTGAGGCAAATCCAGCCAGTGTTCGCCGGTCGCCAGGGGGGTGGGGCCGTAGGCACGCAGGCGCAGGTCGTCCTTGTGGAACAGGTGCTCCCAGCGATCTCCAAGGAACATGGAGGTGACCAGGGGCAGTTGCAGCCGATTGTGGCCGGGGCCGTCGGCG
>DASUJA010000210.1:0-4917 GCA_036279515.1 Rhodocyclaceae bacterium | reverse complement strand
GCCGTTCCAGTCCCGGCGCGGCTCGTGGGGGTAGATGGTGGTGGTGTCCAGCACCTTGCCGGTCTTGTCCACCACGGCCACCTTGCAGCCGGTGCGGATGCCGGGGTCCAGGCCCAGGGTGGCGCGGGGGCCGGCGGGGGCGGCCAGCAGCAGGTCTTTCAGGTTGCGGGCGAAGACGTGGATGGCTTCTTCCTCGGACCGTTCGCGCAACTGGTTCATCAGTTCCAGTTCCAGGTGCAGGGAGAGCTTCACCATCCAGGCCCAGCGGGCAGTCTCGGATAGCCAGCGGTCGGCGGGACGGTTCTGGTTGCTGATGCCGAACTGCTTGGCGACCATGACTTCGCAAGGGGAAGACAGGGGCGGATCGGCCAGTTCAGGCTCGGTCTTCAGGGCCAGACGCAGCACGCCTTCATTGCGGCCGCGGAACATGGCCAGGGCCCGATGGGAGGGGATGTCGGCGATGGGTTCCTTGAAGTCGAACCAGTCGCGGAACTTGCTCACCTCGGCGCTCTGGTCGTTCTCTTTGCCATCCACCACGGCGGAAACCAGGATGCCGTGGTCGTTCAAATAGGTGCGCAGCTTTTCCAGCAGGGTGGCGTCTTCGGCGAAACGCTCCATCAGGATCTGGCGGGCGCCGTCCAGGGCGGCCTTCACGTCCGGCACGTGCTTCTCGGGCGGCTCGGTGGCGGTGTTCACGTATTTGGCGGCTTCTTCCTCGGGCGTCAGGCTCGGGTCGGCCAGCAGGGCGTCGGCCAAAGGTTCCAGGCCCGCTTCCTTGGCGATCTGGGCCTTGGTGCGGCGCTTGGGCTTGTAGGGCAGATAGAGGTCTTCCAGACGCTGCTTGGTGTCGGCGTTTTCCACGTCGTTACGCAGCTCGGGCGTCAGCTTGCCCTGTTCCTCGATGGAGGCGATCACAGCGGCGCGGCGTTCTTCCAATTCACGCAGGTAGCCGAGGCGTTCTTCCAGGTTGCGCAGCTGGGTGTCGTCCAGAGCGCCGGTCACTTCCTTCCGGTAGCGGGCGATGAAGGGCACGGTGGAACCCTCATCCAGCAGTTGCACGGCGGCATTGACTTGTTGCGGGCGGACGCCCAGTTCTTCAGCGATGCGGTGTTCGATGGAAGGCAGCATGGGGGGAAGACGGGTTTTGCAAAAAGGGGCCGAACTATGCCCGAAAGGGGGCCGGTCGTGCAAGGAAGGAAGAGCGATCCAGGGCCATAGGGCACGTCTTAGCTTGATTCCGTGAACCTGTAGATGTGCTTGGTAGGCATGGGTTGCAATATTCAGCAATATCCATGTCAGAAATAGGGAAATTCTGATTCCAAACATTAGGGGGCGCTGATAACTTTCGGCCCCTATCGAACTTGAGTCGTATGGGCTTCCTTTCTGGAGTTACCCAGTCCGCTTCCGGATCTTCCCGTGAAGGCCTTTTAGGCTGCACTCAATAAGTTCGCATCTTCCGAGGGAAAAATATGTTCAAAAACTTGCGAATCGCTGTTCGCCTGGGGATCGGCTTCGGTCTGGTTATCGTTCTGTTTGCTGTGGTCACGACCTTGGCTTACGTCCGCGTTGGGCAGATCCATGGTCAGCTTGCCAACATTATTTATGACAAATTTCCTAAGACGGTGTGGGCCAACGATATGGTCAACAGCGTTAGCGTACAGGCCCGTGCCTTGCGCAACTCTCTTCTGGTCAAGTCGTCTGAAGCGGCCGACAAGGAGTTGCAGCGCGTTGTAGATGCAAACAAGGAAATCGCCGATAGAACCGAAAAACTGGAAAAAGCCGTCGCCAGCGAGGGCGGGAAAAAGGCCTTGGCAAAGGTGTTGGAGGCTGGCAAGGTGTATCAGACCGATCAGGATAAGTTCCTTGAACTTCAGCGGGCGGGTAAGCGTGATGAGGCTCTGGATGTCCTTTTGACCCATCTGCGGAAGAGTCAGGCGAGCTACCTCGCGGCCATTAATGAACTCGTTGATCATCAAACGGAATCCATGAACAAATCGGGAACCGAGGCCACCGAACTCTCGAACCAGACCCAAAACCTCGTGTTGCTGATGGCCGTGTTTGGCATGCTCAGTGCGTCAGCATTTGGCTATTGGATTGCCCGCAGCATCACCACGCCGATCAATGAGGTCGTCACCGTGGCCGAGGCGATGGCGGAAGGCGATCTCACTCTGCGAATCTCCGTGGATTCCACGGACGAAACCGGGCGACTGAAGGCCACCATGCAGAACCTGATCGCCAAGCTGGGGCATATCGTGGGTGAAGTGAATGTCGCGTCGGATTCCCTCAACAGCGCCGCCCAGCAAGTTTCGTCCACTGCCCAATCCCTATCCCAAGCATCCAGCGAACAAGCAGCCAGTGTGGAGGAAACCTCCGCCTCGGTTGAAGAAATGACGGCCTCCATTACCCAGAACATGGAGAACGCCAAGGTGACGGACACCATGGCCGCTGAATCTGCCACGGAGGCCACGGAGGGCGGCGAAGCTGTGAAGCAAACGGTTGGCGCCATGCGCCAGATTGCCGACAAGATCGGCATCATCGACGACATCGCCTATCAGACCAACTTGCTGGCCCTGAATGCAGCCATTGAAGCCGCTCGCGCGGGCGAGCACGGCAAGGGCTTCGCCGTGGTGGCAGCGGAAGTTCGCAAGCTCGCGGAACGCAGCCAGATCGCAGCCCAGGAAATCGGCGAACTGGCCAGCAGTTCCGTAGGGCAGGCCGAGCGCGCAGGCAAGTTGCTTGAAGAGATGGTGCCATCTATCAAGAAGACTTCCGATCTGGTGCAGGAGATCGCGGCCACCAGCGAGGAGCAGAACGCGGGTGCGGGCCAGATCAATGTGGCCATGGGGCAACTCAATCAGATTACCCAGCAAAACGCTTCCGCATCGGAGGAGCTGGCTGCGACGGCAGAGGAAATGAACGCCCATTCGCTGCAGCTTTCTGAGTTGATGACCTTCTTCAAGACCGACGCCAGCCGGGGATAGGGACGGCGGCCCTATGCGTTGCTAGGGGCCGCTGATACCAATGAGAAAGGGGACGGCGAGCCGTCCCCTTTCTCGTTTTCAACTACCTGTTTCAGTGTTCCGTCGGTTTGGTCATGGCCGCAACCACGGCCACCTCTTCCATGGACAGCACTCGGCTCACGTCCAGCAATACGACGAAGTTGCCATTGACCTTGCCCATGCCCGCAATGAAGTCGTTGCGAATGCGGGTGCCGAACTCGGGCGGTGGTTCGATTTCAGAGGAGGGTATTTCCAGCACCTCCGACACCGCATCCACCACGATGCCCATTTCCTGGCGACCCTTCTCCGTTTCCACTTCGATGATAACGATGCAGGTGCGACGGGTAGTTTCCCTTGGCTGCCTGCCAAAGCGGATGGCCAAGTCGATGACCGGCACCACGGCCCCGCGTAGATTGATGACCCCGCGGATGAAGGGCGGGGTCATGGGTACTTCGGTCAGGTTGCCATACTCGATGATTTCCCGGATGGAAAGTATGCCAATGGCGAACATCTCGTCACCTAGGGTGAAGGTGAGGTATTGCTGCTGTTCGGCACCGAGGCCGCCGGCCATGGCGGCAGCCACCGCCGCTGCGGAAGCCGCGGCGGCATTGCCGGTAGCGCCTTGTGACACGGATGGTTGAGCGTTTGCGTTGGACAAGATGGCCTCCTAGAAGTGTGCGAAGTCCTTGTCGTCCGCATCCGCGGCGGGCTCGCGGGAAGCGGGCCGCGCCGCTGCGGCGGCGACTTGGCGTTTCGTCGGCGCAAACTGGTCACCTTGGGGGGCACCCGCAACCTTGAAGAAGCCCACGAGCCGCTGTAGGCCGTTGGCCTGACTCGACATCTCTGCCGCCGTGGTGGCCAGTTCCTCAGAGCCCGAAGCATTTTGCTGGGTGATCTGGCTCAACTGGGACATGGCCATGTTGATTTGCTCCACGCCGGAGGTCTGTTCTTCCGAAGAAGCCGTGATCTCCTGCACCAAGTCAGCGGTCTTTTGCGTTGCCGGCACGATCTCATCCAGTAGCTTGCCGGCCCGTTCCGCCAGCCCCACGCTGTTGCCTGCCAGTTGCCCGATTTCCTGGGCGGCAATCTGTGAGCGTTCGGCCAGCTTGCGTACTTCCGCGGCAACCACAGCGAAGCCCTTGCCGTGCTCGCCGGCCCGCGCGGCTTCGATGGCGGCGTTCAGGGCGAGGAGGTTGGTCTGGTAGGCAATGTCGTCGATGATGCCGATCTTCTTGGCGATCTGCTTCATGGCGCCCACGGTTTCGGTCACGGCTTGGCCGCCTTCCGCTGCCTTCTTCGAGCCGTCGGCGGACATGGTGTCGGCAATCTTGGCGTTCTCGGTGTTCTGTTTGATCGAAGCGGACATCTCCTCGACGGAGGCTGAGGTTTCCTCAACACTCGCCGCCTGCTCGCTGGAGGCTTGGGACAAGGACTGGGCGGTGGAGGAGACCTGGGTCGAAGCGTTGCTCAACGTTTGCGCCGTCGAGGTGACGTTGGAGATGACCTGGCCCAGCTTGGTGACGGTGTTGTTCACCGTGTCGCACAGGGCCTTCAGTTGGCCCCGGTATTCCACCGTGATGTGCTTGGTCAGATCCCCGGATTCCACGGCACCCATCACCCGAGTGATTTCGTTTACCGGCCCGACGATGGCTTCCATCACGCCATTCAGTCCTTCCACCACGGTCTTGAACTGGCCGCGATGGCGCTCCACGTTGCTACGCTCGGTGAGTCGGCCATCGACCACGGCCTCCGCCAGGATCCGCACGTCGTTGATCAAGGCGTTGAGCGGGGTAATCACCGCATCGAGCGTGGCATTCACGCCTTCAACGATCTTTCGGTAATCGCCCTGGTGCTTGGTGGCGTCGGCACGGGTGTCCAGCTTGAGTGCAACAGCAGCCTCGGACAGCATGCCCGCATC
>DASUJA010000209.1:0-2434 GCA_036279515.1 Rhodocyclaceae bacterium | reverse complement strand
TCGGCCGTGCATGCTTCTCGAAGCCCGCCATCGCCAAACTCATCTGCTTCATCGTTGCGCCTTTGATCTGCCCCGTTCGTCGGACATTATGGCTTGCCAGTTTCAACTCGCTTACTTCATGCGGGATTTATTCGGCGTTTCGCTAATGGCCGTTTTCCGTCCGATGCAAACCCATTGCGCCCGATGTGATTCCCGTGCGTCGCTATGCGCTACGGCGCGAACGGTTTAGTCCTTGGCCGAATTGCAGCCAGTTTCTAGCCTCTTCTGATTGGCTGTTACAACCAATACCGGAGAGTGTCTCTGCAGTGGTAGAGTCGCTTTGGGTCAAAATGATGCTTTAGTTTCACCAAGAATAACGGGGGCCTTAGCCCCCGTTTTCATCTGTGGTTCGCTCCAGCTTAGAGCGCGGCGTCCTTCAGCTTCTTAAGCGGGCGTACCTTCACGCGAGTAGTCGCGGGCTTTGCAGCGAAGACCTGCTCCTCCTTGGTGAAGGGGTTGATACCCTTCCGCTTGGGTTTCGCCGGAATCTTGACGGCCACCACCTTCAGCAGCCCGGGCAGTGTGAACTCACCCAGCCCCTTCTTGCTCATGGAGGCCACGGCCACGCCTTCGAGGGCCGCAAAAACCTTCTTGACGTCCTTTGGCTCAACACCGGAGATATCGGCCAGCTTGATCATCAGGGCGGCCTTGGTGAAGGATTCCTTGATGGGCTTCAGCTCAGCGGGCGTGGGCGTAGTCTTGGTAACAGGCTTTGCGGCTGCCTTCTTTGCGACGGGTTTTGCTGCGGGCTTCTTGGGGAGGGCTTTGCTGGCAGGCTTGGCAGCGGGTTTCTTAGTGGCCATGTGAGTTCTCGAGATTGGAAAATGGATTCACCAATTTATTGGACGTTGCCAAGTTGGAATGCATCGAAAGGATATGAAATAAGGCTCAATTCAGCTTGAATTAGCGGGGGCGCCTCCAGCGCTCCAAGCGCCGACGTCGGTTCCGGCGGCATCACCATCAACAACCACTAGAATCCATTCGGATATTAACTAGGCAGCAGTGGTTGATAATGATTTCCCACAGAGGCGATCGCTAATCATTGCTATCAGGTCGATCCGCGCGGCAAGCCCCATGAAGTGTCTTGGCTCTTGACGCCGCTCCTGAAATTCCGCTACATAGACACCTCCCGGTTGCTTTTTGATACCCATGACGCCTACACGCTTACTTGCTGGTGATGTTCATTTCAGCACCCATGGCGTTCCCATGGCGCAGCGGGCCGATTACTGGCAGGAGTACGTCACGAGCACCTTGGTCGGCATCGATTGCGTATCCGCCGACTGCGTGGGACTTGACGTGACGTTCGGCTATAGCCGTTTCGGTTCCGTCGCCGTGGCGGAGCTGCACGGCAACCGACATTCGGTCGAGCGTAATCAGCAACGCATCCGCCGCTTCCACAAGAACTCGGTCTTCGTCTGCTTCCAATTGCAAGGGACTTCCTACGTTCTCCAGGGCGGCGACTGCGTCACCATGGAGGCGGGCGATTTGTTGTGCTACGAAACCTCCACGCCTTACGTGCATGGCAGCGCCACCGATATTCATACCCTCATTCTCGATATTCCAATCGACGCCTTGCTCGAACAGGGCGCCGCGCTGCCTTCGGGACACCCCATTAAGTTGAGCCGCGAAAAGGGGCTCGGGCGTCTATTCCTCTCGGCGCTGTTGGATGCCCATACCCAGGCCCGGCCTGATAACCTTGAGCAGCGCAAAGCGACGGGAATGCAATTGCTCAATCTTGTGCAGTGTGTATTGCGTATGCAGCAGGGACAGGCTCTCCCATCCCGCGCCGGCAGCTATCGGGTGCTCCAGGCCAAGGCCTTCATCGAAGATCATTTGGCTGCCCCGCATCTTGACGCCGAAGCGGTGGCCCGTGCCGTCGATCTTTCCTCGCGGCAACTTAATCGCCTGTTTGAACAGGAGCAGACCACGATCAGCCGCTTCATCTGGTCTCGTCGGTTGGAGCGCGCAAGGGCCGATCTGCTGGACCCTGCGCAACGCCATCGCCAAGTGGCGGAGATTGCATTTTGCTGGGGCTTCGCCAGCGCGGCCCACTTTTCTCGCGCCTACCGCGCACGCTACGGAATCTCCCCGCTCTTGTCGCGGCGCATGGACTAGATAGCTCGTTCCCAGTAGGGGAATTTGTGTCTGTTCGCCTTTTAGGCGACAACTCGATTCATCAGCGCCCTTATGTCCTGTTCAGTCAACTGACCTGTCCGTTTTGGACAAAATGAATCGACGTCTCCGCCGTACACTTTTCACTAAGCTTTAAATCTAAAGATAGGGGGCGCTTCCGCGACAGTGGATGCAGCCTTCAGTGAAATGAGGAGAGACGCATGCACAGCGACGAGTATTCGACTCACCCGCTTCCTTCCCACGAGCAGGCAGAGTTTTGGGC
>DASUJA010000208.1:0-57342 GCA_036279515.1 Rhodocyclaceae bacterium | reverse complement strand
GACTGTTAATCCGTAGGTCCCTGGTTCGAGCCCAGGTCGGGGAGCCAAAAAATAAGGCCCATTCAAACGTCAAGCGTGAATGGGCCTTTTCATTTTCCACCCTTCGAGGAGAGATTCATCATGGCCGATACCCTCTACTGCTATCACTGCGGTACGCATCACCCGAAGGAAGAAATGCGCCAGATTGAAACCAAGGGCGGTAAGCGCTGGCGTTGCGTCAAAAGCATCATGGGCGCCAAGAAGAGCCGCGCCGAGCGCGAAGAGTTCGGTCGTCAAATGACCGAGATGAATAAGTCTGAGGCTCGCGCCAAGATGAAAGCAATCCAAAGCAATAACACAACGCCCGCTCTCTAAGCGCCTCCCAGGGGAGAACAAGAACAACTGTGTTCTCCCCTCCCCCAGCAGTCTCCCTCAAGCAGTTGTTCAGCCCTCCCGCCCCAAGGCAGTACTGAACTACCTCGCGCCCCATACATCTAAAGCTATACGTACCGTTCTTGCCTGCCGCAGCGCACAAGACGGGCGATTTTGCCTACAATCCGCTCCCTCAACCGCCCGCGGAGCGCTTAATGGACGAACCGATTGAACCTGGCACCATACGTGTCATCAAAGGCGAGACGCGCATATACCAAGAGGGGTACTGGATCAAAACCTATCCAGTACCAGAGGACACGCTGCTCGCGAAGAAGCGGCTGATCCAGGCCCTCACCCGTCGCCTGTTCAACCACACAGAGCACGGCCTCAACATCCCCGGCAACCGGATGGAAGAAGCCAAGGCAGCCTACGAGACAGAAGCTGATCCGTCCAAAAAACGAGTCAAGGGCGCTATGTATGCTGGCGCCATGTTCAACCGTGCGACGGACATCTTTACCAAGCTGGTGGAACTGCAATCGCTCGGCGTGGAAATCCGCTCCAGCAACGACTTGATGCGCGAATGTGGACGCTGCCTGCAAGAAGCTCTCGGCCTCTGTCGCTTGGTGCTTCATCGCAGTGGCGAAGAAGGTATCGACGAACTCTGGGGCGAACCGTTCCGGGCTTTCTCGATCCCCGTGGATGCCTTCTACGAAAGCCGCTATCTCAAGATCGGCCAGGCCATGCGCGACATCGACCGCATCGCCGACGCCCTGGTGCAGCATGTGGGCTCGTCGCCCATGTTCGCGGGCCTGGAACCCATCATCCACGAGTTTTCCCACCACGCTCGCATCAAGACCGAAACACTGCGAACAGACAAAGACATCTTCGAGGTCTGGTCCAATCTGGTCACCGCCGGCGAGCGCCTTGCCAACTTCAAGCCGCTGTTTACCGATCCGGACAACGAAGCCGAAAAGCGTCGCGCCTCCTTTGGCACCCAGCTGATCTGTCATGGTCGCGATTTGATTTTTTACGTGACTCGCGCACGGGTCGCTATGCCAAAGAGTAGCGAAGACTTCGTCGAACGGTGCAAGACTTACGCTGAAAAGGGCACGGTAGACATGATGCCGGTTCCGCTCCCCGGCTAGGCAGCTACAAGCGCCCCTCAAAAAGCAATCGGCCCGCGAACTCCATAAAGGAGTCGCGGGCCGATTGCTTTGAGGCGTACGAAAATCAGGCGACGACCAAGGCCTGCCGACCGAACCAGGTTTCTCCCGCTGCAAGACGCACGGGACGACGTGCAGCAGCGGCTTCGATGCAGAGCATGCGACGGAAATCCTTGGGCTCCATGTCCACAAACTTGGCGCACAAGTGCTCCCACGGATTCCACACCACCACGTCAGGGAAATCCTCGGCGTAGATGCCCAGATTGCGGCCACCTTCGCTCAACAGCAGGGGCCGCTTCACGTTGTGATAGACGCGATCCACCTCATCCTCCACCACCAGTTCGTGCTCCAGTTCCTGACGGATGGCGTTGCCTTTGGCGGCGTCGCGATACTCAAGACCAGCAAGACCTTGCACGCGGGCATTTTCCACCTCACCGACGCGCAGATAGCTATGCAGGGCCGCCGTGAATTCCATGGCCTCGCTGCCTTTGTTTTCCACGGCCAGCTCCACGTCCAAACGATTCGCCTCAAGCGCCACCGTCAGTTCGGCGCGGAAAGCGTAAGGCCACAGGGCGCGGGTTTCCTCGTCGTCCTCAATGGCGAGGCAAAGGACGGCGAAACCATCCCGTGTGGATTGCTCGCTCAGGTTCCACAAACGCTGACGCACGAGGCCGTGCTTGGGCAGATCGCCCAAATTGGAGAATTGCGGAAAGCACACCGGCACGCCGCCGCGAATGGAGGCGCTGCCGTCGTAGCGAGCCTTGTCGCTGAGGAACAGACGCTCAATGCCATCGGCGGAAACCCAGGACAGCACCTGGGCGCCGTAACGGGATACCACTGCCGTGGCGTCATTGACGGTAAGGCGCCAAGCCTCGATGTCGTGGAAGAGGATGGGTTCGATGGATGTACTCATGCTGCTTTCTCTATTCTCAGTGTCGTGTAGGTTGTTCAGCGGCTTCCATCTCGCCCTGGCGCCGGGCTTGCTGCCAAGCCATTGCTACTTGGGCGGCCTGAGCAAACACCTGATCGCGGGTTTCCTTGGGCAGGGCCTGACTGAGGGAGGCGAACAACTGCTGGGTCATCTCCTGGGCCAAGCCTTCCACGGCTAGACCGTCCGACAAGCAGCGGATTTGGATGTAAGCCAGCGCATCGGCCACCAAGCGCCAACCCAGGGTCGGCATGGATTGCGTGAGGCCCAACATCATGCTGCCCAGCGCCATGCCGATGGAGGTGGCTTCGTCCTTGTCCTCGCTGGCAATTAGGGCATGCCACAAGGCCAAGTGAATTGAGCGACGCAGATCCACCTTGAAGTCGATGGCGTCACTCTCATGCTCCAGCACTTCAAACATCTGTTGAAGACGGGCATCTTCTTCAACGGACAGCGCCGTGCGCAGAGCGCCCAGCAATTCGGTGAGGCCCGGAATCGCATTAAGGCCAAACGCTTGGCTATAGGCCAAGCCCCATTGATCCAGGCCGCTCATCATCAGGGCCAGACGCAGACTGCGCGCCTCGTCGCCGACACCGGCCTGAGCCCAATTGCGAATGAGGGGCTGCATCTCGGCAAGCCCAAAGCGCAGGGATTCCTCGTCGCCAGCGACGGTCAGACGAAAGAGTTGCGCAAAGGCGTCCTGGGCCATGCGCGCCGCCTGACGCTGAACGTCCATAGGCACCAGGGAAGCCAGCTTGTCGGTGAGCTGCTCTGCGGGTTGATCGGTCTTTTGAGCGTTATCGGTCATCAGTTGTCTCCTCCCGCCAAACGGCGCAATTCGATGGCAACCGTTTCGTTGCCGTCGGTGATCCACAGTTGTCCGTCCTGGACGGTGCATTGAAGTTCCATGCCGCGGCTCGCCAATTTGGTGAGCGCCTTGGACTGATCGTCTTCGAGGGCCAGCACTTCCACCTTGGGCAAGCGGCTGATGGAGGCGCCCTCTTTCTGCCACCAGGCCTCCATGGAACGACCGCCGTAGGTCAGTACTACAACCTTATCGGCCCGGCCCGCAGCCCGGCGCAACAGGCGTTCGTCAGGCAACCCCACTTCGATCCAAAGGCGAATGTCTCCGGAGTAATCCTTCAACCACAGGGCCGGCTCGTCATCGGCGGAAATGCCGCGGCCGAACTCCAACCGTTCGTCCGCATAGCGCACGAAGGCCAGCAGCCGCACCATCAGGCGCTCCTCGGTCTCGGATGGATGCAAAGCCAGCGTGAGGTTGTGCTGGCCGTAGTAATTGCGGTCCATGTCCGAGATGTTGAGACTGGCCTTGTAGATGGTGGATTTGATGGCCATGGGGACCGCCGAAAAAAACGAAGGCGCGACTATACAAGGCCCATGGCCGCAATGCCATCGTCCAAGGAGGGGAAACAACGACAACCGATGAAGCCTTGTGGCAGCGCCTAGAATGGAAACTCACCGGACACATCGACGCCATGACAGACTCCCGCCCCGCTCAGCACCCCTACACTGCCCTCACGCCCGACTGCGTGCTCGACGCACTGGAGAGCATCGGCCTGCGTCCTGATGGCCGGTTGTTGGCACTCAATAGCTACGAGAACCGGGTCTATCAGGTGGGCATGGAAGAAGGCCCACCGCTAATCGCTAAGTTCTACCGCCCCGAGCGTTGGAGCGACGAAGCCATCCTGGAAGAACACAGCTTCGTCGCTGAACTCGTGGAGCGGGAAATTCCCGTGGTGCAGCCCTTGAGCCTGGATGACCGCACCCTGCACCGTTTCGAGAGCAGCGAAGGTCAAGCCTATCGCTTCGCGCTATTCCCCCGTCAAAGCGGGCGGGCACCGGAACTGGGTAGCCCGGAAATTCTGGAATGGATGGGCCGCTTCATGGCCCGCATCCACGCCGTGGGCGCCCTCAAGCCCTTCGCCCATCGGCCCGAGCTCACCATCGCAACCTTCGGCACCGAGCCTCGCGACTGGCTGCTGGCCCACGACTTCATCCCGCCTGAGCTGCGAGCCTCTTGGCAAAGCACAGCGGACCGGGCACTGGAAGGCGTCGCCCATTGCTTCCACCGAGCCGGCGACGTAAAGCACCTGCGCCTGCATGGAGACTGCCACTTGGGCAACGTACTTTGGAGCGATGGCTACGGCAACGTCGCCCCCGGCCCTCACTTCGTGGACTTCGACGATGCTCGCATGGGGCCTGCTGTGCAGGATTTGTGGATGCTGCTCTCCGGCGATCGCAGCGACATGCAGCGGCAGCTCAACGACGTACTGATCGGCTACAGCGACTTCTATGACTTCGATCCCCGGGAACTGCATCTCATGGAAGCCCTGCGCACCCTGCGCCTGCTCCACTTCTCTGCCTGGATCGCTCGCCGCTGGACCGACCCGGCCTTCCCAGCCGCCTTCCCCTGGTTCGACACACCCCGCTATTGGCAGGAGCGCATTCTGGAACTACGGGAGCAGATCGCGCTGATGGATGAAGAACCGCTCAGGGCCTACTGATCGGGAAACAAGAAATTCACTGACATGGGGGCGGCGCCTACGCCCACCTTCACCTTCCGCATCTGGCTTGCGCCATGAAGGCTCGCGGAGATTTGATAGCTGCCAGGAGGCAGCTTGAGGTAGAGCCACGGCCCCTCGCTCGTGGATGCCGCCACCTGCCTGCCCTTGTGATCGGTCACGGTAAAGGGAATGTCCGCCAAGTAGGCGCCCTGCCGCGAGGCGAACAGGACGTGCACGTTGTAGGACTTGGCCGCGCGCCGCATCTCCTCTTGTCCGTCCAGGCCCACGCCTCCACTCAAGATGCTGACACCTATTGCGCTGACCTCACCGTTTCCGGCGGACGATTGCGAGCTTGGCGCAGCCGGCATGGCTGAGTCGGAATCAGCCGCCATTACTGCTGACACCGGGCACATGAACATCAGTGCCAAGCCGCAGATGGAAAGTACCTTGGCGAAAGGGGGCATGGTAGGCATGGCGAGTCTCCTAAAGCTCATATCTCGTCACGCTATTGCACACCACCTCATGCAGTCCGTGCGCTAAACCCCATACCGCTAATCGGCCCAGATTGGCACAGCATGACGAATAGTGCTGAAACGAACAGGCTTTAGACCAGTCTCATCCACGAGGAAGGATAAGGACATGGAGCAAAACCTAGAGGCTGTTCCTTTGCCCCGATGCCGCGAGGCTGCATGGTTTCTCGACATCGACGGTACGCTGATCGACATTGCCGCCACGCCCGGCGACGTCTGCGTGGCCAAGGTATTGCCGCCCTTGCTCACCCAACTCCACACCGCATCCGACGGCGCGCTCGCTTTGGTCACAGGCCGTACCGTGGCTTCAGCGGACCACCTATTCGCACCTTTACAGTTCGCCATCGCAGGACAACACGGCCTGGAGCGAAGGGATGCAAACGGCACCATGCACCTGCATGCTTCCGATGCCCGCAAAATTGCCGCTGCCCGTCCCACAGTGGTGGAATGGACGGACCGCCATCCGGAACTGCTGCTGGAAGACAAGGGGCTTTCTCTCGCCATCCACTTCCGGCAGGCACCAGTCCTGGGCGATGCAGTGCGCGACTTTCTCGCTGGCATCGTTGCGAGCACTCAGCCGGATCTACATCTGCAAGCGGGGAAGATGGTCTACGAATTGCGTCCCGCAGGACGGGACAAGGGCGTGGCAGTCCGCGAATACTTGGCGGAGACGCCCTTTGCTGGGCGCACGCCGGTGTTCGTGGGGGACGATCTCACCGACGAGTTTGGCTTCGTTGCCATCAATCAGTTGCATGGGCTCACGGTGAAAGTGGGAGAGGAATGGTCGTCGGCTCAGTGGCGGCTACCGGATGTGGGGTCGGTACTGCGTTGGCTGACGGACTGTGTAGCGCAGGATTTTTTATGATTTTTCATTTACCCCGATTGAGAAACCGAAACATCTCCCCCCCTATCTCCTTCGGCGCGGCTCAGGACAGGCGTGCCAGGGAGGCGAGTTCTCGCCATGCATAAGCGTCATTAGGAGTTGGCCTTTCTGCTGGCGGCATTGCCGCGGTTCTTCTCCTGGAGGAGCTTTATCAAACCATCAATGCCGCTGCGCTGTACTTCCGTCGAGAACTGCTGGCGATAGTTGGTCACAAGGCTGATGCCAGCCACGGACACGTCGTACACCTTCCACTCGTTGCCATGTTTTTCCACAACGTAATCGAGCGGAATGGCCTTGCCGCTGGACTGATGGATTTCACTATGGACCGTGGCCTCGTTGCTGCTCGGCGCTGAACGAGAGGGTTTGAAATCCACGGTCTCCCCTTTGTAAGAAGCAAGGGCGTTGGAATAGGTGTTCACCAGCAAATCATGGAAGGCGTCGATCAGAGCCTTGCGCTGTTCCGGTGTAGCACTGCGCCAATCGCGCCCTACAGCCAGTGCCGTCATACGCTCGAAATCGAAGTGGGGAATGACCTTCTGCTCCACCAACTTCAAAGCGCTCTTGTCCGTGCCTTTCTTCAGTATGCCTAGCACTTCGTTGGTGACGTCCTTCACCATGGCGTCGGGCGCTTCCTGGGCGAAGACCTGCATGGCCAGCACCACGCAGATAGCCAGGCTCAGGAATTTCCGTAGATCGATGCGATTTCCCATGATGGTCTCCATAGCCAAGCCTTTAGACGAGGCTAAGGAGAAATCGAATGGGCTTCCGTACGTCGGGCAACCCAAAAAATTGGGGCCGCATCCGGAAAACCCGGTGCGGCCCCAAAAGATCAAGCTAGGCGAAGCTAAGTCGTTCAGCCCTTGCCTGCCTCCCGGCGAGCACGAGAGGTGGGCATCATCGTAGCCTCGCCATCGAGCACCACCTTGCCGCCCACGGTACACACGGTGTCGAGAACCACGCGGCACTTCTCAGTGATGACTTCTTTCACCGTCGCCTTCACCTTCACTGTATCGCCAGGACGAACCGGCGCACGGAACTTGAGGGTCTGGCTGACGTAAATGCAGCCGGGACCCGGCAGGCGATTGCCCAGGATCGCCGAGATGAAGCTGGCGGTCAGCATCCCGTGGGCAATCCGGCCACCGAACATGGTGCCCTTGGCGAACTCTTCATCCAAGTGCGCCGCGTTCACATCGGTGGACACGCCGGCGAACATGATGATGTCCGCCTCCGTAACCGTCTTGCCGAACTCGGCGCTCATGCCGACGCTGAGGTCTTCGATGTCGTAGCCGTTGATGGGATTCATGGAGTTTTCTGTGAGTGCCTAAAACGGGGATTATCCCAGAGCCACGTCGGCAGCCTTCAAGCTGGAGGCACCGCGTTGAATCAGTGTCACCAGGGAGGTGCTGAGCGGCAGCACTTGGTCGGCGTAGAACTGGGCCGTAGCGATCTTCTGCTTGTAGAAGCCCGCATCGCCCTGCCCTGCAGCCAGCTTGGCTTGGGCTGCCACGGCAGACTTCACCAATGCCCAACCGCCGGCGACGGTGCCGAACAGCTTGAGGTAATGGACGGCGCCGAACAGCGTGGCAGCGGTGTCGGCGGCGAAGTTGCCCAGAATCCACTCGCTAGCGGCCTGGACGTCTGCCAGCGCTTTTGCCAGATCCTTGCCCA
The DNA here is from genome assembly GCA_036279515.1 of Rhodocyclaceae bacterium. Classification (GTDB taxonomy): domain Bacteria; phylum Pseudomonadota; class Gammaproteobacteria; order Burkholderiales; family Rhodocyclaceae; genus AWTP1-18. Next base: position 49,294 of record DASUJA010000208.1, on the reverse strand, counting down.
GAGCGGCAGTGGCGGGATCAACCAGGGCCGCGGACACGGTCTGCTGCATTTCCTTCAGCAGGGCGATAGCAGCCTGACCCTTGTCGCGGGCCAGCTTGCGGCCCATCAGGTCGTTGGCCTGAATGCCGGTGGTGCCTTCGTAGATGGTGGTGATGCGGGCATCGCGGGCGTACTGGGCAGCGCCGGTTTCTTCGATGAAGCCCATGCCGCCATGGATCTGCACGCCCATGTAGGCGATCTCGTTGGCTTGTTCGGTACACCAGGCTTTGACCACGGGGATGAGCAGATCGACGCGGGCTTGCCAGAAGGCACGCTGGGCTTCGTCGGTCAGGCGCTCGGCCTTGTCCATGGCAGCGGCGGTGATGTAGGACAGAGCGCGCATGGCTTCAGTCTGGGCGCGCATGGTCATGAGCATGCGGCGCACGTCGGGGTGATAGGCGATGGGCAGATCGCCTTCGCGACCGATCACCTTGCCTTGCACGCGATCCATTGCATAGGCCAAGGCGTGCTGGTAGGCGCGCTCGGCGATACCGACGCCTTCCAGACCAACGCCCAGGCGAGCGTGGTTCATCATGGTGAACATGTATTCCAGGCCGCGATTGGGCTGGCCCACCAGATAACCGATGGCACCACCTTCTTCACCGTAGGCCATAACGGCGGTGGGGCTGCCGTGGATGCCCATCTTGTGTTCGATGGACACGCACTTGGCGTCGTTGCGCTTGCCGGGTGTGCCGTCGGCGTTGAGCACGAACTTGGGCACCACAAACAGGGAGATACCCTTCACGCCAGCGGGCGCATCGGGCAGACGGCCCAGCACCAAGTGGATGATGTTGTCGGTGTAGTCCTGTTCGCCGTAGGTGATGAAAATCTTGGTGCCGGTGATCAGGTAGTGGTCGCCATTGGGAACGGCCTTGGTGCGCACGGCAGCCAGATCGGAGCCGGCGTTGGGCTCGGTCAGGTTCATGGTGCCGGTCCACTCGCCGGAGATCATCTTCGGCAGATAGGTGGACTTCAGCTCATCGGAAGCATGATTGTTGATAGCGGCGATGGCGCCAGAAGTCAGCATCGGGCACAGAGCGAAGGCCATGTTGGCGGAGTTCCACACCTCGCCCAAGGGGATGCCCAGCAGCTCCGGCAGTTGCTGACCGCCGTATTCGGCGGGACAGGTGATGCCGATCCAGCCGCCTTCGGCGAACTGGTGGTAAGCCTGCTTGAAGCCGGGGGAAGTGGTCACTTTGTGGTCAGCGTACTTGGCACCTTGTTGGTCACCCACCTTGTTCAGGGGGGCCAGCACTTCCTCGGCCAAGCGGCCTGCTTCTTCAAAGACGGCGGACACCAGATCGGCGCCTACTTCCTCACAGCCGGGCAGCGCGGTGATCTCGTCGAGACCTGCCACTTCTTCCAGCACGAACATCATGTCCTTCACGGGAGCCACATAGGTCATTCTTTTCTCCTCCGTAATTTCTTAGATTGCCGCAACGAGCTGCGGGATGACTTCAAACAGATCGCCCACCAGACCGTAGTCAGCCACTTGGAAGATCGGTGCATCCGGGTCTTTGTTGATGGCGACGATGACTTTCGAGTCCTTCATGCCGGCCAGATGCTGAATGGCACCGGAGATACCGACGGCGATGTAGAGCTGAGGCGCGACGATCTTGCCGGTCTGGCCCACTTGGTAGTCGTTGGGCACGAAGCCCGCATCCACTGCGGCACGGGAAGCGCCCATGGCGGCATTCAGCTTGTCGGCTAGGGGCTCCAGCACTTGGCGATAGTTGTCGCCATTGCCCAGGCCGCGACCACCGGAAACGATGATCTTGGCGGCGCCCAGTTCGGGACGAGCGGACACGGAGAGCTCGCGGCCCACCAGTTGGGCATTGCCCAGATCGGCGGGAGCGGTGACGGATTCCACTGCGGCGCTACCGCCATCGGCGGCGGCTTCAAAGCCGGTGGGACGCACGCTCACCACCTTGATGGCGTCGCGGCTTTCCACGGTACAAAGGGCGTTACCCGCGTAGATGGGGCGGACGAAGGTATTGGCATCGACTACGCCGACGATGTCGGAGATCTGGGCCACATCCAGCACGGCAGCAACGCGGGGCAGAAAGTTCTTGCCATAGGTGGTGGCGGGGGTCAGCACGTGGGCGTAACCGCCGGCCTTGGCCACTTGCACGGTGACGTTGGCGAGGTTCTCGGCAAGACCATCGGCCAGGTAGGCGGCATCGGCCACCAGTACTTTGCGCACACCGGCCAGAGCGGCAGCAGCTTGGGCAGCGGCTTGGCAGTTATGGCCGGCAATAAGGACATCCACCTCACCACCGATCTTGGCGGCAGCGGTCAGGGTGTTGCGAGTGGAGGCCTTGAGGCCGGCGTTGTCGTGTTCGGCAATCAGCAAAATGCTCATATTCGTTCTCCTTAGATCGCCCTGGCTTCGTTCTTGAGTTTGCTGACCAGTTCAGCCACGTCAGCCACCCGGACGCCGGCGCTACGTTTGGCGGGCTCTTGCACGGTTTTCACGGTGAGGCGGGGAGCGATGTCCACGCCCAGGCTCGCGGCGGCCAGGGTTTCCAAGGGCTTCTTCTTGGCCTTCATGATGTTGGGCAGCGTGGCGTAGCGCGGCTCGTTGAGGCGCAGGTCGGTGCTGATGACCGCAGGCAGGCTCACAGCCAGGGTTTCCAGGCCGCCGTCCACTTCACGGGTCACGGTGGCCTTGTTGTCGGCGATCACCACCTTGGAGGCGAAAGTGGCTTGGGGCCAACCTTGCAGGGCGGCGAGCATTTGGCCGGTCTGATTGGCATCGTCGTCGATGGCCTGCTTGCCGCAGATGACGAGATTCGGTTGCTCCTTGTCGGCGACCGCCTTGAGCAGCTTGGCCACGGCCAGGGGCTGGAGGCTGTCCAGTTCGCCGGCACCCACTTCCACCAGGATGGCCCGGTCGGCGCCAATGGCCAGGGCGGCGCGGAGGATGTCCTGCGCAGCGGGAACGCCACAGGTCACGACGACCACTTCAGCGGCGACACCGGCTTCTTTCAGACGCACGGCCTCTTCCACGGCGATTTCGTCGAAGGGGTTCATGGACATCTTCACGTTGTCCAGATCCACACCCGAGTTGTCCGCCTTGACGCGAACCTTGACGTTGTAATCCACCACCCGTTTTACGGGCACAAGAATCTTCAAGCTCACAGGGAATCCTCCTTTGATTCGATTTGATGTTGAGAGCCGTAAGCCGGGAGGCTAGGCAATGCCCACGAGGGGCGAGTTTTCGATTGAGTGTGGCGAATGATGATTGCCGAACTTTTTGCCCAATGTAACGAATGTTTGCGTTTCAACCGGCCATCCGCTGGAGCAGCGGCCTCAATGAAGAACGACGCTGCCACTCCGTGCGAAGTGGCAGCGTCGTTGGCATGCTCAATTTTCTGAAACGGTGCGGCAATGCGCGGCGAGCACGAGCGTGCTGCAACGCCAGCAGGAAGGGATGAGCAAATCATTGGCTGTTCTCCTCTCGATCCTTGACCGACCTGTGACGACGGCTCTTTTGTTTTAGAGATACTCATCGTCGCCCAGTATTTTTGAACAAGTGTTCAAATCATAGCGAAGCGCGTTTTCCTGTCAACAGGTGCGCCGAGGTTTTTTTAGGCCTAGCTTACGAGTCTGACTTAAACAGCCGACGACGCAGGGAAACCCGCAAAGGTAGGGGACTGCATACCAGCCACGATGAAGGGCACGAGTCTTTGCAGGGCTGCTTCCACATCCCCCTCGTCGGAAAGTTTGTACAGATGGGCAATGCGCATAGTGTCCTTACCGGCGATAACGTAGGCGACGATGCCGACGAAAAAGTAGAGCCGCCAGAGCACGTCTTCCGCAGTTAAATGGGGTAAGGCACGCATGAACGCGATCTTGTAACGCTCGATGGACTCGCTGTATTCCTCGGGGAAGAAGCTCTGGGAATCCGTTCCCGGCTCATAGAACGCCCGTGCCACCAGTTGTTTGAACACCGTTCCAGATATGTCGTCCCGCCGCGTCAGACGCAGGGCCGACGTGATGAATGCCCGTACCAGAGTTTCCACGGGGACCGGCTGGCCCGCTGCTTCCCGCTCCAGCTTATCGAGATAGCTGACTCGACTTTCGCCATGGTTGCCCAGGGCCCGTGCGAAAACAGCCTCCATTAGCCCTTGCTTGGAGCCGAAGTGGTAATTCACCAACGCCACGGGAACACCGGCTTCGCGGGTAATCATGCGAATAGACGTGCCCGAGAAGCCGTGCTCAGTGAAGAGCCGGGTGGCAGCGTTGAGCAATCGCTCGCGGGTGTCGCCGACGGGGGGCGATGCATTTGTCGGTGCATTCATGAGGAGGCTACTCGTTGGGGCGATAACTTATGGCGCAGAAAAAACCGGGCACAATGCTCAGACATTTGGCAGCTGCCCATACAGATGCAGCGGACGGGCGTGCATTGTAGAGGCATCGACTATTTCGCTCTCAGCAAAAAGCTCCTGACCCCCTTGATCGATTGATGACGACGAACCCCTACCTCCTCGCAAGCTTGGACAAAATCGATCAGGGCTTGGCCGTTTTCGATTCAGAACTGCGCATGGTGGCTTGGAACCTGCCTTTCATGCGCATGCTCGATTTCCCGCCGGAACTGGCCTACGTGGGCAGTTCCTTCGAGAACTTAGTGCGATTCAACGTCATGCGCGGCGAGTACGGCCCCGGCGATCCCGAGGTGCAGGTGATGAAGCGGGTGCGGTCCGTGGGCCGCCACGCCGAGTTTCGCAGCGAGCGGCTACGGCCCAACGGACAGATTCTGGCGATCCATGGCGAGCCCCTGCCCGACGGCGGTCTGGCGGTGATTTACACCGATGTCACCGAGCCGCGCCGCGCCGCCCGCCTGATCGAAGAGCACAAGCAGGAGTTGGAAGCCCGTGTCCTGGCGCGCACGGCGGAGCTGGAAGCCGCCAACCGTCAGCTGACTCAAGCCCACGATCAAAAAGTACACATCACCGCCGCCCTGCGTCGCAGCGAGGAGCGGATGCGGCTCATCACCGACACCATTCCGGCAATGATCGGCTACTTCGACAAGGACAGTATCTATCGCTACGCCAACCGGGGCTATGCCGCATGGTTCGGTAGCAGCGTGGATCAACTGATCGGCCACACAGTGGCGGAAGCCGTGGGCCTGGAGTTTTTCGACAAGGTGAAGGAACACCTTTACCACGCCCTCTCCGGCCATCAGGTCAGCTACGAATACACCCTGGAGCGGCCCGATGGTTCCACCGTCCACGCCCGCAGCACCCTAGTACCGGAGATTTCCGCCGATGGCGAAGTGCAAGGCTGCTTCATCCACTCCTTCGACATCACCGAGCAAAAGCGCACCCAGGCGGCCCTGATCCAGGCTCAGAAGATGGAAGCCGTGGGGCAGCTCACCGGCGGTATTGCTCACGACTTCAACAACATGCTTACGGTGGTGATGGGCAACGTCGGGGCGCTAATGGAAAGCCGGGGCGACGACCCAGTGGTCCGGGAGTTTCTGGAACCGGCCCTGCTCGCCACCGACCGCGGCGTGGAATTGATCCGTCGCCTCCTCAGCTTCTCCCGACAGCAGCCACTAGAGCCGCAGCCCGTGCAGGTTTCCGAGCTGATTCGTTCCATGACTCGCCTGCTGCGGCGATCTCTGCCGGAGACCATCACCTTCGAGACGCGGATCGACGATGAGTCCATCCACGTGATGGCCGACCCCCATCAACTCGAAAGCGCGCTGCTCAACCTCACCCTCAACGCCCGCGACGCCATGCCCAACGGCGGCGTTTTCCGCATTGGCTACTCGGTAGTGCCCTTGGAGTCGCACCTTCAAGAGGAACTGCAACTAGCGACCAGCGACTACGTGCGCATTCAGGTGAGAGACAACGGGATCGGCATGAATGCCGCAACCCTCGCCCGCATTTTCGAGCCTTTTTTCACCACCAAGGCTTTCGGCTCCGGCAGCGGCCTTGGCCTGTCCATGGTTTACGGCTTTGTCCGCCAATCCGGCGGCGGCATCCATGTGAAAAGCGAGGCCGACCAGGGCACGCTGATCGAGCTGATCCTTCCACGCACCGACGCATCCTCCCTACCCGATCCGCACTTCATGCACATCGGCGGCCGCAACGGTCCTGCTCGCCCCCTGGTGCTGCTGGTGGAAGATGACCCCGAGGTTCGGAAAGTAGTTCGCCTGCAACTGACCGGCCTTGGCTATCCCGTACTCGAAGCCGCCAACGGCGACGAAGCACTGACCATCGTGCAAAACGTGGAAGACATCGCTGTCATCGTCTCGGACGTAGTGATGCCAGGTCAGGTAGATGGTCGCGCTCTCGCTCAAGCGGTACAAGAACTACGTCCGAGAATCTTCATGGTTCTTATGAGTGGCTACGCCGATGGCATGACCTCAGAAGAAGACAAGATCAGCGGCATTCCCATGCTTGCGAAACCCTTCACCCGCGACGAGCTGGCCATTCTGCTGGAAGGCAGAGCCATAGCGACGCCCCATTAACGATTCGAGAATTCCCCAAGGAGACACCATGAAGCGCCCTGCCACAGCCCTATCCCTTTGCGTTCTTGCCGCCACCGGCGTTCTTGCGGCCTGCGATAAAGGAACGCCTACACCTCGCCCGCTGACTGCTGCCGAACGCGCCGCTTCCCTGGTTGAAGTGATCGAACATCGGGACGAATGCAAGAGCATCCGCAAGCGTCTTTCCGATCCCAATCCCGACGCAAAAACCGTGGATGACCTGTATCGCGAGGCCGTCAGTACCAAGTGTCTGGAAAAGGACGTTTGAGGCTCACCAAGCAATCGGCCAATAGGCGTTTTCAACAGCGCATCAAAGGTTGAAGCGCCTTGGCATGGATGCCACCTCGGCCTTTGGCACTGGCCTGCTGTATAGGAAGCCCTGGGCGACGTGGCAACCGTTGACCTCAAGAAACGCCGCCTGCTCCAGGGTTTCAACCCCTTCTGCCACCACCTGTTGATTGAGACAACGGGCAATCGACAAGATCGCTTTGACGAGCTCGGACCTGTATTTGTCGGTAGTCACGCTATGGATGAACGACTTGTCGATCTTCAGGGTATTAATGGGGAATCGCGCCAGGTAACTGAGTGCCGAGTAGCCGGTACCAAAGTCGTCAATAGCGATGGATATCCCCATCGATTGGAAAGCAGATAGCGTTTCGAGCGTCTTTCCTTCCTCATCAAGCAATAAGCTCTCAGTGATTTCCAGCTCTATCCACTCGGGACGGCAGTGCTTCTCCTTCAGTATTGTTGAAACCACTGCGGCGAGATTCTGAGACTGGAACTGCCGGGCCGATAGATTGATCGCCACTTTGTGAAGGGGACGCCCCTCGGCATTCCATTCAGATGCTGTCTGGCATGCCTCCCGCAATACCCATTCGCCCAACTCGATAATCAGTCCAGTATCCTCTGCAATGGGAATGAACTGGACCGGCGACACCATGCCGAACTGAGGATTCCGCCACCGCAACAAAGCCTCGGACCCAATGATCTCTCCACTCTGGAGTAACACTTTCGGTTGGTAATGAAGCTCAAGCTCATTGCGCTCAATAGCACGACGCAACTCCGATTCCAGCGCCAAGCGTTCGTTGGCACTGTCAGTCAGATCTTTTGAATAGAAGCGGAAATTATTACGCCCCGAACGCTTGGCGAAATACATCGCCGAATCCGCATACTTCACGAGATCGTTCGCTTCGGTGCTGTCGTCCGGATACAAAGCAATACCAATGCTGCACGAAACAAATACTTCCTTCCCGTCCAACAGGAACCGCTCGCCGAACTTGTCGAGGATCTTGCCGGCAATCCGTCCAAGATCATCGCCGCTACGAACTTCCGGCAACAGGATGGCAAACTCATCGCCCCCCAACCGGGCTACCGTGTCGTAAGCGCGGACACAGCTACTGAGGCGCACGGCAGCTTCCCGCAGCAAGTCATCACCCACTGCGTGCCCCATCGTGTCGTTGACCTCTTTGAAACGATCCATGTCAATCAGCATCACCCCCGCCAATTGTCCATGCCACGAAACGTCGGCCATCATCTGACGTAGCCGATCATTGAACAGGGCGCGGTTAGGCAAAGAGGTCAGCGGATCGTAAAAAGCCATCTGGTGAATCTTCTGGCGGAATGCGTTCAACTCGGTGATGTCGCGCCCAACGGCCAGGATGCTTTCAACGGTGCCGTCGGCACCGAATTCTGGCGTCAAGTTGATAAGGTGGCAGACCTCCGTCCCATCCTTGGCATTCCACTTCAATTCAAATTCACGGGCTTCTCCGCTCGCAAATACCTCGCTCAGATTCAGCGTGTAAGTATCGGCAGTCGTGGCCAGCGGACATTCAGCAGGCGTCACACCAAGCAGAGAGCTCGCATCGCCGTCGAACAACGCTGCGAAAGCAGGATTCACATACAAGCGCCGGAGATCGCGGCCATAACGTGTAATCGTATCCCGCGCGTTCTCCACCAAAGTACGGAACTCTCGTTCACGTAGCTCCAGAATTTCTTCCATATGCTTGCGTTCGGTGATGTCTCGCCCGATAGCAAGCACGCTCTCCACACTGCCGTCCGCGTCTCGTTCTGGAACGATGTTAAACAAGCTGATAACCGAACGACCAGAAACCGTTACCCAAGGATATTCATGCTCGCAAGCATGACCTTCGCGAAGAACTTTTCGGATCGCATTCTCGTAGGCAAGTGCGTTCGATGAGGAACTGTATTGAGTTGGCGTACGTCCCAGCAATGCTTCATATGACAGGCCAATTGCGTTGACGAAAGCAGGATTGACGTAGATCCGACGGCACTCTCGGTCATAACGCATGATGATGTCCGGAGCGTTCTCAGCCAGGGTGCGGAACTCCTGCTCCCTCCGCTCCAACGCAGACTCCATCCGTTTACGCTCGGTGATGTCTCGCGCGACGCCGAGCACCCCTGTCACGTCACCGTTCACGCCGAATACTGGAACCTTGCGCGTTTCCATCAAGGCATGTTCGCCGTTGTCGGGATAAGTGACCCACTCCTCGTAGAGGCAGAGATGCTTGGCCTCAATCGCTGCCCGATCTTTTTCACGGAAGAGGTCGGCCAGTTTCAGATCAAAAAGATCGTAGTCAGTCTTTCCAACGATGTCCGACTCAGGCTTGCCAGTCAGCCTCTCGAATCCGTGATTGCACGACAGATAGACGCCTTCGACATCTTTCAACCACACCATATCGGGAATGGTCTGCAATACGCTCACCAAACGAGCGCGGGCCTCGTTCAGTTTCTGCTCTGCCTCATGGCGTTCCGTAATGTCACGAACCGTCGCACAGATGATTCCTGCATCGCTATCGGAATCAGGTAATCGGGAAAGCGCCACGTCGACGGCGAACTCAGTACCATCCTTGCGGCAGGCACGCTGGTCCCCCACCAGACGAGAGGCCGTTTCCTCCGTCATTATTTTTGGAAATGCCAAACGTTTCTTTGCATGCCCCTGCCGAAGATCGGCAGGAACCAGCATATCCACTGAACGGCCAAGCAGCTCAGTCTCCGAATAGCCAAACATTCGAGAAACCTGCCGATTGGCCAACGTGATAATGCCATTATCATCAACCACCAGAATGCCGTCCGGCGCGGAATGGAGGATGCTTCGATACCAGGCCTCGGTAGTCTTGATCTGCTCCTGGGATGCCTCCAGCTCGACTGCATATTCCTCAAGTGCCCGCGCCCCCTCCTCCAACTGTTCGTTTAGCCGGAGAACTTCCTCATAGTGAGCTCGCTGCGCTCGTTCAGCCTGATTCCGCTCGGTAATGTCCTGCACAACACCTATCAAGCCTAGCGGAACACCATTCCTGTCAGTGAATACTGCCTTATTGAAGACGACATCCCGCTCCTCGCCCGTGGAACTCTTCAACCTGCTTTCGTATTGCTGCACGCCCCCTGCCTTGAACAGCTCTTCGTCCTTGGCGAAATAGATTTCTGCAAGGTGCCGAGGATGGGTATCAAAAACGCTCTTTCCTATCGATTCCTTGCTGGCACAAAAAACGGTTTCAAAGGCCCTATTGAAGCCCAGGTAGCGGCCAGCCCTATCTTTAAAGAACACTGGAAGAGGGATGGTATCGAGCAAAGACGCCAGAAACGCCTCCCGATCCTCCGCTGCATTTTCCCCATGCTTATGCGCCGCCACGGAAAAGACGGAGGCGTGCTGACTCGGTTTAAGCATCTCTCGAACAACGCCGTTCCACTCCACGGCGCCCGAGGAAGCGGCTTCCTGTTGAGGCATCGCAGTCAGCACAACAGAAACAGGTTGTCCCGAGCTATCGAAAATTCGGAACTCAATACGGCACGGTGCCATTGCACGTGCCGACCTGTGCAGTTCAGAAACAAGGTAAGCGGCCTCATCGGGGCGGCATCGGGCCAGGAACGGACCAATATCCTCTGCCAAATCGTCGAACCGAAGGTCATTGAGCACGCTCACGCTGCCGGCGACGAAGGGCATCGACATCCGGCCACAGGGTTCGAGAATCAACGTAAAAAACAAGCCTGATGCTTTCTCGAGATACCGAGCCATCTTCATCGCCGCATCCTGCGTGATTACCCGCTCGGCTTTCTTTGTCTCGACAGGCTTTTTGTCTATCGAACATTCGTACATCGGATTATTAGGCATGACAGTGTGATGAGATGTGTCCATCGCAATAGCTACTGACCCAGCCGCTATTGGCTCAGACGTCGTAGAACGGTATTTGAGATACGGGAAACATTCCCAAGAAACCAGTTACTTTGACGGTTCTTCCATCGCTAGACCATAGGATCACCCTGATTAACTTGTGGGTATAAGCGAATTAACAGTAAGCCCTTTCCTACCACTCGCCTGCAATCAACTACAGCCCACCATGCAAAGCCCTATACATCCGCCACCGGCGCGGGTTGATGGCGCGGCAGAGACCTAGACATCGACTCGAACAACACGCCCAACCCCATCTCAGGCGCTATGTCTCGAGGCTCTTATACCGCCCCCCTAGTATCCAGAATATCGAGTTGTGGATATTCCTGGCCCATACGTCGCCCGATAAATTTGAGTCCGAACAAGAGCCGCAACTGCCGGGAAAAGCTGACCGGCTGCGGTAGTAGGGCTACGAAGTATCGGCTTTGCCGCGACAGCGAAGTTCCTCAAAACAGCTTCATCTCAACAACATCAGGAGTAGGCATATGCAACGGGTAGCGCTGATAACAGGCGGTATGGGGGGGCTTGGCGAAGCAATCAGTTTCAAGCTCGCCGCATTGGGCTACAAAGTGGCAACCACATACAGCCCCAGCAACACAAAGGCCGAGGAGTGGTTAGCAGCTACCAACAAGATGGGATATGACTTCAAGGCCTATCCCTGCGACGTAACGAACTTTGAATCCTGCATGGCCTGCGCGGCCCGCGCCATGGAAGACCTGGGGCCGGTGGACGTGCTGATCAACAACGCTGGCATCACCCGAGACAAGACCTTTAAACGGCTCACCAAGGATGACTGGCATGCAGTCATCCGAACCAACCTGGACAGCGTGTTCAACATGAGCAAGCAGGTAGTCGATGGGATGGTGGAACGAGGCTGGGGCCGGGTTGTGAATATTTCCTCCGTGAATGGTCAAAAAGGCGCCTTCGGCCAGACCAACTACTCCGCCGCCAAGGCCGGCATTCACGGTTTCACCAAGGCGCTGGCCCTCGAAGTGGCCAAGAAGGGGGTCACGGTGAACACCATTTCCCCTGGCTACATCGGAACCCAGATGGTGACGGCGATTCCGAAGGAGGTGCTCGATACGCAAATCCTTCCCCATATCCCCATGGGCCGCCTCGGCAAGCCCACGGAAATCGCCGGCCTGGTGGCTTATCTCACTTCCGACGAGGCTGCCTTCGTTACGGGAGCCAACATCTCCATCAACGGCGGCCAGCACATGTTCTGACGTAGGCAAAGGCGCGTCCTTCGCGTACGGCCCACGGTTTGAAATCAGGGTGATCGGCTCGCCGATCACCCTTCTCCATTCTGGCCATCCGGCCCGATTCCCCACCTACCAGGAGCGATACGATGAAAAAACTGCTTATATCCCTTTTGGCATCCTGCTTCATGATCATGAGCGCAAGTGCCGCCGAGCAATCCCAATCAGGCTCCGCCCCTCAAGGCACAAGCCAAGCTCGCACTTCCGCCTCAAACACTGACGGCAGTACCACCATGCACAAGAAAAAGAAAAAGCGTAAGCACGCGCCCAAAGCAAGCCACCGCCAGTCGGGCAGTCGCTAATCGACTCCCTGATCACCTGATCGACCCCTGGCGCGAATTGGGGTCGATTTTGTATTCATGCCCCGCCCTATTCATGGCCTGATCGTTGCTCCGTGTTCATCGACTCCGCATCGACGGAGCCTCCCGAATTTCATGCTGAGGAGTATTCGATGAAGATGATTTGCAAGGCTGCCCTGACCACCCTCGCCTTACTCACCCCGGCCCTGGCGCTCGCCGATGGGGCGAAGGACAAGGAAATGACGCAACTGGCGAGCAAGAGTGGCTGTTTCACCTGCCACAGCGTTGAGCCGGGAAAACCCGGCCCCGAGGGCCTGCCGCCCATCGGTCCCGCCTGGAAGGACGTAGCAGAGCGCTATCGCGGCCAAAAAGGCGCGGCCGACAACCTTCTGCGACTGGTGCTGCAAGGCTCAAATCCTTACGGCAGCCACTGGAAGGGCAAAGTGAGCGGCCTCGCCATGCCGCCAAATTCTGTCGCCATTACCGAACCCGACGCCAAGAAACTGGTGGGCTGGATTCTGGCGCTGAAGTAGGCGCACGACCGAGCTCTACTCGCGGTTTCCTGCTCCATAGCGGGAAACCGCTGCTTCAAACCTAAACAACCCACTGCGTCGAACCGAGACACCTGCCGCCCCTAGACCACGATGCGATCTTGACTATCGACATCGTCACCAGAGAACAAGCGCACCCTAATCCCCGCAGAAAACAGGGGACCGTTTTTCCATCAGGGCTTGGATACCTTCCGCGTAATCGTTGGAGCTATAGACCACCCGACGTAGGCCCTGCATACGCTCAAACTCGTAGGGCGACATGGCTTGGGCGGCCGAAAGAATGGTCAACTGCTCCTTCATCACCCCCACGGCCAAAGGCGCATTGCGCGCAATGTCGGCAGCCAGTTCTGCACAGAAAGTCTCGATATCCTCCGCTGGAACCATGTGATTGATCATCCCCAGTCGCTCCAGACGCTCGGCGCCGATAGGCCGCGCCGTAAACAACATTTCCTTGGCAACACGAAGTGGGGCAGCATTGAGATAAGTCATCAGCCCTGTGGCGTTATAAGGCACGCCGAGCCGCGCAGGTGTCGCGACTAAGGTAACGGTGCTTGCCGCCACAATCAGATCACAAGCAAATACCACCTCGCACGCACCGCCCCAGACACTGCCTTCCAACAGGGCTATCACCGGCGCAGATACCGATTGGATGTCTCGTACCAGCTTGCGTAGGGGATCGGCCCATTGCAGCGGATCTTGACCCGGCTTAGGCAACTCCTCCACATTGTGGCCTGCGGACCAGACCCTCACGCCCTTATTGGCCCGCAGGATGATGGCTCGCGCGCCCTCCCGTTGAAACTCTGCGAGGGCGTCGCCGATCTGATCCACCATATGGGCGCCAAAGATGTTGAGCTTGGCGTCGTAGTTGAGGGTAATGGTGCCAATACCCTCCGCCAATTTTTTATGAATCATTGAAAGTGAACTTTCTCATTGCGTTTACTCACTCGATGGCCGAAACCGAATGCATCCTCTGACGCAGAATGAATTTCTGAATCTTCCCCGTCGATGTTTTCGGAATCGGACCGAACACCACTTCCTTCGGCACCTTGAATCGTGCCAAGTGTTGGCGACAGTAGTCCACGATATCGTCAGGTGTGACATCCGCCCCATCCCGTAGTTCAACGAAGGCGCAAGGCACCTCGCCCCATTTGGGATCGGGCTTTGCCACCACCGCAGCCGTTATCACGGACGGATGCTTGTAGAGTACATCCTCCACCTCCAGGGATGAGATGTTCTCACCACCGGAAATGATGATGTCTTTAGAACGATCCTTGATTTTCACGTAACCGTCCGGCTGCATGACTGCTAGGTCGCCCGTGTGGAACCAGCCTCCGGCGAAAGCCTCTTCCGTCGCCTTGGGGTTCTTTAGATAGCCCTTCATGGTGAGATTGCCGCAGAAGAAGATCTCGCCCATGGTTTCCCCATCCCACGGCACCGGATTCATGGAGACGGGATCAAGCACCGTGATGCCCTGCTGCATGTGATAAGGCACGCCCTGCCGCCCATTCACAATTGCCTGCTCTTCCAGCGGCAACTGATCCCAGCCTTCCTGCTTGGCGCAAACAGCGGCAGGACCGTAGGTTTCCGTAAGGCCATAGACGTGGGTGATATTGAAGCCCGTTTTGGCCGCGCCTTCGATGATGGCAAGAGGTGGCGCAGCACCAGCGATGAGACCATTGATCTGCCAGTCGATCCCCTCCCGCAACTTGGCCGGCGCATTAATCAGCATGCCGTACACGATGGGAGCGCCGCACATATGGGTGACTTTGTTGCGCTGAATCAAGTCGTAGATCAAAGTCGGATCGACGCGACGCAAGCAGACATTAACGCCCGCATTGGCGGCCATGGTCCAGGGGAAACACCAGCCGTTGCAGTGGAACATGGGCAAGGTCCACAAATACACTGCGTGGGGCGGCATGGCCCAGGAAATGATGTTGCTGGCAGCGTTGAGGTAGGCGCCCCGGTGGTGATAAACGACACCCTTGGGATTGCCCGTTGTGCCGGATGTGTAGTTAAGACAGATGGCATCCCATTCGTCGCCGGGCAAGGACCACGCGAAATCGGGATCGCCGTCGGCAATGAAGTCTTCGTACTCAATTTCGCCCAGGCACTTGCCGCCTTCGTACAGGGGATCGAGCACGTCGATGACCAGAGGCTTGGGCCCCTGCAGCAGGCTCAATGCCTTCTGAACCACGGGTGAGAATTCAGGATCGGTGATCAGAATCTTTGCTTCGCCATGGCCGAGCATGAAGGCAATGGCTTCCGCATCCAGGCGGGTATTCAGCGTATTGAGCACAGCGCCGGACATGGGCACACCGAAGTGAGCTTCGTACATGGCCGGAATATTGGGCAGCATCACCGCCACCGTATCGCCAGCGCCAATGCCCTTTTGTTTCAAGGCAGACGCCAGACGACGACAGCGGCGATAAGTTTCCCGCCAGGTGAAATGCCGGTCTCCATGAACCACGCTCAGGCGGTTCGGATACACGTTGGCGCTACGCTCCAGGAAGCTCAACGGTGACAGGGGCACGTAGTTGGCTGGCGTTTTATCGAGACCTACGGCATACGGATTTTGACTCACGGCATTCCTCCTTGGTCACAAGTTTTTTATGGTTGAAATACATCCTGGTCACTGATGTTTGCCAGAGCGTAGAAGCAATGTAACGAATCGTAATGCCCAGTTTTTACCTTGTTTTCGGCTTCAAACCGACTGCACAAGGCATATTCAGGCTGTGCCCAATGAACTACACTTGTAAAGTATTTTGCAGAATGGGAACGTTGATGACTGATCGTTACTGCTATCACTGCAACACGCGTCACCCGGAATCCGAAATGCGGCTGATCGAATCCAAAACCGGCAAACGCTGGCGCTGCGTCAAGAGCATCGAAGCATCAAAGAAGCCCAAGGAAGACCGGGAAGCTTTCGGCAAGAAGGCCACCGAGCAAAATAAAGCCGAATCGGCTGCGCGGGCCCGCCAGTATCTCAATGTGAATCTCAACCGCAGTTAGCCCCCTCCTCCACTGATCGTCATCACCGGCGGAACGAAAAAATATAGGGCGATGCTTACCAAGCACCCCTGCTTCGCTTTGACTGCGTCCCATGAACAAAACTCTGGATCACCGCCTCATCGCCCTCGCCGAAGATGACCCGCTCGTGGCCCGCACCTTAGGCCAAGTGCTCGGAGAATTCGGCTTCAAGCATCGATGGTTCCGTACCGGCACTGAGCTGTTGCGGCAAATCCCCATCATCCACCCGGCACTTTGCATCGTTGATCTCGGCTTGCCTGATCGGGACGGCTTAGACGTGGTGAAGGAAATCCAGCAACACTTCGATTGCGGCGTGCTGATCCTCACCGGCCGGGGCATCGTCGCGGACAAGGTGCTGGGTCTGGAGCTGGGCGCTGACGATTACATGGTCAAACCCTTCGAGCCACGGGAGTTGGTGGCTCGGGTGCGCAGCATCCTGCGCCGCTATGAGCGTAGCGAAAAAGCCGAAGGTCGGCGCACCGCCTACTTTGAAGGATGGCGTTTTGATCCTGCCAGCTTCGCGCTGGTGAGCCCGGCTGGCAGCGAAGATTTTCTCGGCACAGCAGAGGCCCGGCTGCTCCTGCTGCTGCTGGAAAAGCCCAACCGCATCCTCACGCGAGAACAACTGGCGGGCACCAGCGATTTGTCGCCTATGGATCGCAGCATTGACGTGCGCATTTCGCGTCTGCGCAAACGTCTGAACGACGATCCCCATGAGCCCAAGCTCATCAAGACCGTCTACGGCGCCGGCTATTTAATGTCGGCCAACGTATCCTGGGAAACGGCCTAACCGGACCGTCTTTCAGGATCGCAAAGCGTCTTTCTGTTATGCCTCGCCGTTGGTCAGCGCGCCGATGATGCGCTCGCCGATGTGGCGTTGCTGGTGGAAGCCCTCGGTAATGTGGGTTACCACCTCAATACGGCGTTTGGCGCCGGCCTTGATTTCCTCCATGGCCATCTGAGCCCCCGTAGCGGCCTCCTTGCCTGAGCCTACGGTGTCATCCAGGTCGCTCATGGCCTCTGCGGCATCCTTGGATGTGCTTTCGATGGTGCTGGCAATCGCGCCGATTTCGTCACTGGCCGCCTTGGCCTTTTCCGCCAGTTTTCTCACCTCGTCAGCAACCACCGCGAAGCCGCGCCCTGCCTCGCCAGCCCGGGCCGCTTCGATAGCCGCATTGAGCGCCAACAAATTGGTCTGATCGGCGATCTGGGCGATGGTGGCAACGATTCCGGTGATTTCCGTCGATTGGGTTGCCAGCATGGCCAGATCCGCTTGAGCCTTGCTCAAACTCGTGCCCAGATTTTCGATCTGCTCATCGGCCTTGATCATCAGCTCATGGCCCGATGCCACCCGAGCACCGCTGGCCTTGGCCAACTCGTTGGCGGTTGCCATATCGCCCAATGCCTTGTCTACGCAGGCAAGCAACTCGCGAGTGGCAGCCAGCGCGTCGTCCCTGGCCGTCTCCGCCTCCGTCAGACGGGACTCCAGCTCCATAACCCGACGACTGGCTTCCGATAATTCCGCATGGGCATTGTCGGCTCGCAGATTGCCGGCATGGAGCTCATCCCTGAGTCGTTCAAGCTCCAGATTGGACACATGGATTTGCGTGGCCTTTTGGCCAAAAGGCCACCAGGATTTCGAGTTATTGGTCATGGTCACTCGATCCAGGGCGCCGGCTTCTTGTCCAGGAAAGCAGCGATGCCAGCCTTGGCCTCGGGCGTGGCACGAATGGCGGAGATGCGCTTGGCTGTCTCCTGCATCACCTCATCGCCAATGGGACGATTGCTCACTGCACGAATCAGCGACTTGGCAGCCACCTGAGCTTTCGGACCACATGTCTTGAGCGCAGCCACCAATTCCGCAACCTTTTCATCCAACTGCTCGGCGACCACCACTTCTTGCACAAGGCCCAACTCGTAGGCCCGTTGGGCGTCGAACCGCTCGGCACTCTGAAAATAGCGCAATGCCTGACGGGGACCGATGGCACGCAGCACGTAGGGACTGATGACGGAAGGGATGATCCCGAACTTGGCCTCAGAGGTGGAAAAGCTGGCATCCGTAGTCGCCACGGCCATGTCGCAGGCAGCGGTAAGCCCGGTACCGCCCCCCAGCGCTGCGCCTTGCACGCGGGCGATGGTGGGCTTATCCATCTCAGAAAGGCCACGCAGCATCTTTGCAAACTTAGTGGCATCGGCGAAGTTTTCCTCCTCCGTGTAACCGGAGGCGCGCTTCATCCAATTCAAGTCGGCACCGGCGGAGAAGTGCTTGCCCTTCCCGCCCAGCACGACCACCCGTACGCTGTCGTCTGCGTTCAGGGCCTGGCAAGCGGCGCTCAGCTCCTCAATCAGGGTTTCATCAAAGGCGTTGAACACCTCGGGGCGATTCATCCAGATGGTTGCGACACCATCCTTGCGCTCGATATCCAGCGTGCGGTAACTCATGGTGTTTCCTTCGTTCAACCCGGTGTGTAGGGCATGAAGCCGGACTTGGGCGTGCCGCAATCGGGGCAAATCCAGTCGTCGGGGATGTCTTCAAACTTGGTGCCGGCAGGAATGCCCTCGTCGGGCAAGCCGAGTTCCTCGTCATAGGGAAAGAAGCAGGCACTGCATTGATAGCCGATCATGATTGTTTTCTCTTGGTTGGGGGTAATCGTTATAGCCAGGATGAGCGAGGCTCAAAGAGGCGATGTTTTAGAAAAGTTGGGCGAACGCCGTTCTTTGACGGCTGCCAGCCCTTCCCGCATGTCCGGACTGGTGAAGCCCAGCATTTCCAAAGACAGGGAGTTGTCGAAAATCGGCCCTGCCTGACGCAGCCAGTTGTTGAGGCTGTACTTGGTCCAGCGCAGCGCGGTCTGAGGACCGGCAGCCAATTGACGGGCAATCTCGTAAGCCTTGTCCATCAGCGCGCCCTCATCCACCGCCATGGACACCAGACCGATGCGATCCGCCTCCTCGCCGCTGATTTCGTCGGAGAGCAACAAATGCAGCTTGGCGCGAGCCATGCCGCACAACAGCGGCCATATGATCGCAGCATGGTCGCCGGCTGCGACGCCGAGACGGGTGTGGCCGTCGATCAGGCGCGCATTCTTAGCAGCGATGGATATGTCCGCCATCAGCGCCACCGCCAATCCTCCGCCCACCGCTGGGCCGTTGATGGCAGAAATGACGATCTTCGAGCAGTTAATGATGTTGTAGACCAGATCGCGACCTTCCTTCCACACGCGAGCGCGATGCTCGAAGTGGTCCGCCATGTCCTGCACCAGATCCAGGGTGCCGCCAGCGGAGAAGCCCTTGGCCTGGCCCCGCACGATCACCACGCGCACCTCATCATCCCGATCCAGATCGCGCCAGATATTGGCCAGTTCGCCATGACCGCGATGATCGGCCGCAGGCAACTTGCCCTCTGCCCCCATGACGACTTCGGCGATGCCGTCCTCGGTCTTGACGACCTTTAGGCCGGTGTAATGGCTGTAGTCCACAGTGCTCATGTTGCTGCCTTTTCCAAGTAGCGCCCGAATTGGAGCCGCCAGAAATCGCTCCAAGGCTGGGGCCGCAGGTCGCCCAGAGAGACCAGCACGACCTTGAGGATGCCGCGGATGCGGATGGCCTCATCCTCGCCGCGAGCCACGATCTCCAGCGTCGCGGAGGTGTTGCCCATGTCCAGCACGCGCAACTCGAAGGTCAGGATGTCGCCGTAGCGACTGGGCTGTTTGAAATCCACTTCCAGGCGCACAGTGGGGATGCCAAGCTTGTGCTCGTCGTGCAACGAAAAAAAATTCACGCCCAGTCCGTCGGCGAACCAGTCTTCCACGGTCTCGTTGAAGAGCGCCACGTAGCGGGGATAGAAGCCGATGCCGGCAGGATCGCAGTGGGAAAAACGAATCTGTTTCTTGCGTTGAAAAACCATCTCAATCTCCTCGCAGCCGGGAAATGAACTCCTTGACTGCGTCTATGACAGCCTGGGGTTGATCCTTATGGGGCGAATGGCGGCAGTCGGCCAATTTCGCCAGTTCCACGTCGGGAGCCAAACGGGCGATGCGGTCGATCTGTTCCATGGTGCCGTATTCGTCGTCCTCGCCTTGAATGGCAAGGATGGGCGCCTGAATCCGGGGAATGTATTCCTCGATATTCCAGCGCAAAAACTCTGGATGCAGCCAGATGTCGTTCCATCCCCGGAAAGCGGAATCCACGTTGGCATGGAACTTCGCCAACCGTTCCCGCAAGCGGGTTTCAGTGTTGTCATAAGCCACCTTGGCCGCTTCGATACTGCTAATGCAAACGGCCTCCACCATCAGGTGCGGCGCCATGACGATGACGCCCGCCAAATCCCGGCCCGCTCCCCCGGCGTGGATCAGGGAAATGGAAGCACCGTCGCTATGGCCAAACAGGATGGGCTTGCTGATGCCCAGGTTGTCGAGCAGTTCCGGCAACGCCTTCAGGCCCTCGTCGTGCATGTAGTACACGTCGTGGGAAGCCGTGATGGGATCGGACTTGCCGTAACCGTAGCGGGAATACACCACCGCTTCGCAACCCGTCGCGTCAGCCGCCTGCTGCGGAAAATCTCGCCACATGGCGACAGAACCAAGCCCCTCGTGCAGGAACACCAGGCAAGGCGATCCCTTGCGAGGATGGGCCGACGGCAGGCGCACGTACTCGATACGGCGGCCCTGAACAGTGACGAAGCTCATCAAACCCCCAAGTGTTTTTGAATCAGCGCTTGGTCCTTGCGCACGATCTCGCTGTCGCCATCGAATACCACCTGGCCCTTGACGATGATCACCGAGCGGTTGGTGATGGAGGTCACCGCCGAGTGGTTCTTGTCCACGATCACCGTGGCAATGCCGCTCTTGCGGATCTCGCGCACGATGCGCCAGATCTCGCGGGCAATCAGGGGTGCGAGACCTTCCGTCGCCTCGTCCAGAATCAACAGATCCGGATTGGTCATCAGCGCCCGGCCAATGGTCAGCATCTGCTGCTCGCCACCGGACAATTGACCGCCGCCGTTGGTCAGGCGTTCAGACAATCGGGGAAAGGTTTCCAGCACCCGTTCGTAGGTCCAGTTGTTCTGGCCGTCCACACCGGGCCGGGCGGACATGAGCAGATTTTCCTTCACCGTCAGATTGGGGAAGATGCCCCGCCCTTCCGGCACGTAGGCGATACCCTGGCGCGCGATGCGATGGGTGGCGCCGCCCGTCATCTCGTCGCCGCGCACCAGCACCTTGCCGTGGCGCGGCTTGACCAGGCCCATCATGCTGCGGATCAGGGTGGTCTTGCCCATGCCGTTGCGCCCCATCAGCGCCAGTGCCTCGCCGCGATGGATCTTGAAATCCACCCCGTGCAGGATGTGGCTGCTGCCGTAATAGGTGTGAAGCTCCTTGGCTTCCAGCAACACGTCAGCCATGGAAAGCCTCCTCCAAAGAATCGTGGCCCAGATAGGCCTGCTGTACTTGAGTGCTGGCGCGGATCTGCTCGGGGCTGCCCGACTCCAGCACCACGCCATTCACCATCACCGTAATCACGTCGGCCACGGCGAATACCGCGTCCATGTCGTGTTCCACCAGCAGGATGGCGCGGCTGGGGCGCAGCTTCTTGAGCAGTTCCACCATCATGGAGGACTCTTCCGAGCCCATGCCGGCCAGGGGTTCATCCAGCAACAGCACCTGGGCTTCGGTCGCAAGCACCATGGCGATTTCCAATTGCCGCTGCTCGCCGTGGGACAGGGTTCCGGCAATGCGATCGGCGCGGCTGGTCAAGCCGGCCTCGTCGATGGCCGCCATGGCCTTGTCCCGGTCAGGCGCATAGCCCAGAGCATCGCTGAAGATTTTCCAGGCCCGCTGCTTCCGCGACTGGGCGGCAAGCCGCACGTTCTCGAACACGGAGAACTGGGGAAAGATGTTGGTGCGCTGATAGCTGCGACCGATCCCCACCTGGGAACGCTGATGGGCACTCATCCGCGTAATGTCGCGACCAGAGAACAGGATGCGGCCTTCGGTGGGCGGCAGATCGCCGGACAGCATGTTGATACAGGTGGACTTGCCGGCGCCGTTAGGGCCGAGCAGCGCGTGGAGCTTGCCCCGCTCCAGCACCAGATTCACCCCCTGATTGGCCGCCAGACCGCCGAAGCGCTTGGTCAGGTTTTCGGCCACCAGCAATGGACTTGTATTGGAAGTCATTTGTCGGCACCTCCGAAGAATGCGGCCTTGAGCCGAGCCGGCAACTGGGACAGCCCACCGGGCAGGAACAGAACGGAGGCAACGATGACGCTGCCCATGATCAATTGCCAGTGCTTGGTCCAACCGGAAAACACTTCCTGCATGGCGACGAAGGCCAGGGAACCCAGTACGGCGCCCACCAGATTGCCCATGCCGCCCAGGATCACCATCAGCAGCACGTTGCCCGATTGGTGCCAAGACATGAGCTCCGGCGTCACGAAGCCGAACAACACCGCGTAGAGATACCCCGACGCTCCCCCTAGGCCACCTGCCAGAGCGAATGCCGCCAGCTTGTAATAGAAGGTGGAGTACCCCATGGACTTCATGCGGTGCTCGTTGCTCTTGATCCCCACCAGCACGCGGCCGAAGGGCGACTTGAGCACCCGTTGAAGGAACAGGTAGGTCAACACCAGCATGCCCACGATCAGGTAGTAGAGATGTTGCGGGTTATCCAGATCGAAGGGCTTTGCGCCGAACAACGTGGTGTCGGGTTTGAAGTTCAGATAGATACCGTCCGAACCGCCGCCCAGGGCCGTATCGTGGAACAGATAGAAAGCCATCTGCGCGAAGGCCAGGGTCACCATGATGAAGTAGATGCCCTTGGTGCGCAGAACGAAGACGCCCACCACCAGTGCCGCCACCGCCGCAATGCCGATGGCCGCCGGGAAGGTGATCCAGAAACTGGCGGCCTCGTACTTGGGCGTCATCAGGGCCACCACATAGGCGGCAATGCCGAAGTAAGCCGCATGACCAAGACTCACCAAGCCGGTGTACCCCACCAGCAGATCCAGGCTCATGGCGAAGATGGCGAAGATCAGGGTCTTCGCCAGCAGCTCTGTGTAAAAGGGAGAATCGAACAGGGGGAAAGCCAACAGCGCGCCCAGAACGATCAACTTGAGAATGAGGGGAATGAATTTCATGGCCTCATCCTTTTTTGAAGATGCCTTCGGGACGCCACAGAAGCACGGCGGCCATCAGCACATAAACGATCGCGCCGGCAAAGTCCGGCAGCAGCACCTTGCCAAAGGTATCGGCAAAGCCCACCAGCAGCGCGGCGAAGAGCGCGCCCCACACCGATCCGATGCCGCCGATGACGACGATGACGAAAGAGATGATCAGCACTCCGCCCCCCATGCCTGGAAACACAGACGATACGGGCGCCGCCAGCATGCCGGCAAATGCAGCCAGGGCCACGCCCAGAGCAAACACGGTGCGATAGATGAGATTGATGTTGATACCCAGGGACTGGACCATGTCCCGGTCGTGACTACCGGCGCGGATCATCATGCCGAGCCGGGTACGTTGGATCAGGAAGTACAAACCTACCGCCAGAACCATGCAGACCACGGATACCACCAATCGATAGACCGGGTAACTCAAGGTGTCGTTGAGGGGAATCGATGCAGCGAAGATGTCGGGAATGGCGACCCCATGCACCTCGTCGTCAACGATCAAGCTACGCAGCTCTTCGAAGATCAGAATCAGCCCGTAGGTGAGCAGCACCTGCTCCAGGTGATCGCGTTTGTAGAGATGGGAGAACAAGGCCCACTCGAGGAAAGCGCCGAAGATCAGACTGAGCGGAATCCCAAGCAGAATGGCAATGAAAAAATTCCCTGTGTAGCTGGTCAAGGCGAAGGCGATGTAGGCCCCCACCATGTAGAAAGCCCCATGGGCCAAATTGATGATCCCCATGATGCCGAACACCAGGGTCAGCCCGCTTGCCACCAGAAACAGCAGCAAACCGTACTGAACCGAGTTCAACACCTGGATCAGAAAAGAAGCGAAATCCATTGTTTCACCGTTCTATCCCCGCCGAAGCGGCGGAATCTCTCCGTTGTCGCCCCTGGCCCGAAGGACAGGGGATTGTTCTGCGCACCACACCCTCTTCTTCCGCAAAGCGGCTATCTCCGTCACCCTCTTCCTTGGGAAGGGGGCGGGGGGAAGGCCTTCTATGCCCGAAGGGTAGCGCTTGCGCTACCCCGCCCTCGGGGCGGGGGATGGGGGGTGTGTCGTCTAATTACTTGCGACGCAAGATGTAAGCAGCTGCGCTGCTTACATCTTGCAACCACGGGCAGGATCGGCAAGCCCCTTGACCACCGTTTCCACCAGCTTGTTGTCGCGGCCTTCAGCCTTGCGCAGATAGATGTCTTGCACCGGGTTATGGGCCTTGGACAACGTGAAGGCGCCACGAGGGCTATCGATCTTGGCAGCTTCCATCGCTTTGACCATCTCGGCGCGCTTGGTGAAATCGCCATTCACAGCCTTCAGGCCAGCGGCCAGCAGCTGAGCGGCGTCGTAGCCCTGTACGGCATAAACGTCAGGCTGCGCCTTGTAAGTCTTGGCATAGCCCAGACGGAACGCGTCGTTCTTGGGGTTTTTCAGACCATCGGCGTAATGCAGCGTGGTGAGCAGCCCTTGCCCGGCATCGCCCATGACTTCCAGGGTGCCATCGGTGAGGAAGCCCGGTGCATACAACGGAATAGTCTTGTTCAGCCCCGCGGCCACGTAGTCCTTGACGAACTTGGTAGCTCCGGCACCGGCGAAGAACACGTACACCGCATCAGGCTTGATGGAGGCAATCTCGGTCAGGTAAGCCTGGAATTCCACATTGGGGAAAGGCAGCATCATTTCCTTGACGACCTTGCCACCAGACTTGGTAAACGCTTCCTTGAAGCCATCCACGGATTGCTGACCGGCAGCGTACTTCCAGGTCAGCGTCACCACGTTCTTGGCCTTGCGGTTTGCCGCCACCTGGCCCATGGCATAACCAGGCTGCCAGTTGGTGAAGGAAGTGCGGAAGATGTTGGGCGCACACAGGGGGCCGGTAATTTCATCGGCGCCGGCATTCGGCACGATGTAGAGGGTGTTGGTTTCCTTGGCAACCTTGGCCATGGCAAGGGCCACGCCGGAATGCACGGTGCCCACCAGCACGTCCACGTGATCGCGCTTGACCAGCTTGTTGGCGTTCTCGGTGGCCTTGGCGGGATCGGACTCATCATCCACGGTGTAGTACTCGATCTCGCGCCCGCCCAGCTTGCCGCCGTTTTCAGCCACGTACTGCTTGAAGCCGTTGGTGATGGCGGTACCGAGGGCGGCAAAGGTGCCGGTAGCGGGCAGCATCAGGCCCACCTTGAGCTTGGCTTGCTGAGCCATGGCGGCGGGCTGGAAGCCGGCCGCGAGCGCAGCGGCGACACCGGCGGCAAGGCCGAACCGTTTCAGAACCTGGCTATTGCTCATTACTCTCTCTCCTCAATATTTTTCGAGTCAGGCCTGTGCGGCCCATCCCCAGGGGTTGCCCACTTACTTCAGGGCTAAAACAAACTACCACGCATTGTGGTTTCGATTGACCTCGAAAGCCGTATTAATTGCTGTCCAGTCTTCTGCTGTGAGATATTTTTCGGCCAAGGGAATTACCACGTTATCTTCCTTCCCCATGTGATCCCATTGGGATTCGGCATATGCGGTCAGCGCCTTATCCAACGCGTGGATGTTGGGGCTCTGATCAAAGTCGTCCAGGATCTTGCGCAGCTCGGCCAGATCTTCGCGTCCCTTCACATGCTGGGCTTCCAGCTCGTCCAGAATGGCCGCAGCCTCCGAAGAGCGTTGGCGCAGAAAGCGGAACAGGTACTCGTCTTCCTTCGGGTGGTGAATACGCTCCGGCACGGCTTCGATGTAGTCGAACATGGCCTTGAACAGGAAGAGATCGGCCTCTTCCTTACCGGCCTTCACGGCAGCCACATGGTTAAGCAGCCCCTTGAGCACGGACGCAATGGAGCGGTGCTCGTCGCGGATGATGGCGATGGCGTTGTTGATCATAGAAATGTCTCCGATGCGAATTACTTGGTCGCACGCAATTTGAAGCGCTGAATCTTGCCGGTCGCCGTCTTGGGCAGATCGGTCACGAACTCGAACCAGCGGGGATATTTGTAGGGCGCCAGCAGCGCCTTGACGTGGGCCTTGAGGGCCTCGGCCATCTCTGGCGTGGCCTCGAAGCCCTCCTTCAACACCACGTAGGCCTTGGGCTTGATCAGCTTGTCGCTATCCTCAACCCCCACCACGGCCGCTTCCAGGACTGAATCGTGGGTGATCAGCACCGACTCCACTTCAATGGGCGACACGTAGATGCCGCTCACCTTGAGCATGTCGTCGTTGCGACCGGCGTAGATGTAGTAGCCGTCCTCGGTCATGGTGTATTTGTCGCCGCTGCGGGTCCATTCGCCAAGGAAAGTGCCGCGGGTCTTGGCTCGGTTATTCCAGTAGAAGGCCGCCGCCGTGGGCCCCATGACCTGCAACTCGCCCGGCTCGCCGACAGCGACGGGCTGCCCGTCGTCACCCACCACCCGCACGGCATAGCCAGGTACGGGCTTGCCTGAAGAGCCATAGCGTACATCGCCGACCCTGTTGGAAAGGAACACGTGCAGCATCTCGGTAGAACCGAGACCGTCAATGATGTCTGCGTCGAAATGGGCCTTCCAGCGCTTGCCGATTTCTTCCGGCAAAGCTTCGCCGGCAGAGGAACACAAGCGCAGGGAAACATCCGACTTGGCGGGCAGCTTGGGCGACGCCAACATTCCTGCGTAACCCGTGGGAGCACCGTAAAAGATGGTGGGCTGGTGATCCACCATGCGCTTGAAGGTTGCATCAGGCGTTGGCCGTTCGGCCATGAGCACCGCCGTGGCACCCACCGCCATGGGAAAGGTCAGACCGTTGCCGAGGCCGTAGGCGAAGAACAGCTTGGCGGCGGAGAACACCACGTCGTTCTCGTTGATGCCCAGCATGGGCACGGCAAACAGCTCCGCCGTCTGAATCAGGCTGCTATGCACGTGCACAGTGCCCTTGGGTGCCCCCGTGGAACCGGAGGAATAAAGCCAGAAGCAGGCGTCGTCACAGGTGGTCGCCGCTGGAGGAAATACGTCTGAGGCATCTCTGATGAAAGCGACAAGCGAGTCCGAATGACTCTCCGGCGCACCGGCCACTACCAGGCGCTTCAAGGTGGGCACTTTCCCCAACAGGGGCTCGAACAAGGGCAGCAGCGCGTGGGACACCACAGCGACCTGAGCGCGGCTGTCGCTCAACATGTATTCGTAGTCGCTCTGAGTCAGCAGCGTATTCACGGCCACGGGCACGATGCCCGCTTTGATAGCGCCGAGGAAAACGCTCGGAAAATCGAAGGTGTCATGCACGCAAAGCAGAATCCGCTGCTCCTGCAAGACGCCCGCGCCGGTGAGGGCGTTGGCAATGCGATTGGCCCGCGCGGCCAGATCGGAATAGGTGTGCTTACCGAAGTCGTCGATGAAGGCAACCTTGCCGCCACGCCCCGCCGACAGATTGCGTTCAATCAGATCGTGGGCGGCGTTGTACTGACGTGGAATGGTGATCCCTGGAGGACTCACGCTCCGATCCACTGTACTCAATTGCATAGCCTGACAGCCCTTGCTCAGGTCGGTCATCTCTCTCTCCTTAGGTGCTGGTGTGCTGTTTTTTCTTATTGTTGCGATGGATTATTTTGTGAATTCGATTGCGCCGCCGGGCAGCAGGTAGAGCACATAGGCCCGACCGCCGCTCACCGTGGGCTTATGACCGCTACCGGGGCCGTAGACCAGCCAGCCAGCGCCGTGACCATCAAATTTGGCATCGCCCTCAAGAGGCATGATGAGATCGATCTCCCCATTGGGATGTACATGATGAGGACCGACCACGTCATTCATCTCAACCACGTCGATGGAACAGCCATGCAGTTCAGGACCAGGCTTCGCCACTCGCCCGAACTTGATGCCGCCGTGCTCTCGGCTGCACATCCAACCGGCCTCCACGCCTGCCTTGCAGGCGGCGGCGATGTCGTTGAACACAGGGCTTCCGGCCGGGAAGCGACTGTTCATCTCCGCTTCCAGCGCCTTATCCACGGATTTGCCGTCAATGGCGGCAGTCACCTGGGATATCAGTACGATGAACTTCTCCGGGGTCATGCTTTCTCCTTCTTGCTTTGTTCTTTATGCAGACAAGGGGCCAGCCGACACGCCGCCGACCGACAGGGCATCCAGAAACTCGGGATGGCCCTGCACCACCAGACGGCGGTGATACAGGCCCAGCGCCCGCAGCCCGCCCAATTCCTCGCCGCCACCGGCACGACCGGGGCCACCATGGAGACAGGTGGGCATCACGTTGCCGTGGCCAGTGTGATTGGCGCCTACGGCGGCATCCACCACCATGACTCGACCATGCAGATCGGCGATGCCAGGCACCAGCTTGCCGAGGAAATCGCGGTCGCTGGAGAACACGGAGGCCACCAGGGAACCCCTACCCCGACGAACCATGGCGATCGCCTGATCCACGTCGGCATAGGGAATCACCGTGGCGACGGGGCCGAACACCTCGACGTCATGGACGTGTTGAGCTTGCAAGCCCTTGTCGCAGAAAAAGAGCGTGGGCTTAAGGAAGCAGCCTGTAGCCCCATCCGCACCGACGGGGGTAAAACCGTCCTGACCACCGAAGACGATTTCGGATTCGCTGCCAAGCTTGGCCAAGCCATCCAGGGCCGCCTTCTGCTGAGACTTGTTGACCAGGGGACCGACACGAACATCGGCATTGCGGGGATCGCCGACCGTCATTTTGACTAGGCGGGCGGCGACGGCATCGGCGAGGGCCCGTGCCACCGCAGCGGGGACGAAGACGCGACGGATGGCGGTGCACTTCTGGCCAGTCTTGACCGTCATTTCCCGCGCCACTTCCTTCACCAACAAATCGAACTCGGGGCTACCGGGGACCGCGTCGGGGCCGAGGATCGCAGAATTAACGCTATCGGCTTCCACATTCACGCGCACACCGTTACGAACGACGGCAGCATTGGTGCGAATGGTGATCGCGGTGTCGGCGGAGCCCGTAAAGGAAACCACGTCCCCCTCGGTCACGTGATCAAGCAGATCCCGCGCGGAGCCACACACAATAGAGAGCGCACCGGCAGGCAGCACGCCGGCCTCCACGACGTCGGCCACCATGCGTTGAGTCAGCCATGCGGTGGGCGTGGCCGGCTTCACCAGCACGGGCACACCCGCCAACAGCGCTGGTGCAGCCTTTTCCCAAAGCCCCCAGGCAGGGAAATTGAAGGCATTGATAAAAATAGCAGCACCCGACAGGGGCACCATCAGGTGCTGCCCAGAAAACACATTGTCTTTTGAAAGAGGAATGCGACCACCTTCCACCAGGAAGCGACCGTCGCCCAGGGACTTGCCGGCCTTGGCATAGGTCTTGATAGTGAAGATGGCGCCATCCACATCAAAGGCCACATCGCCCTCCGTGGCACCGGAGTTGCGCAGGGAAATGTCGGCGTAATCGGCCCGCTTGGAGATCAACACTTCGGCGATCTTGCCCAGCATTTCTGCCCGCTGCGCATAGGTCATAGCCTGCAGGTTCTTGGCGCCGACGCTACGTGAATACGCCAACGCGCCGCCCAGATCCATGCCATCGGCGGATACCGCCACCAGCTTTTCGCCGGTTACCGGATCAAAGAGCCACTGCCCTTCTCCGTTGCCCTCTTGCCACTTACCACTCAGGTAGTTCGCCAGTTTCACGTCTTGTCCTTTTGTCTCACTATTAGGGGCTGACATGGACGGGATGCAGAACACCGCATACTGACGCAGTGCAACATATCGCCCGCTGCTAGCGATATACTACACATCGACATTTTGCGGTCAAGTAGTTTATTTCACCTTCTTTGAAAAATCATGGTGAGCCACAATTGAAGAAATACACACTTACTATTAGTTTTCAATGAGATAAAAGAAACGAGTACTGAGCGCAAAATCTCAAAGCCAAGAACAACATGCAAAAACATGCACAATATCTCTTGACACGCATTCAAAACCAGCACTATCCTTCACATCAACAACTGCAGTTTATTGCACACGACCATGCCTACCAAAATTGAAAACGAGCACCAGGAAGACCAAATCCAGGGTGAAGACGCTCCCCATACTGATGAGGAGTTCCTCTCCGGCCTGGGCAAGCGGGTGCGCGATATCCGCGACCGCCGGGGCATGACCCGCAAACTGGTGGCTCGCGACGCAGGTGTATCTGAGCGCCATCTAGCTCACCTGGAAGCGGGCGAAGGCAACATTTCCATTGTTCTGCTGCGCCGGATCACCCAGGCCCTGGACGTATCCCTCTCCGACGTATTGGTGCCGGAAACCGAGGACACCGTGGAGAAGCGCCTGATCCGTCGCTTCCTGGAGCGCCTGCCCCAACATCGGATGGAAGAAGTGGTGTTCCGCCTCATGCGCGACTTCGGCCATGAAGAAGCAGTACGTCGCAAGCGTGTGGCCCTGGTGGGTCTGCGCGGCGCCGGCAAATCCACTCTGGGTCGCCAGCTCTCTAGCGAAATGGGCGCGCCCTTCATTGAAATCGACAAGGAAATCGAGCGCGAAACCGGCATGCCGGTGGAAGAAATCTTCGCCCTCTATGGTCAGGCCGGTTATCGCCGGGCCGAGAAACGCACCCTGGAACGGGTGCTTCGCGAAAACGAGCGCGGCGTCATTTCCGTCGGCGGCGGCATCGTCTCCCAGTCGGAGACCTATGACCTGCTGCTGTCCTCCTGCTTCACCGTTTGGGTCAAGGCCCAGCCCGAAGAACACATGGCTCGCGTCATGGCCCAGGGCGACCTGCGTCCCATGGCCGGCAACGACGAAGCCATGGAAGACCTCAAGCGCATTCTCGATGCGCGCGAACCCTTGTACCGCAAGGCAGATACCACCCTCGACACCACCGGAGACACGGCGGAATCGAGCTTCCAGAAACTCAAACAGCTGGTTATGCATTGACCGGCAATTCAGCAAAAACCACCCAGTAGAGGAGAACACATGGACATGGATGCAACCGCTCAAACTCAGCGCGTCGATTACCAGATCGATCCGAGCAAGTATCAGCACTACAAAGTGGCCTTCGACGGCCCCGTGGCTACGCTGACCATCGACATCAATGAAGATGGTGGCATCCGTCCCGGCTACAAGCTGAAGCTGAACTCCTACGACCTGGGCGTGGACATCGAGCTGCACGACATCATGCAGCGCATCCGCTTTGAACACCCCGAAGTCAAGACGGTGGTTTTCAACAGCGCCAAGAAGGTGTTCTGCTCCGGCGCCAACATCTACATGCTGGGTGTTTCCACTCACGCCTGGAAGGTGAACTTCTGCAAATTCACCAACGAAACCCGTAACGGCCTGGAAGACTCCTCCGAGCACTCCGGCCTCAAGTTCATCGCCGCTTGCAACGGCACCACCGCCGGCGGCGGCTACGAGCTGGCTCTGGCCTGCGACGAGATCTATCTGATCGACGACCGCAACTCCGCCGTGAGCCTGCCCGAAGTGCCCCTGCTGGGCGTGCTGCCCGGCACCGGCGGCCTGACCCGCGTGACCGACAAACGCAAAGTGCGTCGCGACCACGCCGACATCTTCTGCACCATCCAGGAAGGCGTGCGCGGTCAGCGTGCCGTGGATTGGAAGTTGGTGGACGGCGTCATCAAGCAACAGCAGTTCGGCGAAGCCATCAAGAAACGCGCTCTGGAACTGGCCGAGAAGAGCGACCGTCCCGGCGGTCAAGGCGTCACCCTCACCCCGCTCAAGCGCACCATCGACGACAAGGGCTACCACTATGAATACGTGGATGCCGTCGTGGATCGCGCTGCCCGCAGCGTCACCCTGACCGTCAAGGCGCCTGCCGCCACCGGCCCCAAGGACGCCGCCGCCATCCTGGCCACAGGTGTGAACTGGTGGCCCCTGCAGATGACCCGCGAGCTGGACGATGCCATCCTCAACCTGCGTACCAACGAACTCGAAGCCGGCCTCTGGATCATCAAGACTGAAGGCAACGCCGACGTGGTGTTGGATTACGACGCTGTCCTCGACGCAAACAAGGGCCACTGGTTCGTCCGTGAAACCCTGGGCTTCATGCGTCGCACCTTCTCCCGTCTGGACGTGAGCAGCCGCAGCCTGTACGCCGTGATCGAGCCGGGCTCCTGCTTCGCCGGCTCCCTGCTGGAACTGGCCCTGGCCGCCGACCGCAGCTACATGCTCGACACCACCGACGGCTCCGGCATCAACACCGTGACGCCTTCCGTGATGAACTTCGGCGCCCTGCCCATGGCCAACGACATCTCCCGCCTGGAAGCCCGCTTCTACAAGGATGCAGCCGCCATCGCCGCCGTCAAGGCCAAGATCGGCGCCAAGCTCATCCCCCAGGAAGCCCTGGAAGTCGGCCTGATTACCGCCGCCCCCGACGATCTGGACTGGGCCGACGAAATCCGCATCGCCTGCGAAGAGCGTGCAGCCCTCTCCCCCGA
The DNA here is from genome assembly GCA_036279515.1 of Rhodocyclaceae bacterium. Lineage (GTDB taxonomy): Bacteria > Pseudomonadota > Gammaproteobacteria > Burkholderiales > Rhodocyclaceae > AWTP1-18. The sequence continues at coordinate 16,892 of DASUJA010000208.1, read as the reverse complement.
CGCCCTCACCGGCCTTGAAGCCAACCTGCGTTTCGGCATCTACGAGTCCATGAAAACCCGCGTCTTCGGCCGCCTCTCCGCATGGCAAAACTGGATCTTCATCCGCCCCAATGCCGTCGGCGAGTTCGGCGCCTTGAAGGTTTTCGGCAAGGGCGTCAAATCGAAATTCAATTGGGAACGCGTCTGACAAGAACCCAGCAACCCACCGGGCCGGCATACGTACTGGCCCGGACAAGCAACAGAGAGCGGGGATTCGTCCCCAGCAAGCAACCGAGTTACAGAAGCAGCAACTTCATCTTGGATAAATAGGAGACAACAGCAATGGCAATCGACTACAGCCAGAAGATCCCCAACAACGTGGATCTGGCCAGCAACAAGACACTGCAACGCGCTCTGGAACATTGGCAGCCCGCCTACCTGGACTGGTGGAACGAGATGGGCCCCGAAAAATCCCAGACCGCCGACGTCTATCTGCGTACCGCCGTCAGCGTCGATCCTTCCGGTTGGGCCCACTTTGAACACGTGAAGATGCCCGACTACCGCTGGGGCATCTTCCTGACTCCCACCGAAGGCGACAAGAAGATCAACTTCGGCGACCACAAGGGTGAAGACGTGTGGCAAGAAGTTCCGGGCGAATACCGCTCCACTCTGCGCCGCATCATCGTGACCCAGGGTGACACCGAGCCCGCATCCGTCGAACAGCAGCGCCACCTGGGCCTGACCTGCCCTTCCCTCTACGACCTGCGCAACCTGTTCCAGGTAAACGTGGAAGAAGGCCGTCACCTGTGGGCCATGGTCTATCTGCTGCACGCCCACTTCGGCCGCGACGGCCGCGAAGAAGGCGAAGCCCTGCTCGAGCGCCGTTCCGGTGACGAGGACAATCCTCGCATCCTGACCGCCTTCAACGAGAAGACTCCCGACTGGCTGTCCTTCTTCATGTTCACTTTCATCACCGACCGTGACGGCAAGTACCAGCTGGCATCCCTGGCCGAATCCGCCTTCGATCCCCTGGCTCGCACCTGCAAGTTCATGCTGACCGAAGAAGCGCACCACCTGTTCGTGGGCGAATCCGGCATTGCCCGCGTGATTCAGCGCACCTGCGAAGTGATGAATGAACTGAAGACCGACGATCCCGTCAAGCTGCGCGGTGCTGGCGTCATCGACCTGCCCACGCTGCAGAAGTACCTGAACTTCCACTTCAGCGTCACCTCCGACCTGTACGGTTCCGAAATCTCCTCCAACGCCGCCACCTACTACACCACCGGCTTGAAGGGTCGCTTTGAAGAAACCAAGATCGGCGACGACCATCAGCTGAAGGAAACCACCTACACCGTGACCAACGTGGACAGCGACAACATCAAGTTGGTCGAAGTCCCCGCCCTGTCCGCCCTTAACGAGCGCCTGCGCGACGACTGGATCACCGACGTGCAAGCCGGTGTGGATCGCTGGAACCGCGTCCCCGAAAAGCTTGGCATCCCCTTCCGCTTCACCCTGCCCCACAAGGGTTTCCACCGCAAGATCGGCATGTTCGCCGAGCTGAACGTGAACCCCGATGGCAAGATCGTCTCCGAAGCCGAATGGGCTCACCAGCACAAGAACTGGCTGCCTTCCGAAGAAGACCGCCTGTACGTTCACTCCCTGATGGGTCGCGTGTCCGAACCGGGCAAGTTCGCCAACTGGATTGCGCCTCCCGCCCGCGGCATCAACAACCAGCCCTTGGATTTTGAATACGTCCGCTTTAGCTAAATAGGGCATTGGGGTAATAGGCTAGGAAACGGCGCAGAATGCCGTTCCTAGCCTCACTCAATAAAACAGAGTCATCGCTTAGGCCAAAACAAAATGAACGCTCCCACAGAGAACGCCGCTGAACTGGTCCGCCAGCACTTGATCGATCCCGAGATCTGCATTCGCTGCAACACCTGCGAAGAGATGTGCCCGATCGATGCCATCACCCACGACACCCGCAACTACGTCATCAAATTCGACGTTTGCAATTGGTGCAATGCCTGTATCGGCCCCTGCCCCACCGGCGCCATCGACAACTCGCGCACGGTGGCAAAGACCAAGGCCTACAGCCTCGAAGAACAACTCTCGTGGGATGTACTACCCGCCCAGGAAGTCCTCACCGGCACCCTGGAAGCGACTCAGCAAGCGGTCTCGGACACTGTGGCCCAGATCACCGCCACGGCCCAGGCAGGACAAGGCGGCCCCGCCCTTGCACCCTGGTCTGCCGCCCATCCCTACGTCAATCTCTACACCCAAGCCAACCCGGTCACCGCCACGGTCACCGGCAACTACCGACTCACAGCGGATGACGCCTCCAGCGACATCCACCACATCGTGCTCGACTTCGGCTCCACGCCCTTCCCCGTGCTGGAAGGCCAGTCCCTGGGCATCATCCCCCCCGGCACCGACGCCAACGGCAAGCCCCACCTGCTGCGTATGTACTCCATCGCAAGCCCCCGTGAAGGCGAACGCCCCGGCCACAACAACGTGGCGCTGACTGTCAAGCGCGTAACCGAGGATCATGAAGGCAAGCCCGCCCGAGGCGTGGCATCCAACTACGTCTGCGATCTGAAGAAGGGCGACAAGGTCCAGGTCACCGGCCCTTACGGCTCCACCTATCTGATGCCTAACCATCCGGGCTCGTCTCTGATGATGATCTGCACCGGCACCGGCTCTGCGCCCATGCGCGCCATGACCGAGCGTCGCCGTCGCCGTATGGACCAGAAGGAAGGCGGCGAACTGGTGCTGTTCTTCGGCGCCCGCGCACCGGAAGAGCTGCCCTACTTCGGCCCGTTGATGAAGCTACCCAAGGAGTTCCTCGACATCAACCTGGCCTTCTCCCGCGTGCCCGGACAACCCAAGAAGTACGTGCAGGATCTGATCCGCGACCGCGCCGAAAAGGTGGTCCAGATGCTGAAGGATGACAACTGCTTCATCTACATCTGCGGCCTCAAGGGCATGGAAGCCGGCGTGCTGGAAGCCTTCCGCGATGTCTGCCGTCAGTATGGCGAGGACTGGGACAAGCTCCGTCCGCAACTGCTGTCCAAAGCCCGTTTCCACGTAGAAACCTACTAAGGAAGCGCTGATTAAATGTTTACCGTTCGGGCTGAGCCTGTCGAAGCCCTCGTGCCACAAGGCTTGTACTTCGACAAGCCTGTCCTGAGCTCGCCGAAGGGCTCAGTGCGAACGGAGTTATTCAGTGCATCCCTAAACCCACTCACCGCCAAGACGCCAAGGGCGCCAAGGAAAGACTGATTCAGACTCTTTCTCTCGGCACCCTTGGCGTATTGGCGGTTTCATTCAGGACTTCACCATGAGCCGTACCGTATACATCTGCGACGCCATTCGCACGCCCTTCGGCCGCTACGGCGGCACCCTATCCTCCGTCCGCGCCGACGACCTGGCGGCACTGCCGATCAAGGCACTCATGCAACGCAATCCCAGCGTGGATTGGTGCCAGGTGGACGACGTCATCTACGGCTGCGCCAACCAGGCCGGCGAGGACAATCGCAACGTGGCGCGCATGGCGGCACTGCTAGCCGGCCTGCCGGTGGAAGTGCCGGGAAGCACCGTCAATCGTCTCTGCGGTTCCAGCATGGATGCCATCGGCATTGCCGCTCGCGGCATCAAGGCCGGAGAACTGGATCTGGTCATTGCCGGCGGCGTGGAAAGCATGAGCCGTGCGCCCTTCGTCATGGGCAAAGCCGACAGCGCCTTTTCCCGCAGCGCCAAGATCGAGGACACCACCATCGGTTGGCGTTTCGTCAATCCACTGATGAAGGCCCAGCACGGCGTGGACTCCATGCCCGAGACAGCCGAAAACGTGGTGGAGGAATTCAAGGTGAGCCGCGCCGACCAGGATGCCTTTGCCCTACGCTCCCAGCAACGTTGGGCCGCCGCCGACGCACGAGGCTTCTTCGACAAGGAAATCGAGCCTGTCACCCTGCCCCAGAAAAAAGGCGACCCCAAAGTTTTCAGCAAGGATGAGCATCCCCGTCCCGACACTACCTTGGAAACCCTGACCAAGCTCAAGGGCGTGGTGAAGCCCGACGGCAGCGTGACGGCCGGCAACGCATCGGGCGTCAACGACGGTGCCTGCGCGCTGTTGCTGGCATCCGAGGAAGCAGTAAAACGCTACGGCCTCAAGCCCCGCGCCAAGGTGCTGGGCACAGCCGCCGCCGGCGTGCCGCCGCGCATCATGGGTATCGGGCCCGCCCCCGCCACGCGCAAGGTGCTGGAGCTGACCGGCCTCGCCCTGTCGCAGATGGACGTGATTGAGCTGAACGAAGCCTTTGCCGCACAAGGTCTTGCAGTGACCCGCGACCTGGGGTTGGCGGACGACGATGCTCGCGTAAACCCCAACGGCGGCGCCATCGCCATCGGCCACCCGCTCGGCGCTTCTGGCGCCCGACTGGTGACCACAGCCCTCAATCACCTGGAATCCACGGGCGGCCGCTACGGCCTTTGCACCATGTGCATCGGCGTAGGCCAAGGCATCGCCCTTGTCATCGAACGCGTTTAACCGGAGAAGACCATGCGCCCCGAGGCCATTCAGATCATCAAGGACGAACACTTCGCCGTTGCGGCGGTGCTCTATTCCCTCCGTTACCTGGTGCGCCAGATGCGTGACGGAGAGATCCCCCCGGACTTCGTGCTATTGCGGGCGATCTTCGACTACATCGTGTCTTATCCCGATCGCTGGCACCATCCAAAGGAAGACAAGTTCCTCTTCGCGGCGGTGAAGAAACGGAGCCGGGAAGGCGACGCCATCATTGCCGAGTTGCTCCAGGAGCATGAGAACGGCCATCCGCTGATCGAGGAACTGAAGACCCTGCTCATCAAGTTTCAACAGGGGGACGGCGCCGCTCGCACCGGGTTCTACGAGGCCGCCGAGCGCTACGTGGAGATGGAATGGCAGCACATGCGCAAGGAGGAAGACCAACTCATGCCCATCGCCGAGCGCGTGCTGACGCCCGAGGATTGGGACGACATCTACCGGGCATTCCAGGAAAACGACAATCCCCTCTTCGGCATCAAGCCGAAGGAAGAGGCCGAGCTGCTGTATCAGCGCATCCTGCAACTGGCTCCAGCCCCCATCGGCTACAAGAGCTGAGCGACAACCTAAAAATATCCGTCCCTCTGCTTTTCCAGGGCGGGTTTGATGATGTATGACCGCCCCTCGCACCTCGCCTGTCCTGGGCGGTAGGACGTAAAGTATTTCGTGGTTTCGTCGTGCATCATGCTCAAGGACATACAAGAAGAAAGCCCCCTCCATGACCGAAATTTCAGCCCGCGAAGCCATCGGCTCCCGCCGCTCGGTTCGCGGCTTTTTACCGACGCTGGTACCCCGCGCCACTGTTGAAGCCATTCTCGAACTCGCCTCTCGCGCCCCCTCCGGCAGCAACATCCAGCCCTGGCAGGCGTACGTATGTATGGGCGATGCCCGCAAGCGCATCAGCAGCGAAGTACAGGCCGCCTATGAATCCGGCGCCGAGGGACACCAGGAGGAATATCGCTACTACCCCCGCGCATGGCGCGAGCCCTATCAATCCCGCCGCCGCAAGATCGGCAAGGATCTCTACGGCGCCCTCGGCATCACGCGCGATGACAAGGACGGCATGCGTCGCCACTTCGGTCGCAACTACGATTTCTTCGGTGCGCCTGTCGGCATCTTTTTCGCCATGGATCGGGACATGGAAATCGGCAGTTGGCTGGATCTGGGCATGTTCATGCAAAACGTGATGACCGCCGCCCGCATCTACGGTCTGGAGACCTGCGCGCAACAGGCCCACGCCCAATTTCATCGCATCATTTGTCCTATCATGGGCATCCCGGAGAGCCAGATGCTGATCTGCGGCATGGCGCTTGGTTATGAGGACCGGGACGAACCGGCCAATCGACTCATCACGGAACGGGCACCTGTCCAGGAATTCGTCCGGTTTGTGGAATAAGGAAAACTGATGAACATCAATACTCTCGGACTGGTGGGCACAGGCGCAATGGGGCGCGGCATTGCCCAAATCGCGGCTCAGGCCGGCATCGACGTTCTGCTATTCGACACCAAGGAAGGCGCGGCCCAGCAAGCCCGCGATGCCATCGGCGAAACCCTCGCCAAGCTGGCCGAGAAAGGCAAGCTCAATACCGAGCAAGTGGACGCCGCCGTGAGCCACCTCAAGGTGGTGAGCAATCTTTCCGATCTCGCCCCGGCACAGGCGGTGGTTGAAGCCATCGTCGAGAAGCTCGAGATCAAGCAGCAACTGTTTGTGAGCCTGGAAGACATCGTGGCGGAGAACTGCATTCTGGCCACCAATACGTCATCCCTCTCTGTCACGGCCATTGCTGCCGCCTGCCGTCTTCCGACCCGTGTCGCCGGCTTCCATTTTTTCAATCCAGTGCCCCTGATGAAGATCGTCGAGGTCATCGACGGCCTGCTCACCGATGCCAAGGTTTCGGATGCCCTTCTCGAATTGGGCCGCCGCATGGGCCACAGCGCAGTGCGCGCGAAGGACACGCCGGGATTCATCGTCAATCACGCCGGCCGCGGCCTGGTGACGGAAGGCCTGCGGCTACTGGGCGAACAGGTGGCCGAGTACTACGAGATCGACCGCATCATGCGCGACGTAGCGGACTTCCGCATGGGCCCCTGCGAACTGCTCGACCTGACCGCCCTGGACGTATCTCAGCCGGTGATGGAATCCATTTATCACCAGTACTACCAGGAGCCGCGCTTCCGTCCTTCCAACCTGGCGCAACAGCGCTTGGTGGGTGGCTTGCTCGGCCGCAAGAGCGGACGCGGCTTCTATCTGTATGAAGGCGGCAAGATGAGCGGCCCGACCGAAGCACTGAAGGAATATCCTGCGCCGACGCTGAATCCGGACACCCTGCCCCCGCTATGGATCAGCCAAGCACACCCGGAATTCGGGCACGCAGTGCATCAACTGCTGTCCAACCTAGGCGGTCACATCGAAACCGGATTGCGACCGAGCAACCAGGCACTGTGCATCATTACGCCGCGAGGAACGGACGCCACCACCTGCGCCAGCAATGAAGGCCTGGATGCCCGCCGCACCATTGCGATCGATGTAGTCTTCGGCCTGGAGGCCGGCAAGCGCCGTACCCTCATGACGACCCCCATCACCAGTCCTGAAACACGTAAGGTGGCCCATGCTCTGTTCGCCGCGGACGGTTCGCCGGTCACCGTGATTCACGACAGCGCCGGCTTCGTGGCCCAGCGCATCGTGGCCCACATCGTGAACATCGGCTGCGATATTGCCCAGCAAGGCGTCGCCACGCCCGAGGACATCGACCGGGCCGTCATGCTGGGTCTGGGTTACCCCAAGGGACCGCTGGCCTTTGGCGATGCCATTGGGCCCAAGCGAGTATTGGACATTTTGGATTGCCTTTACGACGTCTATCGGGATCCCCGTTATCGCGCCAGCCCCTGGCTGCGTCGCCGAGCATTGCTGGGGGTTTCGCTGCTCACGCCCGAAGGGTGATCGCCGCTCTGCCGGGGAACTCCCTGGCGGGCGGCTAATCCACTAGGGTAGGATGTAATTGGGCTGCCTTTTCGCGAGCCCACATCGCGGAACCTGGGCTGTTTGGCCCATGGCATTGCGGCTCCGCGGACTCTATGCTGGACCCGTCTGCGGGAGCGAGTGGGGAGTACGATGGAAAGCAAGCTTGATTTCCACTTCAACGAATGGTGTTTTCTGGCAAGGATCGATCCCGACGCCTTTGAATGCCGTCGCCTCCGTTTGATCGAGGATTTCCTCAGTCGCAGCGGCCATCATCGGCCGAGGCTTGAAGCCTTGCAAGCCTCCATCGACAAAGAGCGGGACGAAGCCGGCTCCACCGCCGAAACTCTTCTGATGCTCTCCCGCAAAATGTGCGGAGCCCTTTGGCTGCTGAAGGAAGAACTCAAGGAGTTGTCTGCGGATTTGCATCAAATGAAGCTACCGTCTTGCGCAAAGCAAAGCACATGGTCTCTCAGCATTACAAGGCGCCGCTACGCCCGCCCGACAAGACGCCGTCAAGAAATCCGCTCCCATTGAAACATCGCCAGAGGGCAACGAGGCGGCGGTTTATTTCGATAGAGAGATACGCTAGCTACTAATGCTGGGCCAATAGCGCAAATGGCGCCAATGGCGCTCCTACTTGATCGGGCATCGGCGCGGCGCCATGGCAGACGAATCCGTGGGTAGCTGCGGAATCGCCCTTCCTTTCAATATCCGAGCCTTTTCAGCTTAACTCGTCGATCCAGGCCTGCTGAATGGCTTCGAGGATCTTCTCGCCGCAATGCTTGGGGTCGTCGTTGAACTCCGGCAGCGCCATCACCCAATTCATCAGGTCCACGAAATTCACTTTGGTGGGATCTGCATCGGGATGAGCATCGATCAGAGCCAGCGCCACATCTAGAGAATCGGTCCATTTCAATTGCGTCATTTCCGGCCTCCTCCTTCTTTCGCCATGTTGATCGTGTACTTGGGAATTTCGACCACAAGGGGCGTCTCGGCAACCACGGCCTGACAAGACAAACGGGACTGAGGCTCTAGGCCCCAGGCCTTGTCGAGCAAGTCGTCTTCTTTTTCCTCGGCGGGTTCCAATGAGTTGAACCCCTCGCGCACGATCACGTGGCAGGTGGTGCAAGCGCAGGATTTCTCGCAGGCGTGTTCGATCTCGATGCCGTTGTCGAGCAAGGCATCGCAGAGGGTGGTGCCCGGCGCTGCCTCAATGACGCTGCCTTCGGGGCACAGTTCCACATGGGGGAGGACAACAATTTGGGTCATAGTTCTTCTACCTTCTTGCCGGCCAAGGCGCGATGAACACTCTGGTTCATGCGGCGCGCGGCAAATTCTTCCGTGGCCTTGGACAGCACGCTCATGGCCTCGTCGATGCCGCGGCGATCATCGCCCATGGCCTGAGTTTGTAACCGGGTGATAGCGACATTGATCTGCCCCTGCTCTTGCTCGTCGAGCAGGTGAGCGTCTTCGCGTAGAGCGGACTGGGTGGCCTCGATCAGGCGTTGCGCTTCCACCTGAGCTTCGCGCAAGGCCCGACGGAAGGCGTCGTCCGAGGCATTACTCATCCCGTCCTTCAACATGCCGGCGATCTCGTCGTCGGACAGCCCGTAGCTGGGCTTCACCTCCACGCGGGATTCGATCCCGGTGGTTTGCTCCCGAGCAGTCACAGACAGCAGACCGTCCGCGTCCACCTGGAAGGTCACGCGAATCCGCGCAGCGCCGGCCACCATGGGCGGAATGCCGCGCAACTCAAAGCGAGCCAGGCTGCGGCAATCGGAGACGAGTTCGCGCTCGCCTTGAACCACATGCACCGCCATGGCGGTCTGGCCGTCCTTGAAGGTGGTGAACTCTTGGGCACGGGCCACGGGAATGGTGGAGTTGCGGGGAATGATCTTTTCCACCAGACCGCCCATGGTCTCCAGGCCGAGGCTGAGTGGTATCACATCCAGCAGCAGCCAGTCGTCGCCGGGCAGGCGGTTGCCCGCCAGCAAGTTGGCCTGCGTGGCGGCACCGAGGGCCACGACCTTGTCCGGGTCGAGATTGTTCAAAGGATCCTGACCGAAGAATTCAGCCACGGCGTGCTGAATCTGGGGCATGCGCGTGGCGCCGCCTACCATCACCACGCCTTTGATTTCGTCAGCGGAGAGGCCCGCGTCGCGCAGGGCCTTCTTCACCGGCGACAGGGTCTTCTGCACCAGGGTGCGAGTGATCTCGGCGAACACTTCGGTCGTAAGCGTCACGTCGACGTATTCGCCACTACCGAGCTTCACCGTGATCGGCACGGAACCATGCTGACTGAGGAACTCCTTGGCCTCGCGGGCACGGGTCAGCAGCAGGCGGGAGTCGGAATGGGACAGGGGCGCGAGCTTGGCTTGTTCGATGATCCAGCAGAAGACGCGCTGATCGAAGTCGTCGCCGCCCAAGGCCGAATCGCCGCCGGTGGAGAGCACTTCAAACACGCCTTTCGACAGGCGCAGGATGGATATATCGAAGGTGCCGCCGCCGAGGTCGTATACCGCGTAGATACCCTCGGCGCCGTTGTCGAGACCGTAGGCGATGGCAGCAGCCGTCGGTTCGTTGAGCAAGCGCAGCACGTTAAGGCCAGCCAGCCGGGCCGCGTCCTTGGTGGCTTGGCGCTGGGCGTCGTCAAAGTAGGCGGGCACTGTGATGACCGCGCCGGTCAATTCGCCGCCCAGGGCTGCTTCGGCGCGCAAACGCAGACTGCGCAGGATGTCGGCGGATACTTCTACGGGACTCTTCACACCCTGACAGGTGCGCAGCTTGACCATACCTTCAGCTTCGACGAAGTCGTAGGGCATGGATTCGATATGAGCGATGTCCTTCCGACCCCGACCCATGAAGCGCTTCACCGAGACGATAGTGTTCTTCGGGTCTTGCGACTGCCGCGCCTGGGCGTCATGGCCCACGATCACGCGGCCATCGGGATCAAAGCGCACCACCGATGGCAGCAGCGGCCGGCCCTGCTCGTCGTTGAGCACAACAGCCATGCTGCTGCGAACCGTGGCTACGAGCGAGTTGGTCGTGCCCAGGTCGATGCCGATGGCGAGTCGATGTTGGTGGGGGGCGGCCGATTGCCCCGGTTCGGCGATTTGCAGCAATGCCATGTTGGTTTCTTATTCGTTTCCGGTGCGCCGGCTCAATGCAGCAGACGTCGACTCAGTCTTCAAGAGCGGCAATGCCCTCGTCGATTTCATGCAGCAGCTTTTCCTCGAACATCAGTTCCCGCACCAGCGCGGCGGCGGCGGTGTAGTCGCCGCTCTCATCCAGCACCTGCTGGAGCTTGCCGTAGCGCCCCTTGATCTCCCGGCGTAGGCGGTCGTGCAAGTCTTCCAGGGTTTCCAATTCGCGCGCAACGCGGGCGTCGGAGACCGTCTCGCGCAACTCCATCTGTTCCATCAGAAAGCTGGCCGGCATGGCGGTATTGGTCTCCACCTCCGCATCATGGCCCGCCAGATGAAGCAGGTAGCGAGCGCGCGCCAGCGGCTGCTTGAGGGTCTGGTAGCCCTCGTTCGCGCGGCTTGCCCACTGCATCGCCGTGCGCTTGTCGGCATCGGCCAAGTGGGCATGTTTGTCCGGGTGAACTTGAGACTGGATATCCCGATAGCTGGCGTCCAAGCGAGACAGGTCCACCGCGTAGCTACGCGGCAGACCGAACAGGGTGAAGAAATCGTCCGTAAAGCTGGCGTCCAGCATGGGCGCTTAAACCTGGAAGCTCTCGCCGCAACCGCACTGGTCTTTGACGTTGGGGTTGTTGAACTTGAAGCCCTCGTTCAAACCTTCCTTGGTGTAGTCCAGTTCGGTGCCGTCGAGATAAGGCAGGCTCTTGGGGTCCACCAGAACCTTCAAGCCATGGCTCTCGAACACGATGTCGTCGGCCTCCGCTGCGTCGGCGAATTCCAGCTTGTAGGCCATGCCGGAACAACCGGAGGTCTTGACGCCCAGACGCACGCCAATGCCCTTGCCGCGTTTGGAAAGGAAGTTGGAAACGTGCTTGGCGGCGCTTTCAGACATGGAGATCATCCTCAGGCCTCCTTCTTTTTCTTGTAGTCGGCCACGGCCGCCTTGATGGCGTCTTCGGCCAGGATGGAGCAGTGAATCTTCACGGGCGGCAGGGCCAGTTCTTCGGCGATCTGGGTGTTCTTGATGGACAGGGCCTGATCCAAAGTCTTGCCCTTGACCCATTCAGTTACCAGGGAAGAAGAAGCAATGGCGGAGCCACAGCCGTAGGTCTTGAACTTGGCGTCTTCGATCACGCCGTCCTTGCCCACCTTGATCTGCAACTTCATCACGTCGCCGCAAGCGGGGGCGCCCACCATGCCGGTGCCCACGTCGCCCTCTTCCTTGCCAAAGGAGCCCACGTTGCGGGGATTTTCGTAGTGGTCGATGACCTTTTCGCTATATGCCATTTTAATTTCTCCTTCTAATCAGTTGCCCCCGCCCTTGGGGCGGGGGATAGGGGGTGGGCTCTCACCTGCCCCCTTGGGGCAGCGCATTGAGGCGCAGCGTCAATGTGCTGCCCACTGGACCGTATTCAGATCGATGCCTTCCTTGTACATATCCCACAAGGGCGACAGATCGCGCAGCTTGGCGACGCGCTCCTTCAGGTGAGAGATGGTGTAGTCGATTTCTTCCTCTGTCGTGAAACGACCGAGCGTGAAGCGGATGGAGCTATGCGCCAGCTCGTCGGAGCGACCCAAGGCGCGCAGCACGTAGGAAGGCTCCAGGGACGCAGAGGTGCAAGCGGAACCGGAAGACACGGCCACGTCCTTGATGGCCATCATCAGGGATTCGCCTTCGACGAAGTTAAAGCTCACGTTCAGGTTGTGGGGTACGCGTTGTTCCAGGTCGCCGTTGACGTAGACCTCTTCCATGTCCATCAGGCCTTGGTAGAGACGGTCGCGCAGCATGCGAATACGCTCGTTTTCAGCAACCATGTCTTCACGTGCGAGACGGAAAGATTCGCCCATGCCGACGATCTGGTGGGTGGGCAGCGTTCCGGAGCGCATACCGCGCTCATGGCCGCCGCCGTGCATCTGAGCTTCCAGACGGATGCGGGGCTTGCGACGCACGTACAGGGCACCGATGCCCTTGGGGCCGTAGGTCTTGTGAGCACAGAAAGACATCAGGTCGACCTTCAGTGTTTGCAGGTCGATGGGCATTTTGCCGGTGGCTTGGGCCGCATCCACGTGGAAGATGATGCCCTTCTCGCGGCAGATTTCGCCGATCTCGGCGATGGGTTGGATCACGCCGATCTCGTTGTTCACCGCCATGACGGAAGCCACCACGGTATCGGGGCGAATCGCCGCCTTGAATTGCTCAACGGTGATGAGGCCGTTTTCCTGGGGTTGCAGGTAAGTGGCTTCAAAGCCTTGGCGCTCCAGTTCCTTCACGGTATCCAGCACGGCCTTGTGCTCGGTGGAAACGGTGATGATGTGCTTGCCCTTGGTGGTGCCGTAGAAGTGGGCTGCACCCTTGATTGCCAGGTTGTTGGATTCGGTGGCACCCGACGTCCAGATGATGTCTTTGGCGTCGGCATTCACCAGCGCAGCCACTTGGGCGCGCGCTTCTTCCACCGCGGCTTCGGCTTCCCAACCGAACTGGTGGGAACGGGATGCGGGGTTGCCGAAGTGCTCGGTCAACCAAGGAATCATCTTCTCGGCGACGCGCGGGTCCACCGGCGTGGTGGCCGAGTTGTCGAGATAGATCGGGAACTTAAGCATCTTCAAAACTCCTATTAGTGCCGCGTATTTTTGGCTCGTTATTTGTTCTTGGGTCACACCGCAATCGCGGTCAATCGTTGTAGCTGTCCGATGGTCGCTTCCAGCGCCGCCAGGAAATCATTTACTTGTGCCTCGGTGTTCCCATCGCCCAGGCTCACGCGCACCGCGCCCCGCGCCAGCTCCGGCGCCACGCCCATGGAAGTCAGCACATGGGAAGGCTCGGGATTAGCCGATGAACAGGCCGCACCACTGGCAACGGCGAAGCCCGCGCGGTCCAGCTTGCCAACCAGGGTTTCGCCATCCATTTCGGGGAAGGCGAAATAGGTGGTGTTGGGCAGACGCTCTGCCTCGCGGCTGAATATCACTGCCCCGAGGGCGCCCAAGCCCTGCTCCACCTTATCGCGCAAAACTTTCAACCGCGCTTGCTTGGCTTCCAGATCGGCTACGGCAAGCTCGCAGGCAAGGCCGAAACCGACGATGGCTGGGACATTCTCCGTCCCAGAACGCAGACCGCGCTCGTGGCCGCCGCCGGAAATGAGCGACTGCAATTCAACGCGCTTATCCAGCACCAGCACGCCGGCGCCCTTGGGGCCGCCAATCTTGTGCGCAGAGACGGTGAGGCCATGAACACCCGCAGCGTTGAGGCTACGGAAATTCACCGGCACCTTGCCCAAAGCCTGCACGGCATCCGTGTGAAACCAGGCGCGAGACGGCTTGACGGCATCCGCCAAAGCGCCCACGTCCTGGAGCACGCCGGTTTCATTGTTCGCCAGCATGATCGACACTAGGGCAGGCTTTGCCGCCACCAAGGCTTGGTAGGCGGACACATCCACGCATCCCTCAGCATCAACCGAAATTTCACGCATCTGCCAACCGGCTTTCGCCAGCAGCTTCGCCGGCTCGCGCACGCAGGGATGCTCTACGGCGGACACGGCCACCAATCCCTGTTTCAGGCATGCAGCCGCGCCTTTGATGAACAGGTTGTTGGACTCGGAACCACCGCTGGTGAACACCACTTCCGTCGGATGAGCACCCACGGCCGCCGCCACCCGCTGCCGGGCTTCGTCCACCGCCTTGCGTGCGGCGCGACCGTACTCATGGCGGCTGGAGGCATTGCCGTAGCGCGCGTCGAAGTAAGGCAGCATCGCCTCCAGTACCTTGGGATGTACTGGAGTCGTGGCGTTGTGGTCGAGGTAGACCGGGGCGAACATGGGGCGACCTGCTATCCGAACTCAGGCGGCCCTTAGGCAGCCACGCGAACCTCGGAGCGACGCACGGTGCGACGAGCGGGACGCTGGTCGTGAAGCACCGCAACGGGGGCTTCCTGACCGGACACAGCGCGCTGCTCACGCACTTGATCGCCCAGGGACACGGAGCCCAGGTATTCGTACATTTTGGTGTTCAGCGTGGACCACAGCTTGTGGGTCATGCAGGGGGCCTGTTCGCCCTCGCAGTCGCCCTTGCCGCCGCAGGAGGTGGCGTCCAGCACTTCATCCACGGCACGAATGATGTCGGCGATGGAGATGCCGTCCATATCCCGAGCCAAGGTGTAGCCGCCGCCAGGGCCGCGCACACTGGCTACCAGCTTGGAGCGACGCAGCTTGCCGAACAACTGCTCCAAGTAGGAAAGGGAAATGTGCTGACGCTCGCTAATGCCAGCCAGGGTGACCGGGCCTTCGTGCTGACGCAGGGCCAAGTCAATCATTGCCGTTACGGCGAAGCGACCTTTTGTGGTGAGTCTCATGATCCGCCTCTTCTTTCTCTCTGTTCTCTGTTGATAGGTATTGGGGTTGGGGGTGCTTCTTCTTATTAACCACTACCGGGCAACGTAATAAATCAAACCATTACCCGATTGATTCAGTCGGGATTATCGCATCCCGACAAAATCAGTCAACTATCTTTGAGATGGAACGGGGATCAAATTTATCCGCGGTGGCAGCTTCGTCTTCCACCGACACGCCGGCACGCTCGAGCTGACCGAGCAAATGGCCGATGCGCCGATCGGTTTCCACAGCGTGGTCGAGCAGGCCATGTATCGCACGGGCCATGGGGTCGTCCATGTTCTGACTGACACCGTAAGCGGAAAAGCCCATCTGATTGGCTTTGGCTTCCCGAGCTTCGTCGCGCACGTTGTCGATGATGCGGGCAGGAATGCCGACGGCGGTAGCGCCGGAAGGAACGTCCCGCACTACGACGGCGTTGGAGCCCACTTTGGCATCCTTGCCCACGGTGAGCGGCCCCAGCACCTTGGCGCCAGCACCGATCACCACGCCGTTTTCCAGGGTCGGATGGCGCTTACCTTTGTTCCAGGAGGTGCCGCCCAAGGTAACGCCGTGATAAAGCGTGCAGTCGTCGCCGATCTCAGCGGTTTCACCGATCACCACGCCCATGCCGTGGTCGATGAAAAAGCGGCGGCCAATGGTGGCGCCGGGATGAATTTCGATGCCCGTCAGCCAGCGCGCCCAATGGGAGAGCCAGCGGGCAAGCCAACGGAAACCGGCGACCCAAAGCCGATGGGAAACGCGATGAAACAGAAGCGCATGAAGGCCGGGATAACAGGTCAGCACCTCCCAGGTCGTCCGGGCTGCGGGATCGCGCTCAAAAACGCTGGCGATGTCTTCACGCAAACGGTCAAACACTGGAAAAACTCCTGGAAAGGCTTGTGCGGGGCCGGAATTATAGCGGAAGCCCCTTAAAACCGACTACCTTAGTCGGGTTCTTAATCGGGCTTGCTGTCCGGCTTTTTGTAGGGGCCCGTTTCAAAGGCGGAAAGCATGCCGCGCAGGATGGCGACCTCTTCCTTTTCCATCATCGCCCGATTGAAAAGGCGACGCATCCGATGCATGAGGCGCTTGGGCTGTTCGGGATCGAGGAAACCCGAGGAAATGGCCGCGCGCTCCAGATGGTTCAAAAAGCCTTCCAACTCTTCATGACTTGCCGGCAGCCCCGCATCCACCACCGTCGGCGGCTCGCCGGGATCAATGGCGGCAAGGCGCAGCTCATAACAAAGCACCTGCACCGCCTGGGCCAAGTTGAGGGACGATCCCGCAGGATTGGCGGGAATCATGGTCCAGCGCTGACACAGCGCCACCTCCTCGTTGGAAAGACCCGATGTTTCATGGCCAAAGACCAACGCCACATCGCCCTGCCCTGCCCGCTGAATCAACTCCTGCGCGCCATCCCGCGCCCAGACCGGCTCTACGGCCAGTTCCCGACGACGGGCCGTGACCGCGGTGGCGAAGGTGGTGCCGACCAGGGCCTCCTGCACGCTGCCGCAGACTTGGGCGTTTGCCAGCACGTCGCCCGCATGAGCGGCCATGGTGTCGGCCTGGGGATCGGGAAAGCTGCGGGGATTGACCAACACCAACTTGCTTAGCCCCATGGTCTTCATGGCGCGAGCCACGGAACCGATGTTGCCCGGATGGCTAGGATGAGAGAGCACGATGCGCACCCGTTGCAGCAAATCGGCGTCGGAAAGAACGGAGGGAGCAGAGGTCATGAAGCGAAAAGCGCGTTGGATGTGAGACGAGTGGAGAAGAAGCGGAGAAGAAGGGATGGGGCCTGTTAGAATTCGCGGCTAATTTTTTTGCACCACCCCGGATTCCATGCATCCCATACTGAACAT
>DASUJA010000207.1:0-2883 GCA_036279515.1 Rhodocyclaceae bacterium | reverse complement strand
CGGCTTTATTACCCCCGATGATGGCAGCGAAGATTTGTTCGCGCATTTCTCCGCTATCAGCATGCCCGGGTTCAAGACTCTGAAGGAAGGCGAAAAGGTTTCCTTCGACGTGACTCAAGGTCCCAAGGGCAAGCAGGCTTCTAATATTCAGAAGGCCTGATTGTGCGATATCGGCGATAGCCGATATCCAAAAACAAAGCCCGCCGATTGGCGGGCTTTGTTTTTTGTGGCGAGTGCCCGATGGTTAGACGCTCAGGTGCTCGTACAGTTTGGTGGAGAGGTAGCGTTCGCCGTAGGAGGGGATGACCACGACGATCAGTTTTCCGGCCGCTTCAGGGCGCTTTGCGATTTGCAGTGCCGACCATACGGCAGCACCTGAAGAAATGCCCACCAGCAAGCCTTCATCGGTGGCCATGCGACGGGCCGTGTCCAAGGCGTCATCGTTGGTTACACGGATGACCTCATCGTAGATCTTGGTGTTCAGAATGGCGGGCACGAAGCCGGCGCCGATACCTTGGATTAGGTGGGGGCCCTTTGTACCCGTGGATAGAACGGGGCTGGCATCCGGTTCCACCGCTACAACCTTTACTTCCGGCTTCCGCGCCTTAAGAACTTCGCCAACGCCGGTTATGGTGCCGCCGGTGCCCACGCCCGCAACAAAGTAATCAACTGTGCCATCGGTGTCGCGCCAGATTTCTTCCGCCGTCGTCGCGCGATGGATGGCCGGGTTGGCTGGGTTCTCAAACTGCTGGGGAATGAAGTAGTTCGGATTGCCAGCGGCCAGTTCGCTTGCCTTGGCAATTGCCCCGCTCATGCCATCTGGCGCAGGGGTTAGGACAAGTTCGGCACCGTAGGCCTTCAGCAGCAGGCGGCGTTCTTTGCTCATGCTTTCCGGCATGGTCAGAATCAGCTTGTAGCCCTTGGCTGCTGCCACCATGGCGAGGCCGATGCCGGTATTGCCGCTGGTGGGTTCAACCAGCGTAGTGACGCCCGGTTTGATCTTGCCAGCCTGCTCTGCGGCTTCGATCATTGCGGCGGCGATGCGGTCCTTCACGCTGTGGCCTGGGTTGAAGTATTCCAACTTACATACGACCGTAGCGCCTAGTCCTGTTGTTAGACGGTTCAATCGGACCAGCGGCGTGTTTCCGATCAGGTCGGCAACGTTGTTAGCGATTTTCATAAGGACCTCGAATGCGGTGGGAAAAGGGTGCGTGGAATGTAATGCAGCTACTAGTCAGGGCAAAGCTGACTTTTCGATAAGCAAATGATCAAGAAGGACTCTAGGTTGTCCGGTGCTTGAAGTCGCGCAAGCGGAAGCCAAGAAACCATAGGCTGCCGAGATAGGCAGCAATTCCGCCAATCACCAAAGCGGAAAGATGCAGGACTTTATTCAACGAGCCTCCGCGGAACCAGCTTGATTCGGTGCCCAGTCCCCAGTAAAGCAGGGCGCCCATGACGAACAGCGCAACGACTAGCTTGAGCATAAAGGTCGCCCAGCCATGCGCCGGCTGATAAACGCCACGCTTACGTAGGCCGCGATAGAGAAGCGCTGCGTTGAGACATGAGGCCAAGCCGGTAGCGAGAGCCAGCCCTGCATGATGCAGCCAGCCGATAAACGCCAAGTTCATGAGCTGAGTCACTATCAATGTGAGCAGGGCAATCTTCACCGGGGTTCGGATATCCTGCCTCGCGTAGAAGGCGGGCGCAAGAATCTTGACCAGGATGAGTCCCGAAAGACCGATGGAGTAGGCCACCAGTGCTTCCCTCGTGCGCAGCACATCGGTCGCAGTGAAGGCGCCGTGCTGGAACAAGGTGGAGAGCAGCGGCACCGCCAGAATTGCCAGGGCAAGGGCAGCCGGTAGCGTCAGCAACAGTGTCAGGCGCAGGCCCCAATCGAGTAACGCGGAAAAGTCCGAAGTCCGCCCCTCCGCGTGGGTCTTGGAGAGGCTGGGCAGCAGGATGGTGCCTAGTGCAGCGCCGAGCATGCCGGCGGGGAACTCCATGAGCCGGTCGGCGTAATACAGCCAGGACACGCTGCCGCTTTCCAGGAAGGAAGCGAAGATGGTGTTGATGATCAGTGATATCTGGGACACAGATACGCCGATCACGGCTGGAGCCATGAGCTTCAGGATACGGCGCACCCCTTCATCCTCTAAGGAGAAGTTGAAGCGGGGCAACATTCCGATCTTGGATAGGGCCGGTAATTGAATGCCAAGCTGGAGTATCCCGCCCAGAACCACGGCCCAGGCTAGCGCCATAACGGGTGGGTTCATCAGAGGTGCCAGCAACCAGGCGCCGCCGATCATTGCGATGTTGAGGAGTACTGGCGTAAACGCGGGCAGGGTGAAACGACTCCAGGTGTTGAGAATGCCCGCTGCCATAGCCACTAGGGACATGCACAGGATGTAGGGGAACATGATCCGCGTCATGGCCGTAGTCAGCGCGAATTTGGTCAGATCGGAAGAGAAGCCCGGCGCGGTGAGGTAGATCAAGATTGGCGTGGCGATCATGCCGACCAGGGTAATGATCAGCACCGCCAGAAACAGGCTGGTGCTGACATGATCCACCAGCCGTTTGGTTTCGGCCTCGCCCCGACGATTTCGATATTCGGCAAGGATGGGGACGAAAGCCTGGGAAAATGCCCCCTCTGCAAATAAGCGTCGCAGCAGGTTGGGTAGGCGAAAGGCGACGAAGAAAGCATCGGTGGCGGCGCCTGCGCCGAACACCCGAGCGATGATGAAATCCCGCACAAAACCAAGGATGCGGGACAAAAGGGTCATGCCACTGACCGTGACGAGGGCGCGCAATAGATTCATGGTCGGCATCTTAGGCGATATGCTTTCATTGCAGTTCTTGCAAACGCGGGGGAAAGTCCTTATACTC
>DASUJA010000206.1:0-3830 GCA_036279515.1 Rhodocyclaceae bacterium | reverse complement strand
TGCCAATCCACCCAGCGATGGGGGACGCCGTGCTGATCCAAGGTGAGGATAAGGGGAGTGCTCATGACCGTTCGCCTACATTCCCTAGCGTGCGCTAGGTGCTAGCGTAGCAAACCCCCGTGGCTTTTCCCACAAACATCGCTAATCGGCGGATCGTGCGAGCCGTGTGCTGGTCGCTGGCGCTCCATGTGGCGATCCTTTGGCCCGCTTTGATGATGGTGATGCCGGCGGGCGGGGTGCCAGGGATGGTGGGCGTTGCTGTTTCCCGTACTCGACTGGATGGCCGGTTGCGCGTGGCGCCAACGACGGCGCGGACCTTTGCTGGCGCAGGGAAGGTGGGGCGCCGAAGCGTGTTGGCTGGGAATCGACGTACTTTGCAGCCGTCTGGTTCAGCAGTGACAGGGCAGGCAAAGGTGCTGCCGGCTGCTGCAATCGAGCCTGCCGATGAGAGCGCTGGGCTGGATGAGGACGATCTTCGCGCCTATCGACTGGCCCTTGCCATACAGGCGCGGCCCCATTGGCGTTATCCCGTCGAAGCAAGGCAGTTAGGGCAGGGAGGGACGGTCCATATCCGCGTTGCCTTTGCCTCCAATGGCGGGGGCCGAGTGAGCGTGGAGAGGTCTAGCGGCTATCGTCTGCTGGATGATGCGGCCCAGCAGATGCTGCGGGCTGCCTTGGCCAGCGCTCGGCAGCCGGAGGCTTTGCGCGGGAAGGCCTTTTCGCTGGTAATGCCTGTGGTGTTTGATCCTGGAAGCGAGGCTGGGCGGTGATGGCGGGCTAGTTGATCGGTTCCAGGGCCGTGCTGTGCAGGGTGTATCGGCCGTTACGGCGATCATCAAAAAACTGGCGCAGGGTGAAGGCCACGGAACGGAACGCAAGGTCATCCCAGGGCACATCATCTTCACCGAATAGCCGGGCTTCCAGGGTTTCCTCACCTGGGTTGAGCTCAGTGGTGGTCATGCGGGCCAGATAGAAGAAATGCACCTGGTGAATATGGGGGATGCTTACCAGGGAGAACAGGTTGTTTAGTTCTATCTGGCAGCCGGCTTCTTCCGTGGTCTCCCGCGTCGCTGCCTGTTCCAGGCTTTCCCCTTTCTCCATGAATCCGGCGGGGAGCGTCCAGAATCCGCGACGAGGTTCTATGGCTCGGCGGCAAAGCAGTACCTGATCTTCCCAGATAGGCAAGGTACCCACCACCATGCGGGGATTTTGATAATGAACTGTCCGGCAAGCCGAACAGACGTGTCGGAGAAGGTTGTCGCCTGGTGGAATCTCCTGGGTAACAGGAGCTCCACAGACCGAGCAAAAATGAACGGCGGGATACATCGAAAAATTGTACCCCGGGTTCTGTGCAGGGTGGGGTATGGTAAAACCCGGACTAATTCTTCAGTAATATGTCTGGCAGTTCGGCCCTTGGGTTGAACGTGGTGCCCTTAGCCCAGTGGCGGGCGGTCGTGGTTGCAGGATTTTTCTTGATGACTCCCATCGATATTTCCAAGTTTGAACAACTCAAAGCAACCGGGGAGTTGCCGTCACCCAAGGGCGCCGCACTTGCCATTGTTCGTCTGACGCAAAAGGAAGACGTTCCTCTTAATGAGCTTGGTCGCGCAATCGGCGCAGATCCGGCTTTCGCCGGGCGCCTGATCAAGGCGGCCAATTCCGCTCAGGCTGCCGGTCGGCGGCCAGTGGCGTCGATTCCCGATGCCTTGTCTGTTCTTGGTATTTCTACCGTTCGCACGCTGGCGCTGGGTTTTTCTCTGCTCTCCAACTTCACTGCGGGCAAGTGCAAGAGCTTTGATTACGACCGTTTTTGGTCTCATTCGCTGGTCTGTGGCATCGCCCTGCAAGCCCTGATGCAACGGACACGGGCAGCAATTGGCGACGAGGCTTTTTGCGTAGGCTTGCTTGCTCGTGTGGGCTGCTTGGCTTTGGCTACCATCTTCCCCGAAGAGTACGCAGAGGTGCTGGATCAATCCACAGGTAAGGATTTGCCTGTGTTGTTGGATGCGGAGCAGGCTGCGTTTGCCATGACGCATTGCCAGCTAACCACGGCCATGCTGGAGGATTGGGGGCTACCCAAGGTCTTGACCGAGCCGGTGATGTTTCATGATGTACCGGAGCGGGCCCGGTTTGAGGAGGGGTCTCGCGCCTACCATCTCACTATTGCCATGGCGGTGGCCGAGCATGTGGCGGACATTTGTCTGGCTCAGGAGTCGGAATGGCGGGCCATGATGCCCGAGCTGTTCATGCTGGGCAGCCGTCTATCCATCGATGCCGAATCCATGATGGCCTTGTGCGACAAGGTTGCGAAGGAGTGGCAGGAATGGGGTGCCTTGTTGCATGTGAAAACCAAGGAAATGCCTCCGTTTGAGGAGCTTTCAAAACTGCCTGCTCCTCCGCAGATGAACGAAGCTTTCCTGCTTCGTGGTGGCGAGGAAGGCTACCGCTTGCGCGTGTTGGTAGCAGACGACGACCTGAGCATGCGTAGTTTGTTGGTCAATATGCTGCAAAGCGCTGGGCACGAGGTTTTTGAGGCTAAGAACGGGCGCGAAGCCTTTGAAATGGCTTTGGAAGTGCGACCACAGATGGCCATCATCGATTGGATGATGCCGGAAATGAACGGCGTGGAATTGACCCGGGCTTTGCGTGACACGATCCAGGGGCGAAGCGTCTACATCCTGATACTGACTGCCATTGAGGACGATGAAGCCTTGGTGGAGGCGTTTGAGGGCGGGGTGGATGATTTCATGACCAAGCCTCTCAAGCCGAGGGTACTCGCGGCTCGGCTGCGGGCTGGGCAGCGTGTGGTCAGACTTCAGCAGGAGGTGGAGCGGGATCGTGAGGATATCCGACGTTTTGCGGCTGAGTTGGCGGTGACCAACCGCAAGCTGCATCAAGTAGCGCTAACGGATTTCCTGACCGGCTTTCCCAACCGGCGTTATGCCATGGCGCGTCTTCAGCAGGATTGGGCCTCAAGTATCCGTAGCAACCGTCCCTTGTCCTGCATGGTCATTGACGTAGACCAGTTCAAGCAGGTCAATGACAGCTATGGCCACGATGTGGGCGATACGATGCTGAAGCAGTCGGCCCATACCATCAAAGCCGCCTTGCGGACTGAGGATGTCATTTGCCGCATGGGTGGCGACGAGTTCCTTGTGATTTGTCCCGATACGGATCTTGATTCAGCTATGGTTTGTGCTGAACGGGTGCGACAGGCCATGGCCAAGCTTGCCATTCCGGTTGGCGATGTTTCTCTTGGCAGTAGCGTAAGTATTGGTGTTGCGCAGCGAGTTCCGAGCATGGCGGACGTCAGCGCTTTGATTAAGCGTGCGGATGAAGGGGTGTATCTGGCGAAGGCCGGAGGGCGCAATTGCGCCTTGTCGGCGCAAACTCCTGCAACGCCTTAACCGTCATCACGCTGTAGCGTTTACCCGCTTCACTTGAATCTTAGATTTCCCTCTAGCTTTCCGCCTTGATCAGGGGATTGGTGCCAGCGGCATTGCTGGGGTGCCGTGTTAGCATGGCATTTGTTCTTGATTTCTTCTCTTTGCGCCCCCAGATTGCGGTTGCAAGTATCCGCTGACATTTCGTCGAGTCGTTCGGGGTTTCTGCGAATTCATATAGTTAACGATGCCTGTAGGTTTTTTTCCTACAGGCATTCGTTTGGGTTTCTTACTTCATATCCCGCCGTCCACCGCTAGTGCACTTTTGTCGTCCCGCTGAGAATGCGCCCGTTGCCTCAATCACTTAGGGGCTGAATTTCAAGGAGTGCACGATGAGCCCGGCAGATACCTACAACGACATCAAGGAAGTTAATCTTGCCTACATGA
>DASUJA010000205.1:0-18386 GCA_036279515.1 Rhodocyclaceae bacterium | reverse complement strand
TTTGCATGTGGAAGGCCACCCGCTCCAGCAGCGCGGCGGGCGGCGAGAAATCCGGGAAGCCTTGGGAGAGATTGATGGCTCCATGCTCATTGGCCAACTGGGTCATGACCGTGAAGATGGTGGTGCCCACGGAGGGCAGCTTGGAAGGCAGATGGGGCCGGCTCATCAGCGACGTCCTCCCGCCGCCAGGAGCTGCAATTCGTCTGCACTGAAACCGGCGGCAAGACGCGCTTTCTCGTTCAGGGGCGCCACGGGCCACGGTGCCTGGTACTCGCCGATGAGACGGCGATAGGTGGGCTCCACCTCAAGCTTGCGTTCGGCGCACAAGTGGCGGAACCATTTGTCGCCCAAGGCCACGTGGCCCACTTCGTCATTCAGCACCACGTCGAGCACCGCCGCGCCCGCCGCGTCGCCGGTCTGTTTGAGCTTGGCCTGGATGGGCGGCGTGGCATCGAGGCCGCGAGCCTCGGCCAAGCGCGGCACCAGGGCCATGCGCGCGAGTACGTCGGCGCTCGTGCGGACATTCAGTTGCCAGAGCGTGTCGTGGGCGGGGAAGTCGCCGTAGTCGTGACCGTAGCTTTGCAAGTGGGCACGCAGCATATCGAAGTGGAGCGCCTCCTCTTCCGCCACGGAAATCCAATCGCCGTAATACCCGGCGGGCATGGCGCGAAAACGAAAGGCGTGGTCCAGTGCCAAGTCGATGGCCGACCACTCGATGTGGACGATGGCGTGGAACAGGGCCGCCAAGCCTTCCCGTGTCGAGGGCTTGCGCTGGGGCACATCCTGAGCTGCTACCAGCTTCGGCTTGGCTGGGTAGCCGCGCTCCGTCACTGGCGGCACGGGAGCGCCGTCTTCCAGGCTGAGGGCGCCGGCCCGCCAATCGGCGGCCAAGGCACGTACCAAGGCCAATTTGCGTTCCAGCTGTCCGGTGGCCAAGGCTTCCGCCAGGGCATCGAAAAGAACTTTCGCCATCCCTTGTTCATCCAATGTAAGGTTGCAGCAGGTCCGCACGACAACAACAAGACCGCCAATAGAGAGAGTCCGCCATGTTAATCAAACGTCCTTCCGCCAGCGACTGCTCGCCATCGGAAATCACGCCGCCGGAGATTTTTGCCCGCCGCCGCGAGTTCATGCAGATGTCGGCGGGCCTTGCGCTTGGCGCCTTGCTTCCGGGCGATGCTCAGGCCGAGCAAAAGCTGATCGCCAAGCCGAGCGCCTTTTCCACCACGGATAAACAGACGCCGCTCAAACACGTCACCGGCTACAACAACTTCTACGAATTCGGTACCGACAAAGAAGACCCGGCTGCCTACGCGGACAAGTTGCAAACCCGGCCCTGGGCCGTCACGGTGGAAGGCTTGGTGAAGAAGCCCAAGACCTTCGACATCGATCAGGTGCTCAAGCTGGCGCCCCTGGAAGAACGCGTCTATCGCCTGCGCTGCGTGGAAGGCTGGAGCATGGTGATTCCCTGGATGGGCTATCCGCTCGCGTCCCTGCTGGCGCAGGTGGAGCCCCTCGGCAGCGCCAAGTACGTGGAGTTCGTTTCCGCCGTGCAGCCAGAGAACATGCCCGGCGTGCGACGGCAGATTCTCGATTGGCCGTACACGGAAGGCCTGCGCCTGGACGAGGCCCAGCATCCCCTGACCCTGCTCACCCTGGGCCTTTATGGCGAAGTGCTGCCCAAGCAGAACGGTGCGCCAGTGCGCATCGTGGTGCCCTGGAAATACGGCTTCAAGAGCGCCAAGTCCATCGTCAAGATTCGCCTGGTGGAGAAGGAGCCGCAGACTTCCTGGATGAGGGCCAACGCCCGCGAATACGGCTTCTACTCGAACGTGAATCCTCAGGTGGATCACCCGCGCTGGAGTCAGGCCAAGGAGCGGCGTCTGGGCGAGTTCGGCAAGCGCGACACCTTGATGTTCAACGGCTATGGCGATGTCGCTCAGCTGTACTCCGGTATGGATTTGAAGACGTACTTTTAGGACTAACCATGAATCGCGCAATCCCGTTTATTAAAGCCCTTGTCTTTCTGCTCTGCCTGATTCCCCTCGCCCATCTATGCTGGGCCTTTCAGCAGGACGACTTGGGCGCCAACCCCATCGAAGCCCTGACTCGCGGCCTCGGCACTTGGGCGCTGAATTTCCTCATGATCACGTTGGCCGTGACGCCCCTGCGCAAGCTCACCGGCTGGCATTGGCTGATCCGTCTGCGCCGCATGCTGGGGCTTTACGCTTTCTTCTACGCCCTGCTGCACTGGACCAGCTACATCTGGCTCGACCAGTTCTTTGACTGGGGCGAGATCGCTCGCGACATTCTCAAGCGGCCGTTCATCACCATAGGCATGATGGCGTTCCTGCTGCTGGTGCCCTTGGCCGCAACGTCGAACAATTACGCCATTCGTCGATTGGGCGGCAAGCGGTGGATGGAGCTGCATCGCACGGTGTACGCCATCGGCATCCTGGCAGTGCTTCACTACATCTGGTTGGTGAAGCTGGATGTACTCAAGCCGGTGCTCTACGGCTTGGTACTGGCGACGCTGCTAGGTGTCCGTGCTTGGTGGCGGTATCAGGAAAAGCAGCGGCAACTGGCGGGGGCATATCTGCGCAAGCCCAAGGGTCGCATCATCCCCATCGTGGTTAAGCGATAACGCCCCCCCTGCGGAGCCAGCTTCTCAGGGACGAGACTTGTGGAATTGAATGACGGCGCGACCATCGCCGATGGTCTTGGGCTCTGGCTTCCAGGCGTGGCCGTAGACAATCTCGAAGCTGGCGGGCAGCAGCCCTTCCACTCGCTGCCACGCGGCAAACACGCGACGCCAATCGCGCCAGGGTAGCGTGCCGAGCAAGCCATCGCGCACGCCGAGATGACGCTGGTCGCGCAGCAAGCCGCGAGGACTGCGATAGGTGAGCGTCACAGTTTCCATATCCATCACCGGATCGGCGAAACCCGCGCCCACCAGCATGTCACCCACATCGTGCATGTCGAGGAAGGGGCGCAGGCTGGACGCAATGCTGGCGGTCTGAAAGGCACGGCGCAGTTCCTTCAGCGTATCGGGGCCGAGCATGCTGAAGGTGAATAGGCCGCCGACCGAGAGACTGCGATGTAGCTCCTTGAAGGCGGGCAGCGGATCGTCCAGCCAGTGGAGCATCAGGTTGGACCAGATCAGATCGAGACTGCCGTTAGCGATAGGGAGCTGGCGCACGTCCGCATTCACCAGTCGCGGCGCACGACCACGCAGTCGATCCAGAAAGCCGCTGCGAGCCTTCACCGCGTCCAGCATGGGTCGGGCGAAATCCACTGCCACCGGCAAGGCCTTGGGATAGCGGGCTACCAGATCGGCGATGCCGTCGCCGGTGGCGCAGCCGATATCGGCCACGCGACGCGGCTCGATGCGCACGTAGTCGAGCCGCTCGGCCATGCGCAGTCCCACCTCGCGGGCGAGGACGGCGGCTTCGTCGTAGGTGGATGCGGCGTGGCTAAAGTCGTTGCGCATGGCGGCTATCGTTCAAGATCAGGGGCGCTACGACGCTTTACCGCGCAGTGCCGCGCCGGGTTAGCCGTCGAGTTCTTTGGCATAGACACCATATTCAACCCCGTGTATTGGTGGTGTGTCGGCCACCCACTGAAACCCCATGCGTTGGTACATGGGCAAAGCAACGTGCATGAGTTTGCTCGTGTGTAGAGCGAAAACGGACGCGCCGTCGCGCTTGGCACGGCGAAGACATTCTTGCGCCAATGCGTGACCGATACCACGTCCGCGGAAATCGGGCCCAACGACGAGCATTCGCATGATCGGCCACTCGGGCCGAAAAAACTCCGCTTTGGGACCGCACGGGCCGACATAGGCGACAGCGCCAACGATTTGACCGTCAACTTCAGCAACAATAATTTCACCAACATCGGCGAGCGCGGACATGTTTCCGATTTTTTCTCGAAATCCAGGCCAGTCGAGATACGAGTCCTTGAATTGCTCAAATGCCCGCAAAGCCAGCGCATTGACTTGCGCTGAATTGCTTGGCAGAAAGTCGTGTAGGACGGGCATGGGGGGCTTTCGACAGCTAACGTGAAACGTAGGAGGGCCGCCTCGGCCCGACAGCGGCGATTTTGCACGCACTGCCGTCGGGCCGAGGCGGCCCTCCTACAAATGGCTATCCAATCAAAGCGTCGTGGTGATCTTCAAACGCTTGAACAGCGCCTCGTCCCGATCCGCTTCGGGATTGCCGGCAGTCAGCAGCTTGTCGCCGTAGAAGATGGAGTTGGCGCCGGCCATGAAGCACATGGCTTGCAGCTCGTCGCTCATCTCCTGGCGGCCGGCGGACAGGCGCACCATGCTCTTGGGCATGGTGATGCGGGCGACAGCGATGATGCGCACGAAGTCGAAGGGGTCGATGGGATCGGCGTCGGCCAGAGGGGTGCCGGGGATGGGCACCAGATTGTTGATGGGCACGGACTCGGGGGCCGGATTCATGTTCGCCAGTTCGGCGATCAGGGCGGCGCGGCTCTTCTGGGTTTCGCCCAGGCCGACGATGCCGCCGCAGCAGACCTTGATGCCAGCGTCGCGCACTTTATCCAGGGTGTCGAAACGATCTTTCTGGCTGTGGGTGCTGATGATCTGGCCGTAGAACTCGGGAGCCGTGTCCAGGTTGTGGTTGTAGTAGTCGAGGCCCGCGTCGGCCAGCTTGTCGGCTTGGCCTTCCTTGAGCATGCCCAGGGTGACGCAGGTTTCCAGGCCCAGATCCTTCACGGCCTTGACCATCTCGATCACGCCGTCCAGATCCTTGTCCTTGGGGCCGCGCCAGGCGGCGCCCATGCAAAAGCGGCTGGCGCCCTTGTCCTTGGCGGCCTTGGCGGCGGCGACCACTTCGCTCACGTCGAGCAGGGCCTCGCGCCCAACCTGCTCGTGGCGGGCGGACTGGGAGCAGTAGCCACAGTCCTCGGAACAGCCGCCGGTCTTGATGGAGAGCAGGGTGGAGAGCTGCACGCCGTTGGACTTGTGATGCTCCCGATGCACTTGCTGAGCCTGGAACATGAGGTCCATGAAAGGCAGGGCCAACAAGGCTTCCACCTCGGCGGTGGTCCAACGCTTGGACGCCTCGGCGGACGAAGGAATAGCGGCAGTCTTGCCCGCGGTTTGGGCGGCAGTGACAGTCATGGGGAACCTGCTGGGTACAATCGAGATGATCGGAAGGGATGGGTAACTCGCCATATAACCAGCAAGTTACCCGCTCATAATTCATTATTATGGAGAAAGGGGTGGGGCTTGTCCAATAACCGGAGGCTGTCGAAGGGTATCTCTCTTCCCGGTTTCGACGGCACACCTCACGACGCAGCCGATGGCTCTTTGGCCGCTCGATTTCTCGCAAGGCCGCGATGATACCTGCCCTGGCCCGCTACGCTAAGTACCTCGCAGTGGTGCTCCCCTCTCAGGACTGCCTGCTCTGCGGCGCCCCTTCCGGCCATCGGCTTCTTTGTGGGGCTTGCGAAGACGATCTGCCCCTTCTCTCCGACGCCTGCCCCGTCTGCGCCCAGACTTCGCCGGAAGGCACGATCTGCGGTCGCTGCCTGGCTCACCCGCCCCATTTCGATCAAACCTTCGCTCGTTGGATTTACGCCTTCCCGGTGGATCGTCTGGTGCAGGCGCTCAAATACGGACATCAATTGGCGGTGGGGCGTTTTCTCGGCGACGCACTTCTGTCCCTGCCTCCGCCCCAACGCCCCGACCTGTTGCTGCCGGTGCCCCTCTCCGCCGGACATCTGAAGGCGCGGGGATTCAATCAAGCGGTAGAGATCGCCCGCTCCGTTAGCCGCGCACTCGACATTCCCCTGGCCGTGGACGTGTGCGTACGCAGCTTGGAAACCGCGCCCCAGGCGGGACTGCCCTGGAAGGCGAGGCAGAAGAACATCCGCGGTGCCTTTGAATGTCGGGTTGATCTCACCGGCAAGCACGTGGCGGTAATCGACGACGTGATGACCACCGGCGCCACCTTGAACGAACTCGCCCGCACTTTGAAGAAGCATGGTGCGGCCTCAGTGACTAACTGGGTCTGCGCCCGGGCATTGAAGCCATGACCAGGCACCACTAGCAAGCCATAATGCGCGCCGCTCTAAACGCCCCATGACCCGGGAAGCCCCTCCAGGAAAACCATGCTTCACATCGTCTTGTATCAGCCCGAAATTCCGCCGAACACCGGCAACATCGTCCGCCTCGCAGCCAACACAGGCAGCACCCTTCACCTCGTTAAGCCCCTTGGCTTCGACCTTTCCGAAAAGTCGGTGAAACGAGCCGGGATGGACTACGCCGAGTTCGCGCAAGTGCAAGTCCATGAGGACTGGGCCGCCTGCTTGGCCGCCCTGGGCAACCGCCGCTTCTTTGCCCTCAGTACCAAGGGCAGTACCCGCCACGATCTAGTGCAATACCGGGACGAGGATGTGTTCGTGTTTGGACCGGAGACGCGGGGCTTGCCCGCTGAGGTGCTGGATACGTTCTCTCCCGACCGCCGCATCCGGCTGCCCATGGTGCCGGGCAACCGCAGCCTCAACTTATCCAACGCCGCTGCGGTGACGATCTTTGAAGCTTGGCGGCAGCTGGGCTTCGCGGGCAGCGGAGACGCCTCAGCTCCGGGTTGAGCAAACTGCGGGACGGCAGCCTGCCCTAATCAAGACACCCGGCGTCCGATGCGTGCAGGACGGGGAACGCTGCAACCGACGAAGCGCTCCCCGAGTCTCCCCGAATTTCAAGCGTGCGAGGAATGGATCACCAAACGCCCCTCTTCCATCATTTTGCGCAGGAGATCGCTGGTGGTTTCAAGCCCGGTAATGCCGGTTGTACCGCCGATGCTGTCCGACACGTTTTGCAAGGTAGTGAGCAGACCGTAAATGCCGCCGCCATCGCGGTCGGCCCACAGTTGCCAATCGGTCTTGCCATTGGCATTAACCACCTTCACGATATCCAGGTACTGGCCGCTGGTCAATGCTGCCGCATCGTGCGTCGCATCACCCGTCGCCCCAAGACTGGGGTCAAAGAGCATGGACAGGTCGATGCGGTCGGCATCCCGTGCGTTGGTCTTGCCGAAATTGAAATCGGTAATAACGTCGCCACCTGTGCCGCCAAGACCCGCAGCAGCGCCCACCCCAGGAACCTCGTTGACGTACTGGAAGGTATCCGAACCGGCGCCACCAGTCAGCGTATCCGAGCCCATGCCGCCAATCAGCACATCGCTTCCGCTGCCGCCGATCAACTTGTCGTTGCCCACGCCACCCATCAAAAGGACACCTGCCGTCTGTTCAGCCGAAATCAGCTTGCTCGCATCCAAGGTGTCGCCGCCGTCCGTTCCCACCAGCCAGGTCTTGGTGGCGAAGCCGCGACCCGCTTCGTCCATCGCTGTCCCGCTGTAGCTGATCTTGATCGAGCCGGAGAACGCGTGGGGCAGCGAGAAGATCACGCTCTGGCCCATATTGGAAGTCGCGACGGATCCACCATCGATGGCCGGTGCCGAGTAACCATTGAGACCCGTAATGGAAAAATCCCCCAGCAAGGGCGAGCCGTACATGGCATGGTCGAAGTTGATCTTCAAGGTGCTGCCGCCGTTCGAGTAGGCGAAGCTATCGGGCAGCGGCGCACTGTCACCGCCGCGCGTGTACATCGTCGCAGCCTGGCCGTTGGCGGTTCCGGTATAGACGTGGTCATACCAAGCGCCCTGATAGAGGAAGATGCCTTGTGCCCCGGTCATTCCGGTCGGCGTCATCAATACGTCGTTCGCCCCCAGCCGCATTTCCAGGGTATGGGTCTCCGACAATTGCTCCACATCCGCCACGTCGATTTGCACAACTTCACGCTGCGTGTCGGTCGAGAAATCCAATACCTCAATACCCCACAGCTTGTGATAGCCGGCATTATTGACACGCGCATTGCTTGTCGCGTCGCCGTAGGTACCGCGTGCATTACTCACATAATCGGAAAGATAGACATTTCCGCTACCGCTGTAGGAGGCATCCAGCGCCAAGGTGTCATGCCCAAGTCCGCCATCGATTGAGCGGAATGCCAAGTCCTTGATGCGGATGGTGTCGTCCCCAGCGCCGGTGCTCACATAATCCGCACCGCTGGTCGTTACGATGTCATTTCCATATCCCACAGAACTACTATTCAGCGAGAGTACGTTGTCCAGCAGAACGCCCGAGAGTTGGCTCGTCGATAAGTCGTAGGTACCTCCAACGGTTGTCGGCGAGACATAGGTTCCCAAGGCGCCGTATTTCTGGGCCAAATAGGTATCCATTTCCATCTGGGCCGCACGACCAACGTTGCCGCTGACCACGATCTGGTCGGAGATCAATCCGTTCCAGTTATCCCGAGTTGCCGTCGTCGTCATGAATCGGCCAATTGCGCCCGCCCATGAGGAGTTGGCATATACGTAGGGATCCCCGTTAGTGGTATTGGTCGTAGTCGCCGTTGTACTTGATGGCGCAGCAGTAAGCGAGGCGGTCGTGGTATTGGCAGGTGAAGGCCAATTAATGTGATTCAAGCTGGTCGCTATCAGTTGGCCGTTCACGTAACTGTAGGCTTGGTCTTTTATCCCGCCCCAAACAAAGGAGCTATTCATCCACACACCGAGGGAATTCGCGTTTGAGACGACTACGTTGAAATTATTGAATCCCATGCCGGTATTTTGACCGTTGAACTCATGGTGATAACTCGTGGCGGGCCCTTCCGACCCAAAGGAAATCGAGGCAATCCAGGGAGCCGAAAGATTTTTCATTTCGGCTATGGAACCAACATAGAAAGTCCCGCTACCTGAGGGCATGACCATTTGTGTCGGCGCGGAGAACCACAGCCCGTCATTCACGGTGCCGCTTGCATAAACGCCATCCTCGCTGAACATTACCGACATATGCCCATTGGCCAGTCGTATTGCGGTGGGGCGAAACTGGGCATTGGCTTGACTCGCAACGCTGCCACCGGAGGAGGCAACCCAGTTGTTAGTACCATCGCCAACGATGCCAGCCTTCAGCGTATCGGGGTCAAACCAAAGTGCATTGTTGGCTACGGACCAATGCTGGTAGTCCGCATTGACGTAAACATGGCGCGGCCCCGCAGCGGCAACGGGGGACTGCCCTGCTCGTGTAATGCTGGCGGTAAGAACTCTCTCCCCATCCGCGCCCCATTGGCTTGTAGAGGGCACGAAGGAGACGGCAGACTGGCCGTCACTACCAACCGTCACCGTATTAACGGCAACGCCATCCATATAAAGGGTCACCAAGTCGCCGGCCTTGGCAGACGTTAGGTTGATTTGAACAGGAGCAACGCCCTTCTCCGTGCCATTGATGACGTTGTCGCTGGTTACGTTGGCGATCTCAGGCACGCCCGGCATGTTCGCCAGATTTGCGGACACCGTTGTCGTGACCGCCCCCGTATTCCCCGCGCGATCAGAAACGTTGCCGATCTGGAGCGCAGTCCCATCGGCAAACGTCGCGCCGGCGCCCAGCGTTACGTTCCAAGTCTGCGCCACGCCCATAGCCTGATCGGCGGCGGTCTTCGTCAAGCCTGTCGTACCAAACGCCGAAGAGAACGTCGCGCTGCCAAGATTCACACCTTCATTGAAGACCAATTGAACGGTGTCGCCCGCATCGACGATGCCGTTGTGATTGGCGTCCGTCACCCACTGCATGCGAGAAACGCCTTCGACCACTGTATCCACCAACAACGGTTTGGGTGTGGAATACATCGAGGTGGCACCGCTCGCATCAACCACTTGAGCGGTCACGATCCGGTTGCCATCGCCTGCGGGCCAACTGCCAGAGGGAATGGCTATCGTCGTGCTTGTAGCATTGGTCGCCATGGCCTGTGTTGCGACCAACACACCGTCCATATACAACTTGAGCGTGTCACCAGCGGGAACCGCCGCATGCGTATAGGTAATGGACAGGCTGGTCGCTTTTTCCGCCGCGTTGACCAAGTTGTCGCCTGCGATCAAGAACGGTGGTGCGGGCTGCGGTGGCACCGACAATGACGGCACGTTGAACGTTGGGTCCGATGCCGGCGTATTGCCTCCGACATCGATGACGCTGGAACGCCCCACCGTCATGAGGTCATTCGTCGCCAGGTTGCTCCCCGTGCCGAAAAATATCCTGAACTGGGCTGCGTACTGGGCGCCGTTGGCAAAAGCACTGTTGATGGCTTCGATATGGGCACCCGTGCCCCACGTCTTCCCCGCCGGCAGGGTAAAGGCATTGGCCAAATTTGATAGGTCGCGCACGCGCACGGCCTCGCTGAAGGTCAGCAGGAGTCCATCGTTGCTGGCACCGTCGCCATTGGCGTCAAAAAGCGTCACCCCGGTCAAGGACGGGGCAGTACTCTCCACCAAGAACTGAAGGCGCGTTTCAGCGGAGGTGATGCCGCCCTGGCTTGCCGTCGCCACGAAGATGGCCTGATAGTTGGTTGTCCCGGCTGCTGTGTTCAGCAAGCCAAAGTCAGCGGTGGTGAGCTGCGTAGCCCATGAACCATCCCCGCCCACCACGATGCCGGCCTTGTCGAGCACAAGGGTGGCACCGACATAGACCTTGACGTCCACCGTGGCACCAGCGACGGAGGTTCCCCTGAGCGTCTGCGGGCTCGCCAGTTCCGTGGCGCCGATGATGTTGTCGCCGGTGAAATCCTGCAAGACCGGCGGGGCGACACTCAAGGCCACATTGAAGGTGCCGGCCGTGTGGGCCGAAACGTTGCCGGCGAGGTCCGTTTGATAGATGTCGTAGGCAACGGGCCCCTCGCCCAGCGTGTTGAAGTCTGCCGGTTTGAGCAGTGCTGAGAAATTCCCGCTCGCGTCCACCTGCGGCGCAATGCGGAAGGAGTTGCCCAGGTTCTGGCTCGTCAGGGTAATCCAAACAGTGGCACCGGCTTCGATGCCGCTGCCAGTAAACGCTACCCCCAGGGGATCCTTGCTTTGCAGCGCGGATACGCCGGCAGCCACGCCCGTGGCGTTCACCACCGGCGCGATGACTTCGGTGTCGATGCTGACGATCTTGGCCGTCGAGTCCACCGACACGTTGCCGCCCTGGTCGATGAGGTTCGCAACGATGTGCTTGTCCACGCCCTGCACCACGATAGCAGGATCGATAGTCAAGGTCACGACCCTGCTCGTGATTTCTCCAATGGTCAGCACGTGGCTGATGGGAGCGGCCCCGATACCCGTCACCTGAAGGGTGTCGCCAGTCATGGCGCCGGTACCGGCAATGGACACGCTGACCTGAAGCGCTTGCGCATCGACCTTGTTGATCCAGTGGTCCTGGTCGCTGGTGCCGGAGATGGCGGTGATCGACGGCGGCGTTAGCGCAATGGTGTCCTTGTAGTAGTCATGAACCGCCTTCGCTCCGTTGTTCCCGACCGAATCTGTCTGCCAGACCCGGATGCTGAAGGCGCCCTGACCCAAGCCACCAACCAGGGCTTGCAGAGCCGCGCCGCTGATGGACCAGTTGCCGCCAGCGAAGGTGATGTCGCCGCTGGAGATTGCGGTAGCGGTCGCACCTTGTACCAGCTCCGCATGGAAGGTGGTACCCGCAACGTAGCCGCTGCCGATCAGATTTGTCCATGTACCGGGCGCTTGAGCGGCTTCAGCCGCATTGATCTTGTCGTCGCCCATCCAGCCGTCCGCGATCACAGGGGTCGTCGGCGGCACCGTATCCACGGAGACCACATGGGGAGCGGACGCAACGGAAACATTGCCCGCACTATCCTTGACCTGTGCGGTCATGGTCACCGTCTGCTCCAGGGACATCAACGTATTGCTGCTGAGCACGATCGCTGTCGCGCCCCCTGCAACGTCCGCGGTGGTGATTTGTTGCTCAACGGTCACGGGACTTGATTGTCCCGGCCACGTCAGCGTCAGCTGCACGTAGTCGCCCGCCTTCGCATCGCCCGGTAGGCCGACCCGGACATGAACCCCCGTATTGGCTTCGGCCACGTTAATCCACGCGCCACCCGATGTGCCGGTTCCTTCCTCATCCACCTGATTGATTGTCGGCGCGCTAGGCGTCACCGTGTCAACGCGTACTGTATTGGCGGGGGATGAAATAGCCGCCATGTTGGCAGGATTACCCGCAGCATCGGTAATCACGGCGCTATGGGCATTGAAGGCGCCATTGGCAAGGCTCAGCTGCGTAGCATTGTCTGTGCTGCCCACGGTATAGGTGAAGACCAGCTGGTTTGTGCCGAGCGCCGCGCTTGCCGCAGCATCATAGGTCGCGTTGCGCGGCAGGTTGTCGGAAAACCCGCCCAAACTGATGGTGGGCGTACCCAGTGCGGTGTCGATTTGCAAGCCTTCGCTGAGCACCAGCACCACCTGCACCGTATCGCCCGCCTTGGCATTGCCGTTGAACCCGTTGGCACTGACCACGGTTTGCAACACGACCGGCGCCACGGTGTCGATGGAAAACTCCGTGCCGCCGTTGATGGCAAACGTGCTGGCAACCGAAGAGTCATTGGCCGCCGTACGTGTGACGGCACTCAGGCTCGCCCGCCCTTGTCCCAAGCTTGCAAACTCGGTTGACGACAGATGCAGCGTCCAGTTGCCGGCATTATCGACAGTGACTTCCCGCTGGGTCGGCACCCCGCCCACCGTGAAGGTCAGGGCCACCTTCTGGCCGGCCATGCCCGTGCCACCAATATCAACCCCTGCGGCAGCTTCCGCGGCGTTGATCACCACGTCGCTACCGGAGAGGCCTGTGACGGAAAGAATGCTCGGCGGCGTAATCACCGTGGCCGAGAACGAGAAGCTTATCCCGGTGTTATCCGGGGAGGCGTTGCCTGCTTGATCGATCTGATGGGCCGAGATGTGCGTCGTCTGCGTTCCGCTGCCTCCGTTGGCGAGGGTCGCATAATCGGCAGGCAGCAGGGTTACGCGCCAGATGCCATTGGCGTCGGCTGTCGCGGTTTGTGTGACCCTGTTGCTACCATCGCTAAAGATCACCGTCACTTGTGCGCCGGGGTCAGCCTGCCCTGTGTAGTCCACCGGCGCCTGGGTTTGGGCGTAGGAAAGGCTGCTCGCGGCATTGACGATGGGAGCGTTGGGGGCAATGGTATCGATCTTGAACGAGCTCACCGCCGGCGAAGATGGGTTGAAGGTCGTATCCCGCTGGATGACGCTCACGTCGACCTTGCCTTGACCCAGCGTTTGCGCATCCGCCGCGTTGAAGTTGATGGTCCAGAAATAGTTTGTTCCGTCGGTGGTCACCACGGCGTCTCGCGTCACGGCCCTCCCGCCGGTACCTGTCAGGGTGACGGTCACGACACCGCCATCGCATCCACCGGATAGGGACCAGCCCGACTGAGCCTCGACCGCGTTGAGCCATTCGCCGAACCCCGGCTGATTGAGCGTCGGCGGAACCGGCACGGCGTCGACCATGCCAGTCCAGGCAATGAACGCAGTGCCTTCGTTGCCGGCCCGGTCCACGAACTGCGCCCAGGCATTGAGGCTGAGAGAGTCACCCACGAGGGACATCTTTGCCACCGGGACAACGACCGTCACGTAGCCCGCGCTGATGTCCGCCTGGGTAACGGTCGCCGTGACGACGGCGTTTGGATTGCCACCGTCATGGGTGGCGTTGTCGCCCCAATAGAGCTTGACCGAATCGCCCACCGCCGCGTCGAGAGGCACGGCAACCCGCACGTGGGCATCCCGGGATGCCTCGGTGATCTGCCCGCCACTGGCGATGAGACCGCCGGATAGTTCCGAGGTTGGGGAGGCGTTCGCCTCCGTTGCAGCCGTCCACCCCGCAGTATTGAGATGGGGATCGCTAGGCGGCGTCTTGTCAAAGACGAAGCTCCCCGTGGAGCTCGCCACTGCGCCGTCGGCACGAGTCAGCGTAGCCGACATCGTGATCGTGCCCTCGCCCAGTGCAACAAGCTCAGCAGGGGACAGGGAAATGGCCCAGTGGCCTGAGGCGTCCAGGCTGCCTAAGCGATCTAGGTAGGCCGTGCCGTTGCTAAGGTGGACTGTCAGTGTGGTGCCGGCCGCTGGTGTGGCCGTGCCGCCGATTTGCAGAGGCGCCCCCGGAGCGAGGGCGTTGTATTCCGACAGGTTCACGTAGCCATCGCCACCCACCATGTTGAAGGTGGGCGCCGCTGGCGGCGCAATGACACTCTCGTTGTTGATCAGGGTCAGCAGACCGCTGCTATTGCCCGCAGCATCCGTGTATTTGACCGAGATGTTCTTCTGCCCGCTCCCTGAGTCGGCGATGTCGGAAGCCGGCACGGTCACGGTGAAGATGAAGGCGCCATTCAGACCGTCCAGGTCTGCCTGGGTCAGCACCTTGTCCACATGCTTCGTCGGCCCCCAATAGACCGAAATGGTATCCCCGGCCTTCAGTACGTATTCGCCGCCAACCTTGTACATCGGCACGGCAACGGAGACACCATTGGCGGCTTCCGCAGCCGTCACTCCGCCCGCCAATGCGCTGGTGGTCAAGTTGTAGGTGGTAGCGAACTGCATCGACGGATCGCTCACCGAGGGCAATGGTGGAGCAATGGTGTCGATGAGGAAATTTCCGCCGACATTCACCGAACGCTGCGACGTATCGGCATTGGTGACTTGCTGACGGGTAACGAAGGAGACTTCGCCTTGTCCAAGGGTCTGCAATTCCAAGGCGGTCAGGGCATCCATCCGCCAACTGCCATCGCTGCCGACCTGCACCCGCCGTTCCACGGTCTGCCCACTGGTCCCCGTCATGTCCACCACGACGATGTGCCCGGCCACGCCGGAGCCAGCAAGCTGCACGCCGGCCAGGGCCTCCGCCGCATTGATCGCATTGTCTTGTGCCACCGCCAGCATTGCCGGCGAAGGTTCTGCGGCGTCAAAAATCAGGGGGTGTTCGACGACGGCGGAAGATTGCTGGGTCGTCGTATTGACGGCCCACAGGCGCACGGAGACCTGCCCCTGCCCGAGGGTGGTCATGTTCGCGCTGGAAAGGGTCCAGGTCCAATGGCCCGTGTTGTCGATGGCGACGGTCGCAGGAACGTTGCCGTGTGGACCAGAGAGCTGTAGCGTCAGAGAAGTGCCGGCAGGCCCCGTTCCACTCAGCACAAGATTTCCTTGCTGCTCGGCAAGGGAGATGCGGTCGTCGCCGCTTACCGTGTTGAGGGTCGGCAGCGCGAGGGGGCCAAGAAGCAGCGTGACCGTCTCTACAACCGCTGTCGACGGGCCGTTGCCCGCCAAGTCGACCTGAGTGGCGCTCAAGGATGCAGTGCCGTCGGCAAGGCCTGTCAAATCCTGAGCAGTCAGTGCTTGCGCCCAACGGCCGCCCGATCCGGCAACGGTCGTCCAGCTTCGCGTGGCACCATTGCTATCCGTCAGGGTCAGCCTGACCGTGGCGCCGGCCTCCGCGCTACCGCTCGCAGACACGCCGTTGGTGACTTCGCTGAGGTTGACAATGTTGTCTCCGGCCAGGGTATCTATCACCGGCGCAGCTACCGAACGATCAATAGCGAACGTGGCCAGATTCTTGGCGGAGGCATTGCCCGCCACGTCGGTCTGGGTCAGCTCCGCAGTCACTTGCCCATCGCCCAATTGACTGATTTCGGTGGGGGACAATTGGTAATGCCAACGTCCGTCAGCGCCTACCGTCACGGTTGAGAGCGTGAGGCTCCGATTGGCGCCGGTGAGCTTGATGGAGACAGTTGCCCCCACTTCCCCGCCACCCGCCAGTGCCACACCGCCGCCAGCAACGTCGGCCTCCAGACCGTTGATGTAGCCATCGCCGCTCACCGGATCGATGGTGGGCGCCGCCACGGTGGCGTCATAGCGCACGTTGCGAACTTCCGACACGCTTTGATTACCTGCCGGATCCAGCTGCGTCGCAGACACCCTCAAGTGCCCCTCACCGGCTTGACCCCAGTCCACAATGGACAAGGTGTAATGCCACCTGCCGGTTCCATCGACCGCGACTTGGCGGACGCCGCTTACGGCGCCCGTATCCACGTTAATGACCTGAAGCGTGACGGTGGCCCACGGCTCTCCCGTACCATCGATGCTGACACCACCCCGCGCCTCGGCGGCATTCACATAACCGTCCCCCGCGAAGTTGGCATCGGTCGGGGTGATTGTCGGCGCTGTCGGCGCCGACATGTCGAGAACGAGGGTCTGGGCAGCAGAAGAAACAGAGTTCTTTCCGTTGAGGGTAGAGAAAGCACGCAGGGCATAGGTACCCGCGGCCCAGGTGTTGAAAATGGTCAAACCAAAATTGCCGTTGCTGTCGGCCCTGGCCGATGCGAAGGTCTGCTCGCCGCCGTCGTACTGTCCATTGCCGTTGGCGTCGTAGTAGATCGTAACCACGGCGCCCGGTTGCGCAGTGCCATGCAAGGTAAAACCGGATGCGCTTCCGTTATTGAATCCGCGATTGCTGTACCAATTTGCATCGGCGGGGTGATTGGGATTCTGTTGCGCACTATCCAGCACGAAGGTCGGCGGCGTGTTCACCAGGGACACATTGATGCCCGACCAAACGTTGAACACAGCCCCGGTGTTGCCCACTTGGTCCGTGAAGCTTGCCGTCAGCGCCATTCCCGTGCGTTCGCCATCGCTCTCGATGACGTTGCCCGGAACACCCACCAGCACGTAATGATTGGTCAGATCGTTGGCAGTGACAGTTTGCCGGACGGCCTTACCGCCCCAGTTCAGCGTCACGGTGTCGCCGACACTGACGCCATCCGCCACAGCCACGGCCACATTCACGGTACTCGGCGCATAGGCGCTGCCAGCGACCTGATATAGCTCGCCCCAGCTCACGACGCCGTCGTTGTTCCACTCCCTCTCGAATGCCCCGTTATAAGCATTCGCCTCGGATTGCTGGGCAGTGCTGGGAACGCTCGGCGGCGTCTTGTCGTACACCACTGGCTGGGGAGCTGAGGAGGCCACGTTACCCGCAATGTCCGTCTGGGTTGCCGTTGCCGTCAGCGTGCCCTGGGTCAGGTGGGCGTTGGCATCGAGGGAGGCGACCCATCTACCGTCACTTCCTACGGTAATGCCGGTTTGCGTGTAAAGCCTGGTCCCGTTGCCGTCGTACCAGTCAACCGCGACATGAGCGCCGGCCTCGCCGGTACCGGATAGCCCGACGTTCTGGCTCGTAGCCAGATTGACCTGGTTGCCGTTGCCAATCTGGGTAAACACTGGCGCGTTGATGGTGGTATCCACCACGATCTGGGTCGCCACGCTGGACGCGGACGTTTGACCAAGACCGTTGTGCACAATCGACCGCAAGTTATGCGTACCTTCCGCCAATGCCGCCGTGAAACTGAAGGTGCCATCGGTATTGACGGTCACGTTGGTGGCAAGGCTCTCCCCCGCATCCAGGACGCCGTCGTTGTTCCTGTCGTCGTAGACATCCACCACTACGCCGGTGCCGTTGAGTGGCGTCGGCACGGATCCGCTGATGTGTAGCGGAGTGAGGACATTGGTGATCCGGTCGCTACTGCTGCTGCCGCTATCATCGGCGGCAGCCAGGGTCAGCATGCCCGCCGGGGCGAGCGCCATCGTAATCAGGGAAAAGTTGCGGGTAGTGGCGGTACTGACATTGCCCGCCACGTCCGTCTGACGCGCCGTCATGGTAATGGCGCCATCCCCCAGAAGCTGAGCTTCCGCGTTACTGAACGGCACACTCCAGGTGCCGTCAGCGGCTACGGCGGCGGTCTTGCTGAGGACAGTGCTGCCCGCTTGCAGTTCGACGGTGACGGTCGCTCCGGTCTCTACGCC
The DNA here is from genome assembly GCA_036279515.1 of Rhodocyclaceae bacterium. Lineage (GTDB taxonomy): Bacteria > Pseudomonadota > Gammaproteobacteria > Burkholderiales > Rhodocyclaceae > AWTP1-18. The sequence continues at coordinate 657 of DASUJA010000205.1, read as the reverse complement.
ACTGCCGGTCAAATGGACGCCGGCATCCAGTTCCGACTTGATGACCATGTCGTCGCCCGTCACCGGATCAATGGTCAGGGGGGGGATCTGCGTATCGATGGTCAGATTGAGCGGGAACAAACTGGCACTCACGCTGCCGCTGGCCAAGTCGATACTTTGGGCCAACAGATTGTCAGCCCCCTCCGGCAACTGACCGATCTGGAGCGTGAACGTCCCGTCATTGGCGATGACGGTCTCGCCCAGAAGCGAGTCACCCGAGCCAATGGCGCCATCCTTGTTCACATCCAGATAAATGCGAACCGTCGCTCCCGACGGGCCTGCGCCAGTCAGAGTGGGGGCGTTGATCTTGGTAATGCCGTCATGGTCGGATACGCCCGTATCCTGCCCTGTGGCCAAGACCATGGCGCTGACCGGAGCCACCGGGGTGACGCGAATGGGAACCGTGCGAACCATCGGGTCGCTCACGTTACCGGCCACGTCGGTCTGCTTCACGGAGAAGGTCAACGGGCCGTCGGCCATGGACGCCCCGTTATCGAGCGTGTCATGGACGGCATCGAAGGTGGTCTGCCACACCCCTAGCGGATTGGCGACGGCGTGATAGGTATGCGACCCGCCATTCTGTGAAATCGTGATGTCGACCGTCGCGCCTACCTCGGC
>DASUJA010000204.1:0-3263 GCA_036279515.1 Rhodocyclaceae bacterium | reverse complement strand
AGCCGGTCTACAACTCTTTTCGCATCACCCCGCAAGGCGGTCCAGTATAGCATGCCCCCTATTTCCCACTTAGTACGCCACGGTCTGCTAACCCTTGCCGTTACTGCAATCCTCGGCCTTTCCGGCCATGCAATCGGCGCTCCTTTGCAAGATGCCCAGCAGTATTTAAAGCAAGGGCAATACGGTCAGGCGCTGGATCAGGTGGACAAACACCTGTCCGACAAGCCTAAAGATCCCCAAGGCCGCTTCCTGCGTGGCGTGATCCTGACCGAGATGGGTCGCACCAACGAAGCCATTTCCGTCTTCAATCGCCTGACCGAAGAATTCCCGGAACTGCCCGAGCCCTACAACAACTTGGCCGTCATCTACGCCCAGCAGAAGCAGTACGACAAGGCCAAGCAGGCGCTGGAAAAGGCGATTCGCACCAATCCCTCCTACGCCACGGCTCACGAGAACCTAGGCGACATCTACGCTCGATTGGCGAGTCAGGCCTACGACAAGGCCCTACAACTAGAGTCCTCCAACGCTGGCGGCCAGACGCAAACCAAACTTTCGGTCCTCCGCGATTTGTTCAGCGTTTCTTCTCGCGGCGGCGTTCCTGCCCGTAACGGTACGCCGACGATTGTCGCGGCTGCGCCGGCAGCGGCGATCCCGGTGCCTGCTAAGCCTGCACCTGCGGCAGCCCCCACTCCCGCCGCGGCACCGACTCCGGCCCCTGCAGCCAAACCAGCACCTGTCGCCGCCGCACCGCTACCCGCTGCGAAGCCCGCCCCTGCGGCCCCGGCCAAAGCAACACCGGCCGATCCTTCGGCCGATGTCCGCAAGATGGTGGATGCCTGGGCAGCCGATTGGTCCAAGAAGGACGTGAAGGCCTACCTCTCCCATTACGCCAAGGATTTCAAAACTCCCGGCGGCGCGTCCCGCAGCAGCTGGGAGAACGAACGTAATCAACGCATCAAGAAGCCCGGCACCATCCGTGTCAGCGTGGAAGACCTGAAGGTCGTTCCCGATGGCACCGACAAGGTTGTGGCCCACTTCAAGCAGCAATACACCTCCGCCAACCTCAAGTCCGGCGGCGCCAAGACGCTGGTTCTCGTGAAGCAAGGCGGCCGCTGGATGATCCAGCAGGAAAGGATCGGCGGCTGATGAAACGCCACCGTCCCATGCTTGCCCGCGTCGCCGCGCTGGCCCTGTCCCTGAGCCTGCTCGGCGGCAGCGTCCAGGCCCAGCCCCATTACACGGACTCTGGCCCCGAGCCGCTGCTGGCCCACATCTTCGAGGCCATTGATCAGGGCAAGTACGACCAGGCTTTGCGGGAGACGGACAACCTCATCAAGGCCTACCCCAACTATCGTTTGGCCCACCTGATCCAGGGCGACTTGCTGCTGGCCCGCATCGGCCGACTGACCCAGTTCGGCCAAGGGGGCACCCAGGCTGCCGACAAAGTGGCCGACCTGCGCGAAGAAGCCATCGTCCGCCTGCGCGGCTACAAGACCAAGCCCCAGGCCAACTACGTGCCGCGCTACCTGCTGCAAATGCAGGCTGACCAGAAATACGCGGTGGTGGTGGATACCCAAAAGTCCCGCCTGTACCTCTATCAAAACGACAAGGGCACGCCCCGTTTCGTCGCTGACTACTACATCACCCAAGGCAAGCTGGGCGCCGAGAAGATGACCGAGGGCGACAAACGCACGCCCATCGGCGTCTATCACGTCACCTCCAGCCTGCCCCGCCAGAAGGTCGGCGACTTCTACGGCAGCGGCGCCTTCCCCCTCAACTATCCCAACGAGTGGGACAAGCGCGTTGGCCGCAAGGGCCACGGCATCTGGCTTCACGGCACACCGTCCGACACTTACTCCCGCCCGCCCAAAGCCTCCGACGGCTGCGTGGTGCTGACCAATCAGGATCTGGATTCCCTCTCCAAGAATCTGCAAATCGGCCTCACGCCGGTCATCATCAGCAACAGCATCGAGTGGCTTTCCATGGACGACTGGCAGAAAGAACGCCAATCCCTCATGGGCATGATCGACGAATGGCGCCAGGACTGGCAGTCCCGCGACTTCAGTAAGTACGCCAACCACTATTCCCCAAAGTTCTTCGCCGACGGCCAGAACCTGCAAAAGTGGCTGGACCAGAAACGCCAGGTCAACTCCAGCAAAGAGTGGATCAAGGTCGAGACCCGCAACATCAGCATGTTCCGTAACCCTGGCAGGGAAGACTACGTAGTCGTCACCTTCGAGCAGGATTACAAGAGCAACAATCTCAACAACCTGATGAAAAAGCGCCAGTACTGGTTCAAGGAAGACGGGCGCTGGAAGATTCTGTACGAAGGCTCGGCCTGAACCTTTCAGACTGCCTGCCCTCCCCCTATTTCCGTTTCCCGGATCGTCACCATGAAAAAGCTGTTTGCTGCTGCCGCCGCCACCGGCGCCCTTCTCCTTGCGTCCCTAGCCCATGCCGCCGGTTACGGAGCCAATCCCCAAGTGGAGATGAAGACCAACCAGGGCACCATCGTTATCGAACTCGCCGCTGACAAAGCCCCCGTCACCGTAGAGAACTTTCTCCAGTACGTGAAGGACGGCTTCTACAACGGCACCATCTTTCACCGGGTCATCGACGGCTTCATGATTCAAGGCGGCGGCTTCGAGCAAGGCATGAAGGAAAAATCCACTCGCAAGCCCATCCGCAATGAAGCCCAGAACGGCCTAAAGAACGCCACCGGCACCATCGCCATGGCCCGCACCAACGATCCCAACTCCGCCACTGCTCAGTTCTTCATCAATCTGGTGGACAACCGCATGCTCGACTATCCCCGCCCTGACGGCGCCGGCTACGCGGTGTTCGGCAAGGTCACCCAAGGCCTCGACGTGGTGCAGAAGATCGGCCATGTACCCACCGGCAACTCCGGCTTTTACCAGGACGTGCCCCGCACCCCGGTGGTCATCGAATCCGTCAAGCTGCTCCCGGAACAGAAATAAGCGAATTACTCTCAAGGAAAAATCATGATCAAGCTCACCACCAACCACGGCGTCATCACCATCGAACTGGAAACCGAAAAGGCCCCCAAGAGCGCCCAGAACTTCCTGGACTACGTGACCGCCGGCCACTACGACAACACCATTTTCCATCGCGTGATCGACGGCTTCATGATCCAAGGCGGCGGCTTCGAGCCCGGCATGAAGCAAAAGCCCACCCGTGAGCAGATCGAAAACGAAGCCGCCAACGGCCTCAAGAACGTTCGCGGCACCCTGGCCATGGCCCGC
>DASUJA010000203.1:0-5407 GCA_036279515.1 Rhodocyclaceae bacterium | reverse complement strand
GATTGTTAAGCGCCATGGAAGAAAGACAGCTTCTGCTACGCAAAGCATCGGAAACTGACCGACGGGCCACCGATGTGGAATTGACGGATCTTGGCAAGACCTTGGCTGATTCAATCCTGCCCTTGGCCCAGGCAACGGTGGACAAGGCGTTCACGGGCTTCACCGAGGATGAAGCAGAGTTCCTGCGGCGGCTCTTACGGCGAATTCAGAAGAATATGGAGGCCCCCAACTAGGGGCGACCAAGACTGAGCCACCGGCCGGAATTAAGGAAGATCCGCGAGGACGTCCTCAATCAGCATGGCCGAGATGCCCTACACATCGCTCGCTGCATCGGCCTCAACACCTGTGCAAAGCGCTGATTGAGCGCGAAAGGTTAGACCGTTCTGACCGACGAAGGGCTACTGAGGATCGACGTTTCACCGGCTCGACGACAAAGTCGTCACCATGCATGCACAGGGAATATCGATACGCAAAACCCAGGATCTACTAGTTGCTCAGTACGCAGTACGGCACCAATTAGAAGCCTTCGGGCAAGGCCCATTGAGCAAGCAATACCCCACCGTCGTAGCGGCGGCATAGTGGCGCGCAGCCAAGGACTGGCAGGACACCACAAATCAGCTCGCCATCATCTGCACGAATAGATTCGAGATGGCCTGCCGGGAAAATGCGCTTCGACTTTCTAGCGGGGCTGTTTACGTGTTTTTTGAGGTATGGCCGACAGCGCCATAGAACTGTCCGCTTCCGCCTCTCACACAAAAATCGAACTCTGTCAGCCCTTCACCATCCGCTGCCGCCGCGCTTCATACAAACACACGCCGCTCGCAACAGACACATTCAAACTCTCGCACCCACCGAACATCGGAATCCGCGCCAACTCGTCGCAATTTTCCTTGGTCAGGCGGCGCAAGCCCGCACCTTCTGCGCCCAACACCCAGGCGGTGGGCACGGTCTGGTCGATGGCGTAGAGATCCTTGCTCGCCTCTTCCGCCGCGCCGATGGTCCAGATGCCCCGCTCCTGCATTTCGCGCAGGCTGCGGGAGAGGTTGGTGACGGTGATGTAAGGCACCGTGTCAGCGGCGCCGCTGGCGACTTTTACGACGGTGGCGTTGAGGCCCACGGCTTTGTCCTTGGGGGCGATAACTGCGTGAGCGCCGGCGCCGTCCGCCACACGGAGGCAGGCGCCCAGGTTGTGGGGGTCGGTGACGCCGTCCAGCACCAGCAGCAGAGGCGGGACTTCGAGGCCGTCGAGTACGTCGTCAAGGGTAAGGAAACGGGCACGGGCGTCGACTTTGGCGATGACGCCTTGATGCACGGCGCCGCCGGCCATGCCGTCGAGGCGAGGCATATCCACAGGCATGATGCGCACGTTGTGAAATTCGGCGAGCTTGAGCAGGTCGCGCATACGGCCATCGTTGCGGCCTTCGGCCAGATAGATTTCCTTCACGTCCTCGGCGGCGTGGCGCAGTTTGGCGGTGACGGCGTGGAAGCCGTGGATCAGGCGGGTTTCAGCCACGGGAGGCTCCTTGTTCGAGAGGGCGCGAGTCTAGCGCAGGCAATAAGTTGTTAATCGGAGAAAAACCCGCGCTTGGCCAGTTTGGCGCGTAGCGCCGTAAGACCGTCCAGTGCGCCGAGGGCGATGCCCACTTGGCGAGGACCACGGACGGTGCTTTCGCGGGGATTGATGCGAATCAGCGCGCGGGCTTGGTATTCGCCGTAATGACGGCCGGTGGGAATGGCGGTCCCGGCGCCCAGTTCAATGGCGACGAGACGCGGACCCACTTCGGCGCACCAGAGGTCCACGCGATCCTGCTGGACGTCGGTGCGTTGATTGATCCAGGTGCCGTCGCCGAACATGAGGATGTTGGGACGCGCCAGTCCGCCGCAGTGGGGGCAGCGTGGCAGCGGAGAAACCATGCGGCATTCGTCGGCATCGATGTCGGGCCGCACCTCGTCCGCCGACCAGATGCGTTGGCAGCAGGGCTCCAGGCATTGCAGGTGATGGATTGATCCGTGGCACTCGACGATGCGCGTGGGATCGAAGCCGGCCTTCTGGAATTGACCGTCCACGTTACTGGTGAAAACAGCGACGCCTTGGGGAAAACTCTCGCCGAGTTCGCGCAGGATCTGGAAGCCTTGATGGGGCTCAGTGTCCCGATAGAGGGCGAGACGGTGGCCGCAGAAACCCCAGGCCAGTTCTGGCCGCGAGGTGAAGTTATCCGGCGAGGCGATCTGCTCGAAGCGCAGGCCCGCCCGACCAAGGGCCGGGTAGGTGCGCCAGAAGCCTTCGACACCGCGAAAGTCGGGCAAGCCTGAATCCACACCCATGCCTGCGCCGGCCGTGACCAGAAGGCCGTCGGCCTGAGCGATCAGGTCGGCGGCCCGGTCCAGTGCATCGACCAGTTCAGGTGTAAGCGGGACGGGGCTTTGCTGCGCGGCCCCTTCCGTCATGCTTTGCGGGCCGTGGATTTTCCGCTGGAGGCCTTTTTCGCAGGGGCCTTTGCAGCAGTCTTCTTGGGCGCGGTTTGCGGTGCGGCTGCCTTCTTGGCAAGACTGACTTTCTTAGGTGCAGCGGCCTGCTTGGCGGTCGCGACCTTTTTCGGCGCTGCCTTGGTTGCGGTCTTCGGTGCAGCCTTCTTCGCTACGGTCTTGGCTTTGGGTTTGACGCTTGCCTTGCTGACTGCCTTCTCAGGCGCAGCTTTGGTAGCGGCCTTCTTCGCCCTGACCGGAGCCACCTCAACCTTGGGCGCCACAGATACCTCCGGCAGAGGAATCCGTTGCCCGCCAAGCAGCGCGGCTCGGGGTTTCTTGCCGGATTTTTTTCCAGGTACGAATGACTCGACAAAGGGTTCGGCTGCAGATTGGACAACGGGTTGCAACTGAGCCTTTGGCGAAACCATGGGCAAGGCAGTTTCCACGGGGGCAGGGGCTGCTTTTTTCGCGGCCTTCTTGGCTTTGACCTTCGCCGGCTTTTCGATCTTGGTTGCCTTGACCAGCTTCGCTGGAACGGCAGTCTCCACGGGCTGACTAGGCTTGTGGATTGCGGGAGCCTCCACGGCGCCCATCACGAGACGGAAGTCGATCTTGTTGGTTTCCATGTCCACGCGCACCAGTTGCACGCGCACCCGGTCGGAGAGGCGATAGCGCACGCCGGTGCGCTCGCCCATCATGGCGTGTTGGGCTTCGTCGAAGTGGAAGTAGTCGCGACCCAGTTCGGACACGTGCACCAAGCCTTCGATGAACACGTCGTCCAGGGCGACGAAGATACCGAAGGGCACCACGGAAGAAATGCTGCCGTCAAACTCTTCACCGACGCGATCCTGCATGTAGAAGCACTTGAGCCAAGCCTCCACGTCGCGAGTGGCGTCGTCGGCGCGGCGCTCGGTCATGGAGCAATGGAGACCGATGTCGGCCCAATCCCCCGGCACATAGGGTTTCTTCGCTAGCACAGCCTTGATGGCGCGATGGACCATCAGGTCGGGATAGCGACGAATGGGCGAAGTAAAGTGGGTGTAGCTCTCGTAGGCGAGGCCGAAGTGGCCCACGTTGTCGGGGCTGTACACGGCTTGGCGCAGGGAACGCAGCATCACGGTTTGCAGCAGCGCCTTGTCGGGACGGCCTACGATCTTTTCCATGAGCTTGGCGTAGTCCTTGGCGTGAGGCTCTTCGCCGCCACCCAGTTGCAGGCCGAAGGTGCCGAGGAAGTCGCGCAGCTTGGCCAGCTTTTCCGGCGTGGGGCCTTCGTGGATGCGGTACAGCACCGGGTGCTCATGCTCGTGCAGAAACTCGGAGGCGCAGACGTTGGCGGCCAGCATGCACTCTTCGATGAGGCGATGGGCGTCGTTACGCTCGTAGGGCTCGATGCGGGAGATCTTGCCGTTGTCGTCGAACACCATGCGAGTCTCGGCGGTGTCGAAGTCGATGGCGCCGCGCTTGCCGCGCGCTTCGGCCAGGAGTCGGAAGAGCGCGTCGAGGGCTTCCAGGTTCGGCAACTGCGGCGCAAGTTTCTTGCGCATGGCCGCGTCGCCCTCGTAAAGGGCCGCAGCCACTTCCGTATAGGTGAGACGGGCGTGGGAGAACATCACCGCCGGATAGAAGCGGTAACGCTTCACCGCGCCGGTGTTGGAAATGTCCATGTCACACACCATGCAAAGGCGCTCCACCTGCGGGTTCAGGGAGCACAGGCCGTTGGACAACTTCTCCGGCAGCATGGGAATCACGCGGCGCGGGAAGTAGACCGAGTTGCCGCGGTCGTAGGCGTCGCTATCCAGGGCCGAACCGGCGTTAACGTAATGAGACACGTCGGCGATGGCCACGATGAGGCGATAGCCCTTGCCTTGGCGTTCGCAATAGACAGCATCGTCGAAGTCGCGGGCAGTCTCGCCGTCAATGGTGACCAGAGGCAACTTGGTGATGTCTTCGCGGCCCTTCCAATCGGTCTTGCGCACTACGTCAGGCAGCTTGACGGTCTGAGCTTGGGCTTCGTCGGAGAACTCATAGGGCAGTTCGTGCTTGCGCAGCGCGATCTCGATTTCCATGCCAGGATCGGCGTAGTTGCCCAGCACTTCGACCACGCGGCCGATGGGCTGGGACTGCTTGCTGGGCTGCTCGAGAATTTCCGCCATGACCACCTGCCCCACCTTGGGCATCAGGGTGCGCTTGTCGCCCTTTTGCGGCGGAGCGATGAGGATGTCCTGGCTGATGCGGCGATTCTCTGCCACCACGAACCAGACGCCATGCTCTTCAAATACGCGGCCCACCACGCGGGTGTTGGTGTGCTCAGTGACCTCGACGATTTTTCCTTCAGGACGACCACGACGATCCACACCGACGACGCGCACAATGGCCTTATCGCCATGGAGCACCTTCTCCATTTCCTTCGGCGACAGGAATATGTCATTGGCTTTATCAGGCCGCTTACCCGGTTCGACTTCGGGAATCAAGAAACCGAAACCATCGGCATGACCTTGAACGCGTCCGCGAATCAGGTTGGCCTTATCGGGGATCAGCCAGTCATTGCGACGGTTCTGCAGCAACTGCCCATCACGGGCCATGGCGCCGAGACGACGCAGAAAAAGTTCGCGCTCAAACAGCGCCACATCGAGCAACTCACAGAGCCTCTCGAAGGAGACAGGTACACCTTCTTGCTCGCCGAGTATCTGCAAAATGTACTCGCGACTCGGCAGCGGATGAGGATAGTTCGCAAGCTCTCTTTCCAACTGCGGATCCGCGCAGCGTACCGCGGAGAGCTTTGAAGAATTCTTGAAATTTTTTGATTTTTTGTTTGACAATTCTCTGGGTTCCAATAAAATGCGTGCTCTTTGATTCGCCCCGTGCCCAGGTGGCGGAATTGGTAGACGCACTAGTTTCAGGTACTAGCGGGTAACTCCGTGGAGGTTCGAGTCCTCTC
>DASUJA010000202.1:0-14335 GCA_036279515.1 Rhodocyclaceae bacterium | reverse complement strand
CAACGAAAAGCGTTTATCCGCCGCAGAGGCGAACGGGATTGGTCGAAGCAGGTCATAGCGGCGGATAAACCTCGTTGGACTGAACCGCCGGACTGGCGGTAGCTATGGGGATTGTAAGCGAGGGTTGGTGCAATTCAGTCGCTTGGCATCATGCCGAATGGACAGCAGGCGATGCGGAGGCTGCCGTTTCTCGAACAACGCTCCATTGCGACAGTGAGAGGACGACGCGCGCAGCGCACAATTTCCCCTGCCAGCCCCCTCGGCACGAGCGCACGCCTGGCCCTGCGCCATCTTCCAAGTCGGCCTGCTCCCGCCCAGGCGTCTCACGGCGGCCCTCGCAAGGACGGCGAACCCCGGGCAACCGGCACGATGGCTGCCGTCGGCACGTAGCGACCTGTCGCGCAACAGGGACACCGTACCCAAGCATGGCGGTCGATGCGCTCCAGGAAGTCCGCCACCGACGCCACCACCACCGGATCGGGCGCCGGCACCGACAGCGCCTTGCGCGCCTGCGTCAGCCTCTCCGCCTTACCCGCCGGACCGAGCAAACCGTAATGGCGAATGCGCTTGAAGCCCTTGGGTAAGACATGCAACAAGAAGCGGTCGATGAAGCTCTCCGCCGACAAGGCCAGCGTGCGTTTGCCCTTGCCTTCCCGGTTCCGCACCCGAAACCGCACCGACTGCTCATCGATCCCGACGATGCGTTCGTTGGAAATCGCCACCCGATGGGTGTAGCGCCCCAGGTACTCCAGCACTTGCGCCGGACCGCCCAGGGGCTGCTTGGCATAGACCACCCAGTCGTGGGCATGGAGCTTCGCCTTGAGCCTTGCCCACTCGGTAGGCGCCATCGTCGTGCCGAGCAGTTCGCCTTGCTCCACCGTCGCCTGGAGCGCGGCGACGAACTTGCCGCGAAACACCTGCGACAGCGCCTTCACCGGAAACAGGAAACCGCGCTTGGCCGAGACCCAGGCGCCCGCCGCCGTCAGCGCACCACCCGCAACCAAGGCATGCAGATGCACATGCCGCCCCAAGTCCTGCTTCCAGGTATGCAGCACCAAGGAGAAGGCTGGCGTGCCGCCCAGCCAACGCGGATTGGCGGCGAACTCGGTCAAGGTGGCGGAGACGGCGCCGAACAGCAGTTCATAGCCCTGCCGCGGACACTGGCCGATCAAGCCATTCAGGTCATGGGGCAGGGTGAACACCAGATGGAAGTACGGCACCGGCAACAACTCGCGCCTACGCCGGGCGAGCCAGGCTTCCTTGGCCCGTGTCTGGCATTGGGGGCAATGCCGGTTGCGGCAGGAGTGATAGACCTGACGTGTGCGACCGCAGGTATCGCAGGTTTCGATGTAACCGCCCAGGGCTGCGGTACGGCAGGCGACGATGGCACGCCAAGCCTTGGCCTTGGCGGCGGACAGGGAATGGCTGGCGAGATAGGCGGGGCCGTGGCGGCACAACACTTCGGCCAGCCCGAGCGGGCGGACCATGGCCGCTCAGTCGGTGGGGAGATCGAGCAGTTCGAGCGGTGAGTGGGTGCCGGTCAGACGGCTCTGCGCCAGATGCAAATAGCGCAGGGTGGTGCTGATGTGGCCGTGGCCGAGCAGGCGCTGGATGGTGTGCAGATCGACGCCGGCTTCCAGCAGATGGGTGGCGAAGCTGTGGCGCAGGGTGTGGATACCGGCGGCATCGGTCAAGCCGGCGCGGTCGCAGGTGGCCCAGTAGATACGCTGGGCGGTCTGGTCCGTCATGGGGCCGTCGCCGGCCTTGTTCGGGAACAGCCAGGTGCGGGGCCGGCAGGTCTGCCAGTACAGACGCAGTGTCTCCAGCAAACGGGGCGAGAGCAGCGTGTAGCGGTCCTTGCCGCCTTTGGCTTGGCGCACCTTGAGGCACATGCGGTCCGGGGCGGATTCGATGTCGCCGACGTGCAGGGCGCAGACTTCGGAGACACGCAGTCCGGCGGCGTAGGTGGTCATGAGGACGGTGCGATTACGCAAGGTGGTGCAGGCGGCGAACAGACGCTGGATGTCGTCGCGGGAAAGCACGACGGGCAGGCGCTTGGGCACCTTGGCCATGGGGATGTCGAGCCAGATCTTGCGTTGCTTCAACACTTGCCCAAAGAGAAAGCGAAAGGCGCAGGCGGCTTGGTTGACGCTGGCGTAGGCGAGCTTGCGTTCCTGGATCAGGTAGAGCAGATAGGCCTGGATTTGCTCGGCATTGAGCCGATCCGGGGAGCAGCGGTAGTGCTTGGCCAAGGCCGCGACGCAATTCAGGTAGATCTCCCGCGTGCGCAGGGCAAACCCGCGCAGAACCATGGCATCGTCCATCCGCTGGCGCAGTTCAGTCATGTCGTTCTCCTCGTCAATTCGGGAACATTCCCGGATGACAGGATCGAACGACCCTCCCTCAAAATGCAAAACGCGGGGGTGACTCTCGCCACCACCGCGCTAGCGGTTTAGTTCAACTATGGCTTTTACATCGTCTGCATGTACACCTATTTGCTGTAGATAAGTGTACGAGGCGGGCTGTTTGGAATCTGGGTCGATGCACGAGTCAACTAGTAACCAGTTGCGTTCCCCAACGTGCACCGCGATAGCTTCGCCGTAGCCGGGGCCGAACACCATGATCTCCAGTTCTTGGTCGTCTGGGCCTTTGCCGTAGTCAATCATTAAGTTATTCGGCCATTGGCTTTGACTTCATCTTAGACCGGAGCATTTTCGCGTTTTCTTCGATTCTCTGTATCTGCCATTTTGACCATGCTGGCCGTCGGCGGAATCTCAACTCTTCGGAGTTTTTTACGCTGCCACGGCGAAGTTGCCGGTACAGTGTCAGGTAGAACACGGCTCCAGGTATGACCAAATCCATGTCTTGGTCGGCAACCCATGAGAGGGAAATTTCGGCAGAGTGGTCCGCTACTTGGCCAAGTTTCGCAAAAAGAAGAACCTGCATAAAGCCCTTCTCGTGGTCGGCTGATAATACCCGGCCTTCCCACTGCTGAATTACTGCTGCATCGACTCCCGCATGCTGATCAACGGCCGGTGCTGGACGAGGAGGGGCGAAGTGGCGACTTTCAGTTCGCGAATTTGTTGTTGCCTCCAGGGGGTGATCGTCCTCTATACGGTTAAGATTCGCCGACGTTGATGCGACGATAGTTTCCGATGGTTTAAATAATGTTGGATCGGTCTGCGAAAACAGTCCTGTTACTAACCCGGGTGTCGAAGGGCGGATAGAAGGATATGTCATGGCGTTAACCGGTAAGCGCATTCGATAGTACTAAATCGAATACTCTTAACGCATCTTTTTGGGCGTTTTCCCAATCCGCTTCAATAATTTCTGCTGCCGTCTCTGCAGGAGCGTAATTCTTGCTCTTGTCACCTCCCCCTCCTATCACTCGATGATCGTTGTAGGACAGGAAGATTCCTGTCGGAACCTTAGTCGAAGGCTGCACAGTTATCTTCTTTTCGTTTGGTGACGCTACATTTCGCTCGTCATTGGTTTGCTGAATCTTGATTGTCAGATCCTGCAGTCCCGCTGAAACCTTTTGTTCTGGATAGAGCTGCATCCACATGTTTTTAGGGGCAAGCGAGTCACCTACTCTGTGATACTCCTCAATGGAGCTCATGCGGAAATGAGCAAGAAAATTGAGTCCGATAGCTGTTATTGGCGTATGCGGAAGAAGAGTAAAAATCCCAATAGCAAGATCTGCGAGGGCCGGAGTAAGTGCGCCCTTGCTCGTTAAAGATAACTGACTATCAAATGCCTGAAGAAAGAACCAGTCAGTTTCGTAAATGGTTACTTGTTGGGATATAACCAAACTGGGGCACTTTAATGCCTCGTCAAGGTCTCCAGAGCCGATCAGGTCGTGGTGATGGAGCCATTCCGGAGACAATATGGCCGGATTGAAGGCTCCCACTGCAACGATTGCAGAGCCAAAAATGTCTGCTTGTCTTGTCACGATTGAACCTGTTTTGGGGGATCGATTAACCTAGGATTGTATATCTTTTTGAGTTCTCAGCTATTTCTCAAGAAAGTCTGCTTGGCTCATTGGTTGGCATGTCATCAGATCCAGTTATCAATCGTCAGGTTATCCAAGCTTTCGGGCCAAGTCTTTCGCTCGAGGGTGGTAGTAGCGTTTCAACATTGTCAGGGTCTTGTGTCCCGTAACTGCTGACAGCTCCAAGACGTTATCCAGCTTCTCAGCGATTCGGCTGGTCGCCTCATGGCGAAGGTCGTGAAAATGGAAGTCGCCAAGGCCTGCTCGAGCAACCGCACGGGTAAATGCTTTTTTCACTGCGTCGCTAGTGATCGGGAATACCCGTCCCGAAATATGTCTTGGTAGGCCCTCAAGAACCGAATGGGCACGGCTTGATAGCGGCACATCTCGTGAATCGCCGTTTTTGGAGTCATGAAGGCGTACGTAGCAATCGGGAAGAAAAACGTCTTGCCAGCGTAGCGCCAACAGTTCAGAGCGCCGCATTGCAGTTTCCAGAGCCAAAACGACCAGCGGTCGAATCCAGGGGTTTCTAGAACCGCCCCCTTCAAATGTGCCTTGGTTTGACCTGGTGGACATCTCTAGTTCCGCCAGCAGTTTTTCTTCTTCACCAGCACCAAGCCGGCGATTGCGCGCCCGATTCTCAGGTGGCCGCCGGATCATCGAGATTGGGTTCTCGATGTGGATCCCCCATTCCTTCCTGGCCACGTTAATGACATGGGAAATAAGATTCAAGTCCCGATTGGTTGTGGATCCTGAAACCTTCTTGAGTCGCTGATCTCGCCACTCAGCCATCAGCTTTCCAGAGAGACCCGCCGCCTTGATCTTTGCGATCGGATCGTGCTGGAGTGAAATGAGCCGGTACCTCTCTGAGTCGCGGCCTTTCTTCTGAGATGACACCTCGTTTAGATATCGCCTTAAAAGGTCGCCAAGGGTATTTTTCTCGGCCTCGGTACGGTCGATGAAGACCCCGCGTTCCATTTCAGACTCAATAACAGATGCCCAAGCCGAGGCATCCGCCGCCTTGGTAAAGGTACGGGTAAGCGTGGGCCATCCGTCACGGCGGATTTGCACTTCGTATTTTTTGGAGGATTTGCGTTTTCGAATCGTCGCCATTACAGCCTCGCTGCCACATCGGTGTGGCAAGGTTGTGGCAAAACGGCTTCGATTCCGAGGACAGAAAAACCAAAGGGGCCTAAAGCCCCTTTGATTCAACTACTTAGTTTGGTGGGTGGTACAGGGATTGAACCTGTGACCCCTGCCGTGTGAAGGCAGTGCTCTACCGCTGAGCTAACCACCCCTTGCGAAGAGGCGCGCATTTAATCACAAAGGTTTGGCCCGGTCAAATGATTACCGACAGTCGGGTGGTGGTCGCGTAAAATTCGCGCCTTTCCTCAGTTTCCGCTTCATCGCAAAGCCATGACCCAACCCATTCGTACTCGTTTCGCGCCTAGTCCTACGGGCTACCTGCATATCGGCGGCGCTCGCACCGCGCTGTTCTCTTGGGCTTTTGCCCGCCGCCATGGAGGCACCTTCATTCTGCGCATCGAGGATACGGACGTGGCCCGCTCGACGCCGGAAGCGGTGCAGGCAATCATCGACGGCATGAATTGGCTCGGCCTGGAGCACGACGAAGGCCCCTTCTACCAAATGCAGCGCATGGATCGGTACAAGGAAGTCCTCGGCAAGATGCTGGCCGATGGTGCGGCTTATCCCTGCTACACCTCGCCTGAAGAACTGGATCAGATCCGCGAAGAGCAGCGTGCCCGCGGCGAGAAGCCCCGCTACGACGGCCGTTGGCGTCCCGAGCCGGGCAAGACCCTGCCCGAGCCGCCCGCCGGCGTGCAGCCGGTGATCCGCTTCCGCAATCCCACTGAAGGCGCTGTGGCCTGGGACGATCTGGTGAAGGGCCGCATCGAGATCGCCAACGCGGAACTGGACGACCTCATCATCGCGCGCCCCGACGGCACGCCCACCTACAACTTCTGCGTGGTGGTGGACGATTGGGACATGGGCATCACCCACGTGATCCGCGGTGACGACCACGTGAACAACACGCCGCGCCAGATCAACATTCTCAAGGCGCTTGGCGCCACGGTGCCCCAGTACGGCCACCTGTCCATGATCCTCGGCGACGACGGCCAGAAGCTCTCCAAGCGTCACGGCGCTGTGTCCGTGACCCAGTACGACGATGACGGTTATCTGCCGGAAGCCGTCATCAACTATCTGGCGCGTCTGGGCTGGTCCCACGGCGACGACGAAGTTTTCAGTCGCGAGCAGTTCGTTGAGTGGTTCGATCTGGATCACATCACGCCGTCCGCCGCCCAGTTCAACACCGAGAAGCTGAACTGGCTCAACCAGCACTACATGAAGGCCGCCGACGACAAGTACCTAGCCGGCGAAGTGGCGCGGCGCATGGCGCGGCGTCAGATCGATCCCGAGTCCGGCGCTTGCCTGGAGTCTGTGGTGGCGCTCTACAAGGAGCGCGCCGTCAATCTGAACGAGTTGACTGATGCGGCCGAGCCTTTCGTGGTGGAGATTCATCCCTCTGCCGATTTGATCGCCACCCACCTGACCGATACCGCCAAGGCGGCCCTCGCCGATCTACGTAATCGTCTGGCGACTGCGACTTGGGAAAAGGCTGCGCTGTCCGCGTGCATCAAGGAGACCTGCGCGGCTGCCGGGCTGAAGATGCCCCAGGTGGCAATTCCCCTGCGCGTGGCGTTGCTGGGCCAGCCTCAATCGCCGGCCATTGACGCAGTGCTGGAAGTGCTGGGTCGTGAACGCGTCCTGGCGCGGCTTGATCATCACGTCTGAGTAACGCTGATTAAATCCGTTCGCGTTGAGCCTGTCGAAACGCACGCCGGTAATCACAAGGGATTCGACAAGTTCAGCCCGAACGGTAGGCACTTATTTAGGGAGGCGCTGAACAGATCCGTTCGCACTGAGCCCTTCGGCGGGCTCAGGACAGGCTTGTCGAAGTGCAAGCCTTGTGGCACAAGGGCTTCGACAGGCTCAGCCCGAACGGGAATCACTTATTCAGCGCTTCCTTAGTGCTTCGCAGCAGTCAGTTGTGCCATGCACTCCTGGAGCGTTGCCAGCTCCAGTGGCTTATGCAGAACGCGGATTCCCTGGTTTGCCATGTGCCGCATTACCAGGGAGTCCGTGTCTCCCGTGATGACCAGCGCCGGCACTTCTCTTTCAAAAGTGGCACGCACCCGTTTGATCACGTCGAAGCCTGATTCCCCGTTGGCAAGGCGGTAATCGCTTACCACGATGTCTGGCGGTATGCCGTCCAGCAGTTCCAGGAGCTCGCTTCCGGTGGAGGCGTCCACCACTTGGTGGCCGATGGATTCCAGGGAGCGGGTGAGGGCTTCGAGCACGGCTGGGTCGTTCTCCACCACACCGATCCAAAGGGATTTGTAGTCGGCATGATCCGGCATCTCCGTCTCGGCGGCTTTGCCCAGGGGAAATTCCACCGCAAACATGGAGCCTCGACCGAGTACGGATTTGACGCGGATTTCCAAGCCCAGCAAGGCGGCTGTCTTGGCCACGATGGCGAGCCCCAAACCGCTGCCCTTTCCTCGGCTGCGTTCATCGTTGTCGAGTTGCTTGAACTCTTCAAAGATCTCGGTGGTCTTGTCGTCTGGGATGCCGATCCCAGTGTCCCAAACCTCCACCCACAATTTTCCGTCGCGCCGTCGGCAGCCCACCAGCACCCCGCCGCTCTCTGTGTAGCGCACGGCGTTGGAGACCAGATTGCGCAACATGCGCCCGAACAGCACTGGGTCGGTACGGGCCGCCAGGCGGGTGTCTGCGCAGCGCAGCAGTAGCCCCTTGATGTTGGCTTCTGGCGCATGGACCGATACTGCCTTGGAGAAAGCTTCCTCCAGCGGGAAGTCGCGAATCTCGGGCTTGGTTACGCCGGCTTCCAGCATGGAGAGGTCGAGAAGGTTAGAGAGCAGTTCGTTGAGGCTGCTCAGGCAATCCTTCATGTTTCGCAGCAGCGCCGCGTCTTCGGTGCCAAGACAACTACTCAACATGCCCACATAGAGCGCCAGCGCGGACAAGGGCTGACGCAGGTCATGGCTCGCGGCGGCAAGGAAGCGGGATTTGGCGTTGTTGGCTTGTTCCGCTTTCGCCGTGGCCTGCTTCATGGCTTCTTCCGCCTTCTTGCGCGCAGTGATGTCTTCGTGGGAAACCACCGCGCCTCGGCGCGGCATCGGTAGAGGATAGGCGCTCATTCGGAAGTGGCGGTCCTCGGTTTTCGATGGGCGGACGTACTCGCACTTGAAGTGGGGCATCATCCCCTTGATGACTTGCTCAATGCCGTGCCAGGCGTCTTCCCCTTCCTCGCTGGACCGGGGGCCCGAGGCCGAGATGCTGGCCTCGCGGTAATTGAGGCCCACCGATTTGTAGACCAGTTCGGGCGCACCGTTTTCTTGGGCAAATTGTTTCCAGGCTGTGTTCACTGCCACGATAGTGCCGTGCTCATCCAGCACCGCGATGTGCTCAGTCAATGAATTCAGCACCGCCACATTGAAGGCCTCGCTTTCACGCAAACGGCTTTCCATTCGCCGCTGCTGGCTTACGTCCCGCGCATAGCCCACGGTGCCCACGACTTTCCCATCAATGATCACCGGCGACTTGTAGGTTTCGAACCAGCGATATTCCCCCTCGGTAAAGATGAGTTCCTCCATGTGCTTGCTGTTGCCGCTGTGGAGTACCACCTTGTCATCATCTCGATAGGCCACCGCCAGATCCACCTGCGCGATGTGGAAGTCGTTTTTTCCAATGAGGGATTCAGGCGATGGCCAGCCGAAGGTGTGGGCGAAGTTGGCATTCACCGCCAGGAAGTTGCTGCGCTCATCCTTGAGCCAGAGCATGAAGGGCATGTTGTCCAGCACCGCGCGCAGGTACTGCTCCCGCTGGCGAATTTCTTCTCCCAACCGTTTGCGCTCGGTGATGTCCTGGGCTGTGCCGAAGCCGCCCACCAAGATGCCCTGCTCGTCATACTCAAGCGTTGCCCGTTGCCGTACCCAGCGCTCTTCTTCGTTCACCAGGATGCGGTGGTCGATGTCGTAGGGTTCCCCGTGAAGGGCATCGGTCCAATGCTGCGCCACGCGGTTTCGGTCTTCAGGATGTATGGCATCCATGTAGCGTTCGTAGCTGAGGTGCGTGCCCTTGGCAATGCCGAAGATGCGCCATGTCTCGTCGGACCAGATCAGCTCATTGGACCAGATGTTCACCCGCCAGCTGCCGGTGCGTGCTACTGCCTGGGCTAGATTCAGGTCTTCCTGGCTTTCGCGTAGCTGCTTTTCCGTGCGCTTTCTTTCGGTGATGTCGATGGCGATACCGATGACGCCCGCAATGTCGCCCGCTTCGTCGTACATGGGGCGCAACATCAGATCGAAGTAGCGTTGCTTTAGTTTTTCCTTGATCTGCACCATCACGTCCCGGCGGACTTCCATGCCTGTCTTCAGCACCTGATAGTGCATGGCGCTCAAGGTGCCGGCGGTTTCTGGCGAGAAGAGATCAGTTTCGTTTTGGCCGACGACTATCTGCTCCAGGTCGGGGTGGCTGGAGTGGAACCAGGTGAAACGGAGATTCTTATCCAGGGCAAAAGCCACCATGGAACCCATCTTCATGGCCATGCGCAGGCGGAGATCGCTGGTGTTCTTTGCCATGCCTGCCACACGGGCGGTGAATGCGATGCGGTTGGCGAGGAAGAGGCTGAGGAGAACGGCTATGGCAGATACCAGGGCCAGGATTGCAGGGGCCTCGTTGATGCGGACATAGGTCAGCGCCGCAATGCCGGGGATGAGGCTACTGATCAGTAGCGCGATCAGGTAGCGATTGATGGAGCGGCTGCGTTGGTGATGGAAGCGGGAGTCAAACCGGAGTCCGTGATCCAGTGCGGCAAGATCATGCATCCACTTGCCGCCGTTTCTCTCTGACTCCATCGCGAATTCCTGGTGTAACTCCAGGAAAAGAAATGATATTCATGGGGCACAGCGTACTGCCGCTACGGTGCAGTTTCATTACCTGAAACTTGGTAATCACGAATTGCCTGTGTGGAAGCTCGCAGTAATTCCCACAAATGCAAAGGGCGCATTCCCGAAGGAATGCGCCCTTTGCGAGGTGGATTGAGCGGGTCGAGAAGCAGGATCAGCGTGGGCTAATGCGGCCATCCACCACGCGAACGTGGTCACCGGGCTGCCAGGGAGTCGGCTGTTCCGAGTTGAACACCTGGCTGGTGCCGTCCTCAAAGCGAATCGTAGTTTGGTAACTCACGTTCTTGCGCTGGTTCTTTTCGATCTTGTTGCCCAACACCGCGCCACCGACCACGCCAGCGATGGTTGCCAAATCGCGGCCCGTGCCTTGCCCCACCCCGTTACCGAGTACGCCGCCAACAACGCCGCCGGCGACGGCGCCGAGGCCGCTGCCGTCGCCTTCCTTCACGATTTGGCGATTGGATTCCACGATGCCGCATTCACGACAAATGGCGGGGGGTGCAGCGGGGCGGGAGCTATAGACCTGCCCGTTGTTGGCAGAGGGCGACACGCCCGCTGTGGCGCGTTCCGTATTGCGGTGGGGCTTGGAAGAAACCACCGAGGCTGCGGGCTTGGCCGGTGCAGCCTCGGCCACGGATTTTTGGGGCGGCGCTTGAATTGGTGTTTGCGTCGCTGTCTGCGCTGCTGCAGGCGGTTGTGCCGCAGGTTCTGTCGGAGCAGGTGTCGCAGCTACCGGCGCTGGGGTGGTGGCCGGGGCCGGTGTGTCGTGGTGTGGCAGCAGGCCTGTTACGTAAGCCGTGCCGGCCAAGGCGAAGATGGTCACTGCGCTGGCTGCAACCCAAAGCATGGGATGCAGGCCGTGGCGGGTTTGAATGGTGGGGTTCGTGGTCATGTGCGTGTCCTCCGTGAGGTACGTTGTTTTTGCAGGTGAGGACTTTAACGTTCGAGGACAGCGTAGCGGCGACAGGTGCAACGCCTGGTTACAAAACATGGACCGGCATTGCGCCATCCGGTTCTCCTGCTATGCCTCGCGTGGGGCGTGTTTCCATCATGCGAACGACAAACTATTCCGCAGCGGGCTGATCCGGCTTCAGCAGTGCCAGGATGGGTTCGTAGTCGTAGTTATGTATTCGCTGATGAAGCGCTTCTGCCACCTCGGGGGCCACCTGCCCAATTTCGGCGACGACTTCGTCGATTCGTTGGCTGTCCAGCAGGCTCAGGGCTTCTGCCAACGATCGACGCAGAGTTTCCGGTACGGACGCCATGGCGGATGCCGACAGTTTGATGCGCGGCGGAATATTGCGTTGAGGGCTGGCATATAGGAAACGAATATCCAGCAGACGTTCCATGCTCTCGAATATTTGCTCAGCGCTGAAAGGCTTCTGCACGATGGCGTCGAACCCGGCGGTGATCAATTCACCGTCTTCCTCCCGGAAGGAAGAGACTGTCGCAGCAGCGATCTTTACGGCCTGTCCGCCGGGCAGAGCGCGAATGCGGCGGGTGGCTTCAATCCCATCCATTCCCGGCATGTAACGGTCCATCCAGATGAAGTGCGGCCGCCAGGCAATGAATTGCTCCACTGCCGCAGCACCACTGTCGACCGACTTCACCGCGAACCCAGCGCGCTCCAATACCCGCACGAGCAAGCTGCTGTTGTCCGCTTGGTCATCAGCCACCAGTACCCGGTAGGTGGGCTGTCCTGGCGCCAGTCCGATCACTTCGCCTATGGCTGCGGAGCCTGGCGGAACCTCATCCGGGTGCGCTAATTGCACAGGCAGGGTCACTCGGAAGGTAGTGCCTTGGCCTGGCTGGCTGCTTAACGACAGCTTCCCTCCCATCAGTTCAACGAACTGGCGGGTGATGGTGAGTCCCAGGCCTGTGCCCTGTTGCTTGCTCTGGGAGCCGACCTGCACGAAGGGTTGAAAAATTCTGTCCTGGTCTTCCGGCGAGATGCCGATACCTGTGTCCTGCACTTCGATTTCCAGCGCGTCGGTATCGTTGTGCTTCATCCATCCGAGACGCAGCGTGACACTGCCGTGCTCCGTTGCCTTGATGGCATTGGAAATGAGGTTGGTGAGAATTTGCCGCATCTTGGCCTCGTCGCCGATGATGTGGCGCGGGAACTGGGGGGATTGTTCCACCTGGAGTTGCAGGCATTTTTCCTTCGCGCGCAAACCCAACATTTCAGTCACGTTGAGGATCAAATCGCCTATGTCGAAAGGTGCCGGCTCCAGCACGGTCCGTCCCGCCTCGATCTTGGCGATCTCCAGGATGTCGTTGATGAGGCCCAGCAGGTGATCGCCGCTGCGATGGACGATGGTCAGAACCTCCTTCATGTCGTCGGTGAGTCGCGCATCGCGGCGCAGGATGTCGGAGAAACCGAGAATGGCGTTCAAGGGGGTCCGCAGTTCGTGGGACATGTTGGCAAGGAAGACGCTCTTTGCCCGGTTGGCCGCCTCGGCGGCGTCCCTGGCAATGCGGAGTTCCTGCTCGATGCGCTTGCGCTCCGCGATTTCGTTGCGCAACTCTTCGTTCGCTTTCTGCAACTGGCCAGGGCTGGGGAGTTTCAGCGCATGAGGAATGAGGGGCCAGATGGCGATGGCGGTCGCCACGGAAACGAATGCCGTCACGGCCTTGAGAAAAGCATCCAGTGCGTACATGGGTTTCCACAGCACCAGGGTGCCCATCAGGTGCGTGGAGCCGCAGGCCATGATGAAGGCGGCGAACATCCACAACAGCCAGCGATAGGGGAAGTCCTGTCGACGCCGGGCAAAGTAGCCCAACGCCAAAGGCATGGAGAAATAGGAAAGGAATATCAAGCTGTCGCTGATCACGTAGGTGAAGAGCAGTGGCGGGGACCAACTGATGCAATAGCCGTGAGGGAGAAATCCATTCGTGGTCAAGAGCCGACTTAGCTCATCAATCATTTTTGATCCTTTGGCAGTAGCTGCGGGGGAGCGTCTCGCCTATCCGCTCAATAGGCGAACTTTTAGCCTAGTCGGCTAAGTTGCGGCAGGCAAGGCGGCAGCCGTGGGCAGATCGTGATCGGTTTCTTTAGCCGCGCTCTTTTGCGGCTTTGCGTTGGGCGCGCAGGAGGAAACGGGCCGGGTCCATGGCGTCGGCCAGATCCCGTTCCAGGGGGAGGGGTTCCCCGCAGATGCGGGCGACCAGGAGTTCGGCGGAGAGGGGCGCCCACACCATGCCGCGAGAGCCGAGGCCCAGCAGGGCGTGGAGGCCCGGATGGCGCGGCACCTCGGGCAGTTGCGCTTCGCGCCGCAGAGGCTCGGTCATATTCGGCAGGGGGCCGAGCAGGGGCAGGCGATCCGGCGTGGCGGTGCGAAAGCCCACGCGGCCATCCATGCTTTGGGGATTGAATGCGGTGGTGTCCAGCTCCGGCAGCAGGGCTTGCAGGTGGCCCAGGTTGGTGACGTGGCCTTCGGCGCGCAGTTCGGTGCCACCGTCATTCACGTCGAAGGTGGCGCCGAAGCAATGGCGGCCGTCCATGGCCGGGGTGACGTAGCCGTTGCCGCAGAGGCCAGCCTTCAGGTCGGGCACGCTGCCGGTGGGGATGAGGCTCACTTGTCCGCGGATGCGCTTCAAGGGCAGCTCAGGGAACAGCCGGGCACCGTCCAGGGCGCTGGCGAGAATGGTGGTTGGTGCTTGGGCCAGGACAGTGCCGTCATTGCCCAAGGCGCACCACTCGCCAGCCCGGTATTCAAGGGCGTCTACAGGCGTTGAATAACGGGCATCGATGCGGCTTCCACCACGGGCCAGCAAGGCTTTGCAAAAGGTCGGCGGCGATAGCCAGCCGGAGCCGGGGAAGTACCAGCCCCCCGCCGCCACGGTTGCACCGGCCAGGGCCGAGGCTTCGTCCTTGCCCACGTAGCGCACCAAATCCTCGGGCAGTCCCAGGCTTTCGCAGGTTTCGCGCTGCTCCTGGTCCTGGGCCGCATCCCGCGCCAGTTGCAGGATGCCGCTTGGCCCCCAACGCAGGCCCAGGTCTTCCGCATACACCGCGGCCAGCAGCCGTTGCGCGTAGAGGGCGCAGGCGCGGGTGATGCGGGACATGAAGTTGTCGTCTTTTGACAGGGCCGGGTGCATGAGGCCGATCAGGTTGCCGGAGGCTTCCATGGCCGGGCCGGGGTTGCGCTCCAGCAGCGTCACTTGCCAGCCCCGCGCCGCCAGCCGTTCGGCCACGGTACAACCGGCGGCGCCAGCGCCGATCACCAGGGCGCGTTTGTCCGTGGGCGCCTCGCCCAGCAGATTGGGCAGCCGGGCCGGATGGCGCATTTCGCCCAGGGTGCCAGTGAGCATTTCGCGGCGACGTGCGAAG
>DASUJA010000201.1:0-2834 GCA_036279515.1 Rhodocyclaceae bacterium | reverse complement strand
TCGAGGCCCTCGACAAGGCTCTCATTCTCGAAACCGTGCGTACCGGGGTTTCCGGTATTGGTCGCGGTGATCGCATCCTCAAAATCTGATTTGATAGCAAGGGGTTTTTCATGAAGGTTTATTACGACAAGGACGCTGATCTTTCCCTCATCAAGGGCAAGCAGGTCACCATCGTGGGTTACGGCTCTCAAGGCCATGCCCATGCCCAGAATCTGCGCGATTCCGGCGTGAACGTCACGGTTGCCCTGCGCAAGGGCGGCGCTTCCTGGGCCAAGGCCGAAGGCGCTGGTCTCAAGGTCGCTGAAATCGCCGACGCCGTAAAGGGCGCCGACGTAGTCATGATCCTGTTGCCCGACGAAAACATTCCCGACGTGTACAACAAGGAAGTGGCCCCCAACCTGAAGGCCGGCGCTGCCCTGGCTTTCGCCCACGGCTTCAACGTGCATTACAACCAAGTCGTGCCCCGCGCCGACGTGGACGTGATCATGGTCGCCCCCAAGGGCCCCGGCCACACCGTGCGTTCCGAATACCTGAAGGGCGGCGGCGTGCCTTCCCTGATCGCCATCTACCAAGACGTGACCGGCAAGGCCAAGGATGTGGCCCTGTCCTACGCGGCTGCCAACGGCGGCACCAAGGGCGGCGTGATCGAAACCAACTTCCGTGAAGAAACCGAAACCGACCTGTTCGGCGAACAAGCCGTGCTCTGCGGCGGTGCCGTGGAACTGGTGAAGATGGGCTTCGAAACCCTGGTGGAAGCTGGCTACGCTCCTGAAATGGCCTACTTCGAGTGCCTGCACGAGCTGAAGCTGATCGTCGACCTGATGTACGAAGGCGGCATCGCCAACATGAACTACTCCATCTCCAACAACGCGGAGTATGGCGAGTACGTGACTGGCCCCGAAGTCATCAATGAAGAGTCCCGCAAGGCCATGCGCAACGCCCTGAAGCGCATCCAGAACGGCGACTACGCCAAGATGTTCATCCTGGAAGGCAAGACCAACTACCCGGCCATGACGGCTCGCCGTCGCAACAACGCCGTGCATCCTATCGAAGTGGTGGGCGGCAAGCTGCGCGACATGATGCCCTGGATCAAGAAGAACAAGCTGGTCGATCAAAGCAAGAACTAAGAGCCAGCGAATAAATCTACTGCGCGGCCCAATTCCGGCCCTGCGATGCTCGCTGTACTACCTGTACAGCTGCGCTTCTCGCGCCAGACTTGGGCCTGCTCGCTACGATTTCTTCGCTAGCTCCCAGAGCTAACGAAAAGGGCACAGCAGGTCTGTGCCCTTTTCCCATCCTGAGGACGCATAACTTCATGCAACAAGCTCATTACCCGCATCCCATCCTGGCCCGCGAAGGCTGGCCTTTCATCGCCGGTTCCCTGGTGCTTTCCCTGCTCGCCACTTGGCTGTGGGGCGCTTGGTCCGCTCCTCTGTGGGTGCTGTTCGTCTTTGTCGTGCAGTTCTTCCGCGATCCTCCTCGCGACGTGCCGGGCGACGCCAAGAGCGTCCTGTCTCCCGCCGATGGCCGCATCGTCGCCATCGAGCCGGCTCGCGACCCCTGGCTCAATCGCGACACGCTCAAGATCAGCGTGTTCATGAATGTGTTCAACGTCCACTCCAACCGCAGTCCCGTGGATGGCGAAGTCATGCAGCGCTGGTATCACCCCGGTGCCTTCGTCAATGCCGCGCTGGACAAGGCTTCTGTCGAAAACGAGCGCAATGCGCTGCACATCCATACCAAGACCGGCCATGACATCACTTGCGTGCAAGTGGCTGGCCTCGTGGCTCGTCGCATCCTCTGCTACGTCGAAAAGGGTGTGGGGCTGGCGCGCGGTCAGCGTTACGGCTTCATTCGCTTTGGTTCCCGCGTGGATTTGTATTTGCCCACCGACGTGCGCGTCAAAGTGGTGATCGGCGAGAAGGTCAGCGCCACCACCACCGTGCTTGCCGAGCTGGTCTGAATCAGGCCTGTCCTACAGCCGGTAACAATGGGGCGGAGGCTACAATAGTGGCCTTCCCGTTGTTCCCGTCATTCTCCTGGATATGCCCATGAGCGAACTCCGTCATCGCCGCACTCTGGTTAACCCGGAATTGCGCCGGCGCGGCATTTACATCCTGCCGAATCTCTTCACCACCGCAGCGCTGTTCGCTGGCTTCTATGCCATCGTCCAGGCCATGAACCAGAGTTTCGAAGCGGCGTCGGTGGCGATCTTCATCGCCATGGTACTGGATGGTCTCGATGGTCGCGTCGCCCGCTTGACCGGCACCCAGAGTGCCTTCGGTGCCGAGTACGACTCTCTTTCCGACATGGTGTCCTTCGGCGTCGCTCCTGCCCTCGTCTCCTACGAGTGGGCCTTGAAGGGCCTCGGCAAGTGGGGCTGGATCGCCGCCTTCATCTACTGCGTGGGCGCCGCCCTGCGTCTGGCCCGGTTTAACACCAACATCGACGTGGTGGATAAGCGCTACTTCCAGGGCCTGCCCAGCCCTGCGGCTGCCGCGCTGGTGGCCGGTCTGGTCTGGGTCATCCTGGATAACGACATCGCCGGTGCCGAAGTGCGTTGGTATGCCTTCGCCCTGACCATTTTTGCGGGCCTCACCATGGTCAGCAACGTGCGTTATTGGTCCGGCAAGGACATCAACCTTCGCCGTAGCGTGCCCTTCATTTTCGTGGCCGGTATCGCCCTGGGCTTTGCGCTGATTTCCAGCTATCCCCCCGGCGTGCTGTTTGCCCTGTTCCTCTGCTACGCCCTGTCCGGTTACGTGTTGACCGTTGCCGGCTGGTTTGGCCGCAAACCTACTACGCGGCGCTAAGCGCCGCAGCTTGCCCCTGAT
>DASUJA010000200.1:0-2758 GCA_036279515.1 Rhodocyclaceae bacterium | reverse complement strand
ATCAGGGGCAAGCTGCGGCGCTTAGCGCCGCGTAGTAGGTTTGCGGCCAAACCAGCCGGCAACGGTCAACACGTAACCGGACAGGGCGTAGCAGAGGAACAGGGCAAACAGCACGCCGGGGGGATAGCTGGAAATCAGCGCGAAGCCCAGGGCGATACCGGCCACGAAAATAAAGGGAACGCTGCGGCGGAGGTTGATGTCCTTGCCGGACCAATAGCGCACATTGCTGACCATGGTGAGGCCGGCGAAGATGGTGAGGGCGAAGGCATACCAACGCACTTCGGCACCGGCGATATCGTTATCCAAAATGACCCAGACCAGACCGGCCACCAGAGCGGCGGCAGCGGGGCTGGGCAGGCCTTGGAAGTAACGCTTATCCACTACGTCGATGTTGGTGTTGAAGCGGGCCAGACGCAGTGCGGCGCCCACGCAGTAGATGAAGGCAGCGATCCAGCCCCATTTGCCGAGGCCCTTCAAGGCCCATTCATAGGAGACAAGAGCCGGCGCCACACCGAAGGACACCATGTCGGAAAGGGAGTCGTACTCGGCACCAAACGCGCTCTGAGTGCCGGTCAGCCGGGCGACGCGGCCATCAAGGCCATCCAGCACCATGGCGATGAAGATCGCCACCGATGCCGCCTCGAAACTCTGGTTCATGGCCTGGACAATGGCGTAGAAGCCTGCGAACAGCGCAGCGGTGGTGAAGAGATTCGGCAGGATGTAAATGCCGCGCCGACGCAGTTCCGGGTTAACTAGAGTGCGGCGATGACGGAGTTGGCTCATAGACAGACCCAGGAGAATGGCCGGGACAACGGGAAGGCCGCTATTGTAGCTTCCGCCCCGTTGTTCCCGGCTGTAGGACAGGCCTGATTCAGACCAGCTCGGCAAGCACGGTGGT
The DNA here is from genome assembly GCA_036279515.1 of Rhodocyclaceae bacterium. Lineage (GTDB taxonomy): Bacteria > Pseudomonadota > Gammaproteobacteria > Burkholderiales > Rhodocyclaceae > AWTP1-18. The sequence continues at coordinate 1,860 of DASUJA010000200.1, read as the reverse complement.
GGTGGCGCAGACCTTTTCGCCGATCACCACTTTGACCCGTACATCGGTGGGCAGATAGAGATCCACGCGGGAACCGAAGCGGATGAAGCCGTAACGCTGACCGCGCGCCAGACCCGCGCCCTTTTCCACGTAGCAGAGGATGCGACGAGCGACGAGGCCTGCCACTTGCACGCAAGTGATGTCATGGCCGGTCTTGGTATGGATGTGCAGGGCATTGCGCTCGTTTTCGACGGAGGCCTTGTCCAGCGCGGCATTGACGAAGGCGCCGGGGTGATACCAGCGCTGCATGACTTCGCCATCCACTGGGCTGCGATTGGAGTGAACGTTGAACACGTTCATGAACACGCTGATCTTGAGCGTGTCGCGGTTGAGCCAAGGATCGCGGGCGGGCTCAATGGCGACGATACGGCCATCGGCAGGGGACAGCACACTGTTGGCGTCGCCCGGCACGTCGCGGGGAGGATCGCGGAAGAACTGCACGACAAAGACGAACAGCACCCACAGAGGAGCGGACCAAGCGCCCCACAGCCAGGTGGCGAGCAGGGAAAGCACCAGGGAGCCGGCGATGAAAGGCCAGCCTTCGCGGGCCAGGATGGGATGCGGGTAATGAGCTTGTTGCATGAAGTTATGCGTCCTCAGGAAGGGAAAAGGGCACAGACCTGCTGTGCCCTTTTTTTACCGCTACAAAAAGAACAGACGTTCTCCGAGCGGGCGAAGAAATCGTAGCGAGCAAGCCCTAGCCTGGCGCGAGAAGCGCAGCCGTACAAGTCGTACGGCGAGCATCGCAGGGCCGGGATAGGGCTGCGCAGTAGATTTATTCGCTTGCTCTTTTAGTTCTTGCTTTGGTCGACCAGCTTGTTCTTCTTGATCCAGGGCATCATGTCGCGCAGCTTGCCGCCCACCACTTCGATGGGATGCACGGCGTTGTTGCGACGGCGAGCCGTCATGGCCGGGTAGTTGGTCTTGCCTTCCAGGATGAACATCTTGGCGTAGTCACCGTTCTGGATGCGCTTCAGAGCGTTGCGCATGGCCTTGCGGGACTCTTCGTTGATGACTTCGGGGCCGGTCACGTACTCGCCAAACTCCGCGTTGTTGGAGATGGAGTAGTTCATGTTGGCGATGCCGCCTTCGTACATCAGGTCGACGATCAGCTTCAGTTCGTGCAGACACTCGAAGTAGGCCATTTCGGGAGCGTAGCCAGCCTCAACCAGAGTCTCGAAGCCCATCTTCACCAGTTCCACGGCGCCGCCGCACAGCACGGCTTGTTCGCCGAACAGGTCGGTTTCGGTTTCTTCGCGGAAGTTGGTTTCGATCACGCCGCCCTTGGTGCCGCCGTTAGCAGCCGCGTAGGACAGGGCCACATCCTTGGCCTTGCCGGTCACGTCTTGGTAGATGGCGATCAGGGAAGGCACGCCGCCGCCCTTCAGGTACTCGGAACGCACGGTGTGGCCAGGGCCCTTGGGGGCGACCATGATCACGTCCACGTCGGCGCGGGGCACGACTTGGTTGTAATGCACGTTAAAGCCGTGGGCGAAAGCCAGGGCAGCACCGGCCTTCAGGTTGGGAGCCACTTCCTTGTTGTAGACGTCGGGGATGTTCTCGTCAGGCAACAGGATCATGACCACGTCGGCGCCCTTCACGGCGTCGGCGATTTCAGCGACCTTGAGGCCAGCGCCTTCGGCCTTGGCCCAGGAAGCGCCGCCCTTGCGCAGGGCAACAGTGACGTTCACGCCGGAATCGCGCAGATTCTGGGCATGGGCGTGGCCTTGAGAGCCGTAACCCACGATGGTGACCTGCTTGCCCTTGATGAGGGAAAGATCAGCGTCCTTGTCGTAATAAACCTTCATGAAAAACCCCTTG
>DASUJA010000199.1:0-4438 GCA_036279515.1 Rhodocyclaceae bacterium | reverse complement strand
GGCCTTCAGCGATTGCCCTTTGACGGTGAAAGTCTTGCTGAGTTTGTTGATGTGCAATGTGCCCGCTTGGGTCATGGCTAACTCCAATCCGAAAAATTAATGTTGGCTGCCGCGCCAGTGCAGCAGACGGGCTTCGATGCGGCCGGCAACCGCGTTGAGCAAGGCGCCAGTGAGTCCGATCACGGCCATGCCGAACAGCACCAGCTCCACGTGGAAGCTGGCCCGGCCGCGGATCACGGCAAAGCCAATGCCCTCGGAAACGCTCATCAGCAGGAACTCGGCGCCGATGGTGGCGAGCCAGGCGTAGATCAGCCCCAGGTGAAGGCCCGCGAGAATCTGCGGCGAAGCAGCGGGCAGCACTAGGCGAAACAAGGTCTGGCGCGGCGTGAAGCCGTACACCTCGGCCACTTCGATCTGGCTTTTGAGAATGCTCTTCACGCCTTCCAGCGTCCCCAGCGCAACGGGATACAAGGTGGCAAAAGCGATGAAGATCACTTTCGCCAAATCGTCGCGGCCGAAGAAGGCCGACAGCAGCGGAATCCAGGCGAAGAGCGCGATGTGCTTGAGGGTGTGGAAGGTGGGCGCCACAAGCAGATCGGCCCAGCGAGACACGCCCAGAAAAGCCCCCAGGGCAACGCCTGCCGAAGCGCCGATGGTGAAGCCGGCCAAGTCGCGGCCCAGGCTAGCAGTCAGACCTCGCGCAAGAGAACCGTTGTTGATCCACTTCCAGGCCACGTCCAGCACTTCGCTGGGGAAGGGGATGATGCGCACGTCCACCCAATGGAGCGAAGTCGCGGTTTGCCAAAGGATGAGGAACAGCGCCGGCAGCACCAGACCGCGAGGGTCGAAGGACAAGGCTTCGATCCGTTTTTTTAGAATTGCAGCGAGGCTCATGGTCAATACCCCTTTGGTTGCCAGGCGCTGGCGCGGCGCTCCAGACGGCCGAGCCCCAGATCGAAGACCAGCCCGATGGCGCCGATGGTCACCATGCACACCATCACCACGTCAAGCTGCATCAGATTGCGGGAATAGACCAGCAGATAGCCGACGCCCTCGCTGGATGCCAGCACTTCCACGAAGATCAGTGCCTGCCACGCTTGAATGCCTGCCTGGCGCAGACCGCCGATCACCGCAGGCAAGGTGGCGGGTAGCGCGATGTGGAGGAAAGTTTGGCGATGGCTGAAGCGATAAACGCGCCCCACTTCCATCAACTTCACCGGCACGTTCTGGATGCCCTTGTAGCTGGCCACGGCGAAGGGCACCAGCACTGCCACGGTGATGGTGGAAATCTTCAGGGCCTCGTCGATGCCGAAGAAGATGATCATCAGCGGCGTCCACGCGATCACCGGAAACTGGGCGAAGAGAGAAAAACTGGGATAGAGATAAGCCTTGGCCGTGGGCGACAGCCCCATGGCGAAACCGAGGCCCAGCCCGATAGCGCCGCCAATCGCCATGCTGACGGCAACCCGTTCAAGGCTGGCGGTCACATGCCCTTTCAGTTCTCCCGACTGAACCAAGTCGCGCAAGGTCTCCCACACAAAGGACGGCTCGGGCAGGATTTGCGGCGGCAGCCAGACCCGATCGGTGGCGGTCTGCCACAAGGCCAGCAGCGCCAGAGGCAGCACGAAGGCCAGCAGAAGCCGGACAGCAGGACTGCTCAGGCTCACCCATAGCGGCAGGCGCAACCGGGGCAAGGATGCGAAGTTTTGCAGCGGAAGTGCTTCGTCCAAACTCTGTGAGGTCGTCATGAGGTTTGTCCTTCTAAAGTGATTCAACCCGCGCCTCAATCAACGAGGCGCGGGAATACAGCGAGGCGATACCGCGCCTACTTCTTTTTCCGATTTCCGTCCGCGTCGAACTCGTCCCAGAAGTGTTCGAGCTTCTGCTCCTTGAGCGCGGCTTGCAGATACTTTGGTTCGACCCAACCTTCCTGCTGCACATCCCGCCGGGTAAAGCGGAACTTCTTCGCTTCGGCGATGGACTTGGCCAAGCTGCTCACGTAGTACTCATCCAGCAGCGGGCTCAAGCGGTCGCGCAGGGTGTCGCCCTTGAAGTCCTCCTTGTAATCGGAGTAAGGCGTGCCGGTCTTGGCCCAAAGGCGGAACTGCTCGTCCCGGTTCTTTTCATCGCTGGACCACACGGCAGTACGCACCAAGGCATTGACGAAGCGTTGGACGATCTGCGGATACTTGGCCTCGAACTCCTCGGCCACCCATATCTGCGAAGGCGCGTTGACCTTGGGATCGTCGATCTTGTAGATGCGACGCACCAGACCGCGACTCACCAGATCGGTGGAACTGGTGATGTAGGCATCGACGTCGCCGGTGGACAAAGCGGCCTTGGCCGAGTCGTCATTCATATCGATGACGCGCAGATCGCTTTCCTTCATGCCGAACTTTTCCAGCAGGCGGTTCAGGCGCAGTTGGCCCGCCGTCCCCTTCATCACGGCGAACTTCTTGCCTTTCAGGTCTGCCACCGACTGGATGGACGAGTTGGTAGGTACCACAATGTAGCTGCGACTGAACTGACCACCCTTGAGAAGAATCCGCGTACGAAGACCATTGGAGCGAGCCACGGTCAGCGGCAGATCGCCTTGGGTGGCAAAGTCGATTTTCTTCAGGGCGAGTGCCTCGTTGGTTGCCGGCCCCGCGCCGACGAAGAAGGACCATTCGACTTTGATGCCGTCTTTGGCGAACTCCTGTTCGAGAAAGCCCTTCTGATGAGCCGTGGCGAGGAAGCTGGAGCCGGAGGCTGGCTTGCCGCCGACGCCCGCGCCGGAGAAGGCAATACGGATGACCTTCGGGTTTTCCTGGGCGAAGGATGTCAGTGCCGCCCCGAGGCCGAGCAGCGTTGCAGCAATAAAAGAAATCGTCTTTTTCATTTCGTGCTTTCGTGGTTCGTGAAATCGGCGGTTAGGGAAACACCAAACAAGTCCGTTCGCACTGAGCCTGTCGAAGTGCAAGCCTTGTGACACAGGGGCTTCGACAGGCTCAGCCCGAACGGTGATGACTTAATCGGCGCTTCCTTAGAAGCCGTACTGGAACAGGGCAGTCAGATCGTTGGCAGATGCCTTGTGAGCGCCGCTGGGATAGCTGGTGCGCGTCAAGCCGATCTGGAGCTTGGTGGTCTGGGCAAAGAAGTAGTTGTAGCCCACCGTGTTCTTGAAAATTTCGTCATTGGTCGCACTGATATTGGGGTCCCAGCGGTCATGACGGAAGTAGACCTGAGACGTGGTGGGCCAGTAGTCGTCATACTTGCCGACGCGGTTCAGATTCTTTGACCATTGGGCGATATCGCCGAAGTTGTAGAAGGCCGTGAGCACTTGGCCCGAACTTTTGATCTTGTTGGTCGCGGCATTGGTCAGCGAAGCCGGTACCTTCAACGCATCGTCCACGCCATCGGCGCGCTCGTAGGTCAGGCCGTAGGGGTTGTGGTTGTAGGAAATGTCGACGCCCCTGCGCGTGGTGTGCGCTGCATCCGCCAACACGGGCGTGCCGGTGCCGGTGCTGTTCAGCACCTTCCAGCCAGCGTAGTAGGAGGTACCGAATTTGAGTTCGCGGAAGGCGCTGTTGTAGTCCACGGGCAGAACGAAGGCAGCGCGGGCGATCCAGTCTTTGCGGGTGTTGTCGTCGGCCGTGTTATCGCCGTTACCGTTGATCACGCCCAGTGCATATTCAACCAAGGGCGCCCGATAGTTGAAGCCGTAGTCCACAGTGGGCTCGAGGTCGCCACGCAGCACCACGCCGATCTGGCGCTTACCCAATTGGCTAAGGGCGGAAGTACCCAGAAACTGCGCAGTGGATACGGTGGGCTTCAGTTCATCCGACACCTGAGCTTCCAGGCCGAAAGGAATCTTCTGCTGACCGAAGGTGACCGTGAGCTTCGGGTCTTCCAGACCGCCGTTGGTCTTGAACAAGGAATACTGAAGGTAGAGGTCCGTCACCTTGGTCACGCTGTCCCCGGGCGCCGGAGAGTTGGTGCTGGAGGCACCGTTGGCAAACTTGGGATTGCTGTAGGCCAGTCCGAACTTGTAGTCCAGATTCTTGCCGTCGTTGTAGTCGCGATAGAGATTGCCGGAGAAGGACAAGGTGGCCGACGCCGTGAAGCTCTGCTCCGATGCGGCACCGTAAGGCCGATTGGAGGTGGCTGCCGTCGGTTGGCTCGAGTGCACGTAGCTGCCCGTCAGCGTGCCGCCAATGGTGAGACCGCGGGTGGAAAGCGCAGTGCTGTATTCCCGATCCCGAGCGACGGTGTACTTGTAATCCTCCAGTGCGGACTTGAGACCATCGATGTCGGCTGAGGTAGCCACTTCCGCACCTTCGGGAATCGCTTCCTTGGTTTTGGCGATACTTTCATCGTGGGACTGCACCTGCTTTTGCAGGGACTGCACAGTGGCCTGCAAGGCTTGAATCTGCTTGAGCAATTCTTCCGTGGTGGG
>DASUJA010000198.1:0-31805 GCA_036279515.1 Rhodocyclaceae bacterium | reverse complement strand
GAACCAAGCGGGCTCGAAGGGCATCTTTTCCACGTCCATGCCGCGAGACTTGAAGTCTTGGCGAGCGTTTTCCATCATGTACTGGGCTTCCATCTCCACCAAAGCCTTAGGCACTTCGATGGGGTTTGCGTTCAGCAGAGCATCCATAACCTTGCTCTTCACTTGGGACTGGAGGCGCTTCTTCACTTCGCGTTCCAGGTTGGCACGCACTTCGTCGCGCATCTTGGACACGTCGCCATCGGCCACGCCAAGAGCCTTGGCGAATTCAGCGTCAAGTTCGGGCAGCTTGGCGGCTTCAACCTTGGTGCAGGTGATGTCGAACTGGGCGGTCTTGCCGGCCAGGTTCGGCGCTTGGTAACCCTCAGGGAAGGCCACATCCACAGTCTTGGTTTCGCCTTCCTTCATGCCGACCAGCGCAGCGTCGAAGTCGGGAAGCATTTGACCACCGCCGACAACCACGGGGAAACCGGCACCCTTGCCGCCTTCGAATTCCACGCCGTCCAGACGACCGACGAAATCGATGGTCACGCGATCTTCCTTTTGGGAAGCGCGAGCGGCGGATTCGTAGCTCACACGTTGCTTGCGCAGGGCGTCGAGAGTCTTTTGCACTTCGGCGTCGGTCACGGTGAAGGTGACCTTTTCCACTTCGGCGCCGCTCAAGTCGGCCAGGGCGATCTCGGGGAACACTTCAAAGACTGCGGAGAACTCCAGCTTTTCGGCGTTTTCGCCGTCGGCGGCCTTGGGCTCGAAACGGGGATAGCCGGCAACCTTCAGCTTTTGCTCTTGAACTTTTGCTTCAAAGGCCTTTTCCACGGCAGCGCCGATGGCTTCTGCACGGCTTTGGGCGCCGTAGTGCTGAGCAACGACCTTGAAAGGCACTTTGCCAGGACGGAAGCCGGCAACCTTCACGGTGCGGGAGAGCTGCTTGAGGCGCTTTTCCACGTCGACTTCCACGTCTGCCATCGCAACGGTCATGTCGATACGGCGTTCCAAGGCGCTGGTTTGATTCTGTTCCTGAGTCATGAGCAAGGCTTTCTTGTAAGAGCTAGGGCTAAAACGGTCCGCACGAGGCGGGAAACTGTGCCGCGAATAGGGGAATACCCGATTGGAAGGGGCACACGCCCCGGATTGCGGACAAAACTGCTGTTGATTCTAGCATTGCCCAGCCGCCTCCCTGCTCTGCGCCAATACTCGGTTTTTAGCACTTACTTTTTGAATACACGGTGAGCCGAATGGCTACCTCTTTTCAATTCTAGCCTTGTTAGCTTCGCGACAAAGCCGCCTCCGGCAAACCAAGGATGCCCCACACCAGCCACACTTACCTTTGATTTAATTGAAAATTCTCTCAGGCACCGGAATTGCTGAATGCAAACCGGAGGTAAATGCCTAAATGCCTGCGAGCCTGAACCAGATCACCATCAACGACACCACCCTGCGGGACGGCGAGCAATCGGCCGGCGTGGCCTTTACGCTCCAGGAAAAACTGGACATTGCTCGGCGGCTGGACGCCCTGGGCCTGCCCGAGCTGGAAGTCGGCATCCCGGCCATGGGCGACGCCGAGCGAGAAAGCATCCGCGCCGTGGCTGCTTTGGGTCTGAACGCCCGTCTGATGGTCTGGTGCCGGATGCACGAGACGGACATCCAGGCCAGCGCTGGACTTGGCGCGCAACTGATCGACATTTCCATCCCCGCCTCTGACCAGCACCTGGCCCACAAGCTGCGCCAGACCCGCCCCTGGCTGCTCAGCCAACTCACCCATCACGTCCGCCTTGCCCTGGACCAGAGCCTGGAAGCCTGTGTTGGCATGGAAGACGCATCCCGCGCCGCGCCGGACTTCCTCGAACAGATTGCCCATGCAGCCCAGGCTGCCGGCGCCCGCCGGCTGCGTTTTGCCGACACCCTGGGCGTACTCGACCCGTTCTCGGTGTTCGAGCGCATCAGCCGCCTGCGCGCCGCCACCGACCTGGAAATCGAGATGCACGCCCACGACGATCTGGGACTGGCCACTGCCAACACCCTGGCCGCCGCCAAGGCAGGCGCCACCCACGTCAACACCACCGTCAATGGCCTCGGAGAGCGGGCCGGCAACGCGCCCCTGGAAGAAGTGGTCCTCGGCCTGCGCCAGTGCTATGGGCTGGAGACCGGCATCCAACTTCGCGACTTCCCTGCCCTGTCCCAGGCCGTCGCCCAAGCCTCGGGACGCCCGGTGGCCTGGCAAAAAAGTCTGGTGGGCGAAGGCGTGTTTACCCACGAAGCCGGCATACACGTGGATGGGCTACTGAAAGATCCCAACAACTACCAGGGCTTCGACCCCAGCCTGGTGGGCCGCGACCACCGCATCGTGCTGGGCAAGCACTCCGGCTCCCGCGCCGTTCAATTGGTGATGGGCCGCCTCGGACAGCCCCTCGATGACAGCGAAGCCCAGACCCTGCTCGGCGCCGTGCGCCGCTTTGTGGAAGACCGCAAGCGCACGCCGTCCGATCCCGAACTCCTCGCCATGCTCACGGAGCAACGCCGCCATGGATATGTCTGACATGCCCACCCTCGCCTACACAGAAGTCCAGCCCGGTCTTTTGGCGCTGCTCAAGGAAGACCTGGACTGCGTCTTCGGTCGCGACCCGGCTGCCCGCTCACGCTTCGAGGTGCTGACCACCTATCCGGGACTCCACGCGATTCTTGTCCAGCGCATCGCCCACGCCCTCTGGCTGCGAGGCTGGCGTTATGCCGCACGGTTGCTGTCCTTCCTGGCGCGCATGGTGACCAACATCGACATCCACCCCGGCGCCACCTTGGGTCGGCGCTTTTTCATCGACCACGGCGCTGGCGTCGTCATCGGCGAAACCGCTGAAATCGGCGACGACGTGACCCTCTATCACGGCGTTACCCTGGGCGGCACCACCTGGAACAAGGGCAAACGCCATCCCACCCTCGGTAGCGGCGTGGTGGTGGGGGCCGGCGCCAAGATCCTCGGCGCCATCACCGTTCAGGACAACGCCCGGATCGGCGCCAACTCCGTGGTGGTCAAGGACGTGCCCCGTGGCCGAACCGTCGTCGGCATCCCTGGCCGACTGGTGGGCGAGCGCACACCCGCCGCTTCCGCCAGCGTGGGCGCTGCCGGCATGGTCATCAACCTGGACCACCATCTGATTCCCGACCCGGTGGGCAAGGCCATGCAGTGCCTGCTGGACCGAATCGATCACCTGGAAGCGGAAATGCGCCAACTGCGCGGCCTGCCACCCGCCGCCGACAAGGACGACTGCCCAAGCTGCACAGCCGGCGACCTCTGCTGTGAGAACCCATCGAAAACCACTCCCGACTTTGCCTCCTAAGGAAAGCGCCATGCCCGCCCAAGACACCGACTTTGAAGACTATCTGGAAGACCTGGAATCCGCCGAGGACTTCCTCAACTACTTCGACATCCCCTACGACGCCAGCGTGGTGCATGTGAATCGCCTGCACATCCTGCAGCGCTTCCACGACTACCTGGCGAAGCAGGAAACCGGCAACGCGCCGAACCCCGACGCCTATCGCAAGTGGCTGACCCAGGCCTACGAAGATTTCACCAAGTCCGACGCCCTCACCGAGCGGGTGTTCTCCGTACTGCAAAAGGCCAGCGGCAGCAGCTTCATGCCGGTCACCGACCTGTTCGCCAAGTAAAGCCATGCAGCCGCGCTGGGACTACGGCGATGCGGTGCGGATCACCCGCAACGTGCGCAACGACGGCACCTATCCGGGCATGGCGACGGGCGACTTTCTCATGCGCCGAGGCACCGTGGGCCACGTGATCAACGTGGGCACCTTCCTCCAGGACCAGATCATCTACTCCGTGCATTTCCTCGAATTCGATCGCGTCGTGGGCTGCCGGGAAGAAGAGCTGATCGGCGCCGACGAACCCTGGGTGCCCAGCCGCTTCGAGTTCCGCGAAAAGGTGCGCAGCGGGCGCGTCTTGTCCATACGCGGCGAAGTGAAGGTGCCGCTGCACAGCGTCGGCGAAGTCATCAAGGTGGTACGCGACGATGAAGCGGGCGTCCTCTACCACGTGCATTTCGACTGCCTGCCCGGCGTCCCGCTGATGATCCCCGAAGCCGCCCTGCTCCCCCTGGAAGAAGTCACCGAGGAAAAGGTATGAATACCGCCGACGCCTATCTCAAGCTGAAACTGGCCCAGCAACTCTTCAAGAAGAATCCCGAAAATCTGGCGCCGGAAGAAGTCCGCCGGGTGGACACGGTGGCGGCCAAGCAGCGCACCCTGGAAGCGGCCATCCTCGCCACGCCCGAGGCGGCGAAAGTCATGTTGCCGAAATCCTCGGTGGAATCCAGCCTGAAGGAAATCCGCCAGCGTTATCCCTCCGAGGACGATTACCACGCGGACCTGGACCGCATCGGCCTCACGCCCGCTACCCTGCAAGCCGCTGTGGAGCGGGATCTAACGGTGGAGGCGGTGCTGGAAATCGTGACGTCACGAGCCGCGAAAGTGAGCGATACGGAAGTGGAAATTTTCTACTTCATGCACAAGGAGCGCTTCACCCGGCCGCCCGGCCGCACCCTGCGCCACATCCTCATCACCATCAATCCCGAGTACGCGGAGAACAGCCGCGAAGCTGCCCTTGAGCGCATCGAGAGCATTCACGCCCGCCTCGTCAAAGACCCGACGCGGTTTGAGGAGCAGGCCCTGAAACATTCGGAATGCCCCACTGCCATGAACGGCGGCCTGCTCGGCAGAGTGGGCGCGGGCCAGTTGTACCCCGAGTTGGAGCCTGCCGCCTTCGCGCTGAAGGAAGGCGAGTTGTCGACGGTGCTGGAATCGCCCGTGGGTTTTCACCTGATACGCTGCGACGAAGTCCACGATACGGAAACCATGTCGCTCCAGGAAGCGAAGGAGCGGGTGCACAAGCATCTGATGGAACAGCGGCAACGCATCTGCCAGAAGGCCTGGATCAACGCGCTACTGAGGCCCACGCAACCGGGGTGATGCCGCGGCAATAGCCGCTTTGATGCGATGTTGTCGCAAGGTTGTCGATTACACTGCCCCGCAAATCGACAACCATATCCCGGCTATGCAAACGCTATTTCTCCTCTCTGGCCTCCTGTGCAACGAGGATGTCTGGCAATACCAGACGCAGGAATTGCAAAAACAATACGACGTCAGGGTCGTCAGCTTTCAGGGTTTCGACTCCATCCCCGCCATGGCAAGCCACGTGCTCGCGCAGGCGCCGGAAACGTTTTCCCTGGCAGGTCATTCGATGGGAGGACGAGTCGCCATCGAGGCCTATCGGCAGGCGCCCGAGCGCATCCGTCGCTTGGCCTTGCTCGACACAGGCTACGAAGCCGCAGCTCCCCACGAGTACGAAAAACGGATGACCCTCGTCAATAAGGCCTTGGCCGAAGGCATCGGCAGCATCGCCGAAACCTGGGCCAAACCGATGATCGGCGTCAGCAACCGAAGCGACGAAACGCTGATACAACGGATGCTCGACATGGTCGGCACCATGTCCGGTGAGATTTACGCCGGCCAGACCCGCGCTCTTTTGGGGCGTCCCGACGGGACCGACGTATTGCCGACCATCGCCTGCCCGACCCTTGTCCTGTGCGGCAAGGAGGACACCTGGAGCCCGCCTGAGCGCCACAAACAAATGGCCAGCCTGATTACCGACAGCCACCTGACCCTGGTCGATAGCTGCGGCCACATGTGCATGATGGAACGCCCGGCGCAGATCCTCGACGCGCTGTCCGAATGGATGACTCTTTAGCTCGCCTTCCTGCAGAAAGAAAGCCCCATGTATTTGAAACCGACACTCAGTCTCGACGATGTGGAACTGCTGCTAAGCACCGCCAAAAGCCACGCTCAGGAAAAGGGCTGGCGCGTATCGCTGGCTGTCAGCGACGACGGCGGCCACTTGTTGGGCAGCCTGCGACTCGATGGCGCATCGCCTTTCACCATGGAGATGGCGGCTGCAAAGGCCCGCACTGCCGCCCTGGGCCGCAAGGAAAGCCGCATTTACGAAGAGGTGATCAACAAGGGACGATCCTCCTTCCTGTCCGCGCCCTTGCTGCAAGGCATGGTGGAAGGCGGCGTCAACATCGTGATCGACGGCCACAGCATCGGTGCGGTGGGCGTCTCCGGCGTTCAGTCTTTTGAGGATGCAGAGGTCGCGCAAGCGGCCATCGCCGCGCTGCTCAACAACGACTAGGAAGTAGCGCCTGTCCGTCGGACCCGTCCATGCTGGGCCGCAGACAAGCCTAGGAAGACTTCTCGGGTGGCGCCAGCGGCGCGTCGTGAATCTCGCCGCCGAAGGCCAGCTTCTGGATGCGGAACAACTCGTCGCGGGCCGCAGCGGCTTCCTCGAATTCCAGATTCTTGGCGTGTTCCTGCATGGCCTTTTCCAGGCGCTTGATTTCCTTTGACAGGGCCTTTTCGCTCATGGCCTCGTAGCGGGCCGTTTCTTCCGCCACCTTGAGCTGTTCGCGCTCGTTGCCCACATCATGGACGCCGTCGATGATGTCCTTGATGCGCTTGGTAACACCTCGCGGGGTGATGCCGTGTTCCTCGTTGTGGGCAACCTGCTTGGCCCGACGCCGCTCGGTTTCCTTGATGGCCCGCTCCATGGAGGCGGTGCGCTTGTCGGCATAGAGAATCGCCGTGCCATTCAGGTGGCGTGCGGCGCGGCCCATGGTCTGGATCAAACTGCGCTCTGAGCGCAGGAAGCCCTCTTTGTCGGCATCGAGAATGGCGACCAGGGACACCTCGGGAATGTCCAGACCTTCCCGCAGCAGGTTGATCCCTACCAGCACGTCGAAGACGCCCAGGCGCAGGTCGCGGATGATTTCCACCCGCTCCACGGTGTCGATGTCCGAGTGCAGGTAGCGGACCTTGATGCCGTTCTCTTCCAGATATTCCGTCAGCTGCTCGGCCAAACGCTTGGTGAGCACCGTCACCAGCACCCGCTCTTCCTGGGCAGTGCGCTTCTTGATTTCGCCCAGCAGGTCATCCACCTGAGTCAGCGCAGGCCGCACCATCACGATGGGATCGACCAGGCCCGTGGGCCGCACCACCTGCTCCACTACCTGGCCCTGATGCTGGGCTTCGTACTCGGCGGGCGTGGCGGAAACGAAGACGGTTTGCGGCATCAGCCGCTCGAACTCTTCGAATTTGAGGGGCCGGTTGTCCAGGGCCGAAGGCAGGCGGAAGCCGTAATTCACCAGGTTTTCCTTGCGCGCCCGGTCGCCCTTGTACATGCCGCCCACCTGGGAAACCGCCACGTGGGATTCGTCGATGAACATCAGTGAATCCGGCGGTAGGTAGTCGATCAGCGTAGGCGGCGCTTCCCCGGCCTGACGACCGGACAGGTGGCGCGAATAGTTTTCGATGCCCTTGCAGAAGCCCAGCTGCTCCAGCATTTCCAGGTCGAAGCGGGTGCGCTGCTCGATGCGCTGACACTCCACCAGCTTCTGTTCTTTCTGGAAGAACTCGATGCGGTCGCGAAGCTCACTCTTGATGGCCTCGATGGCCCGCAGCACCGTGGCGCGAGGGGTGACGTAGTGGCTGGAGGGATAAACCGTGAAGCGGCCCAGGCGCTGCTTGGTGTGGCCGGTGAGCGGATCGAACAGGGTGATGCCCTCGATCTCGTCGTCGAACAATTCCAGACGCACCGCGTGCTCGGCGTTTTCCGCCGGGAAGATGTCGATTACGTCGCCCCGCACCCGGAAAACGCCGCGCTTGAAATCCACCTCGTTGCGCTCGTACTGCATCTCCGAGAGACGCCGGATCACGTCCCGCTGCCCCATCTTCTCGCCCTGGCGCAGATGGAGAATCATGCTGTGGTAATCCACCGGATCGCCGATACCGTAGATGCAGGACACGGACGCCACAATCACCACATCGCGCCGCTCCAGCAGACTCTTGGTGGCGGAAAGCCGCATCTGCTCGATGTGCTCGTTGATCGCAGAATCTTTCTCGATGAACAGATCCCGCGCCGGCACGTAGGCTTCCGGCTGGTAGTAGTCGTAGTAGGAGACGAAATACTCCACCGCGTTGTGGGGGAAGAACTCGCGGAATTCGGCGTAGAGCTGCGCGGCCAGGGTCTTGTTCGGCGCCAGCACCAGGGCCGGACGGCCCAGACGGGCGATCACGTTGGCCATGGTGTAGGTCTTGCCGGAGCCCGTTACCCCAAGCAGCGTCTGATAGGAAAGGCCGTCCTCGATGCCTTCGATCAGTTTCTCGATGGCAGCCGGCTGGTCGCCCGCAGGCGGAAACGGCTGGTGGAGCTTGAAGACGGGGAATTCGATCAATTCTGACATGGCGGCGACTACAGCGAGAAACGGCCGTCATTGTCCTCCATGTGGGTCGTTAGCAAAACAGCCGAAAGGCGCTTGCCATCAGGCGTCAGACCTCATGCGAGCGGGCGGGCGCATTTTCATTGGCGTCACTTCCGCCCGAAAACACAGACCCTGTCTGCCTTTCCAGCCAACGACCGAGACAATGAACGGGCGTGCGTATACGAGAAAAAGCTCGCGACGACGCTCAGCGAGGCGCGATGCGGTGCGAAGCCATGGCTTCGATTTCTACCAGCAGATCGGCGCGACATACGTCGGCCTGGACGTAGACCACGTTGGCATCGGGGCCGACGACTTCCGCCACCGTTTGCGCCGCCAAGGGGAAATCGGCAGCGTGACGGACGTAGGCGCGATAGCTGAGTTCGGACAGCCGGTAAGGACTGGTGCGGGAAACCTTCTCGGCCTCGCCCAGCAGGATCTCGATATTGGCAAAAGTCTCCCGCGTCTGGGCCACCACATCCCCCAGGTGAAGGGTCTGATGCCCGACGATGCTGGCCGTGCCGGAAACGAAGAACAGCTCCTGCCCCGGCAGATAGGCAAGCGCGGCACGAGAAAAGACCGGGCTGCGAGGGCCGTACTCCGCAGGATAAAGATAGGCGCTCACTTGCCGCGGGTTCTCCAGCGGCACAGGTGCAGTACGGGCTGCCAGGAAGGCGATGGTCAGCGGCCCTTCGCTCACGCCAAGAGCGCAGGCCGCAGGCACGTTGCCTTCCGCAGGACGATCGCTACCGACGAAAGCCGCCTGACGACCAATATTGAACTGCCGGTAGCGCTCCAGGCCCTGATCATCGGCATTGATCGCCGCTAGGTAATTCCAGACGCGCCACAGGTGCGGATAGCCTTCCTGGTCGAGCAGCTGGAAGATGCGCCGATAGACATCTTCCGTTGCCACCTGCAATGGCGACGCATCGCCCTTAGCCTCGAAGCCGCTTTCCGCAACCTCGATAACGCCATAGAGCACGTTGCCGTCATGGCGGAAACGAGTGCCAAAAGCTTCGCAAGTGCTGCTTGCTGCAGCGCCTAGCCAGACATCCCCCAGAAACTGGTCGCCACCACCCAGCACGGGGGCAGCTATCGTCTGAACGGGGAAATCCTTGCACCAATCCTTGGGCTGGCCGCCTATGCACGCCAAGCCAAGCAAACGCCCATTTTCAAGACAGGACGGGGTTGCCAATTGCGCCTGGGAGAATTGGGCACATTCAACTTCTGCAAAAGCACTCATGACCCTGGGGTAACCCTTAGCAAGAATCAGCAGCCACTGACAAAACAAAACCTGAAAATGAAAAAACCCCGATCACTCAGGGTTTTTTCATTCATTCAGCAAAACACCAGAAGTTCTGGCGGAGACGGAGGGATTCGAACCCTCGATGCAAGTTTTAGCTCGCATGCTCCCTTAGCAGGGGAGTGCCTTCGACCTCTCGGCCACGTCTCCAAAAGGGAGCGCGATGATACCCGCCGCGCTCCTTTTTCGCAACCGATAAATCAGGCTGCAGCTTGATCGAGCTCGAAAGTCTTATGCAGGACGCGGACGGCCAGCTCCAGGTACTTCTCATCCACCACCACGGAAATCTTGATTTCAGAAGTGGAGATCATCTGGATGTTGATGCCTTCCTCAGCCAGCGTGCGGAACATCTTGCTGGCAACGCCAGGATGGGAGCGCATGCCAACGCCGACAGCAGAGACCTTGCAGATCTTGTTGTCGCCGACAACGGCACGGGCACCCACGTGGGGCTTGACCTTGTTTTCCAGGATGTCCATCGCGCGGGTGTATTCGCTGCGATTAACGGTGAAGGAGAAATCGGTGGTGCCGTCATGGCCGACGTTCTGGATGATCATATCCACGTCGATGTTGGCATCGGCGATGGAACCCAGGATCTGGTAGGCGATACCGGGTTTGTCGGGCACGCCCAGAACCGTGAGCTTGGCTTCGTCGCGATTGAAGGCGATGCCGGAGATGATGGGCTGTTCCATGGTGCTGTCTTCCTCGAAAGTGATGAGCGTGCCTTCGGTCTCCTTGCCTTCTTCCTCGAAGCTGGAGAGCACACGCAACTTAACCTTGTACTTGCCGGCAAAGTCCACCGAGCGGATCTGCAGAACCTTGGAGCCGAGGCTGGCCATTTCCAGCATTTCCTCGAAGGTGATGCGATCCAGCTTGCGTGCCTCGGGCACGACGCGGGGGTCGGTGGTGTAGACGCCATCCACGTCGGTGTAGATCTGACACTCGTCAGCCTTCAAGGCGGCCGCCATGGCGACGGCGGAAGTATCGGAACCGCCACGGCCAAGGGTGGTGATGTTGCCGTGCTCATCAGCCCCCTGGAAACCGGCCACAACCACGACCGCGTCCTCGGCCAGATCACGATGGATGTTATGACCTTCGATATCCAGGATGCGAGCCTTGGTGAAAGTGCTGTCGGTTAGAACCTTTACCTGACTGCCGGTATAGCTTCGCGCCTTCAGGCCGATATCCTTGAGCGCCATGGCAAGCAGCGCGATGGTGACTTGCTCGCCGGTGGACACCATGACGTCCAGTTCCCGGGGATCAGGTGAGGAGGATACGTCTTTAGCCAAGCCGATCAGGCGGTTGGTCTCGCCGCTCATCGCGGAAACGACCACCACCACTTGATGCCCTTGGGCCTTCCAACGAGCCACCCGCTTTGCAACGTTACGGATGCGCTCAGGCGACCCCATTGATGTGCCGCCGTACTTCTGAACTATCAGAGCCATTGTCTTATCGAAACCAATCGCTTGGAGCTATGAAAGACCGCGATTTTACCCGATCTTTGAAACATTCCGATGCTTGAAATAGTCCGTTAAAAGACCTATGCCAAGAGTGTTACAAAATGCTTTTCTTGTATGTTGTTCGCCTACTTACTATAATCTTAGTCATATAACTTCGGTTATAGATTACAGGACAGCAGATTACCTTCTTTGCATCCACTTCCCCGTATGGAGAGACATAATGAAAGCCCCTGAAAAGATTGACGCCCGCGAAATCCGCCGCAAACTTGGTCTGAACCAACAACAATTCTGGTCAAAACTGGGCGTAACCCAGAGTGGCGGTTCTCGCTACGAAAGCGGCCGTAACATGCCCCGCCCCGTTCAGCAGCTACTTCGCCTGGTACACGTTGAACAAATCGACATCGCCAAGATCAAGCGCGAAGACTTTGAAGTCGTCGAATTTCTCAAGTCCACCAACTCCGATCTGTTCAAGGAATTGAAAAAGCAGGCGCGCGCCGCACGCAAGGCCGGCTAAAGCAGCACAAAGGCAAAAGGGATATCTACTCAGGGGCTGACCGTTACGGTCAGCCCTTTTTCTTTAAGCCTACCCGCCAAGCCTTCCAGCCATTCACGCGGCAAGCGCTGCAACCGGGGAGCTTCCGGCTGAGTGGATGGACGTGCCAATCCATAGAGATGCACGCCACGAATACGCCCGACCTCCTGAGCCAGTCCATTGACGTAAGCGTCCAGACCCGCTGCGGATGGCGACATACCATCCAGGATGAAGAAGCAGGATTGCACCCAGGTGGGACAAATTTCAGCACAGAGCCGCAGGCGATTGAGCGCCGCCTCAGGAGATACCTTGGTGTTATTGACCTTCAAAAAGGTTTCGCCAGTCAGGCCGTCAAGCTTGAACCAGACCTCTCCACCGGCTGCTGCAAGCCGCTTCAGCCCTTCCCGAACCCGCAGCCGGTCAATCAGGCTGCCGTTGGTAATCAGCCGCACCGGCAATTTACCTGCCAAACCAAACTCATCCAGCAGTTCCGCTACACAGGCCACAGCCTCCGGGAACTCCGCTGCGCTGGTAGGCTCCCCATTTCCTGAAAACGCTACATCGACCAAGCGGCGAGACTCAGGTGCCACACGGCTTTCCATGAAATCCCCGCGGCACACCTGTTCAAGTAGACTTTCCAACTCGGATCTCAGCAACTCCAAATCAATCAGTGGCGGACCGCCGCGCTTTAAATCGGGTACTTGGCAATACACGCAACGCCAGTTGCAAGCGTTGTTGGGATTCAGATTGATGCCGATGGACACGCCCCCGGCTCTACGTGAGACAACCGGATAGACATAAGTCATCCCAGCGTTATCACGGGAATGCTTGGTTTCATCAAGAAGGGATGGAGTGTTGCTGCCCATGGAAAGCAGGCCAGAGACCGAAGGCTATAATGTGCGGCCGCCAGAATAGCACTCCGCCCAGCCCATGCAGATTACCCGCCGCCTTGAATTCGACGCTGGCCACCGCATCCCCAATCACCGCAGTCAGTGCCGCCACCTGCATGGACATCGCTACGTTATGGAGGTGACTTTGCGCGGCGAAATCGTCCGTGACGCTCTCTCTCCCGAGGACGGCATGGTCATGGATTTCGGTGAGGTAAAGACCATCGCCAAACGCCTCGTGGTAGATGCCTGGGATCACGCCTTCCTAGTCTGGAAGAACGACACGCAGATCGTGGAATTCCTGTCCACCATTGCCGATCACAAGACCGTATTGATGGACACCGTACCCACGGCGGAGAATCTAGCGGCCTGCGCCTTTAACATTCTGGCCCCGGCCTATCTGGATGCCTACGGCCGCCACGTTCGCCTAGAACGCGTTCGCCTCTACGAAACGCCCAACTGCTGGGCCGATGCCCTAGCCGATACGACTGACTAATCAACTACTCAATCCGCAGCATCCGCTACGCCTGCAGAACAGCCATAGATACAGCACACCAAGAGCGCCAGCGTCCTAGCTTGAGGGCTGCGCTGCCGAAAAAGCTTGGCGCACCTCATCTTTGAGAAGTTCATCATCCCAGGGCTTGCTCAAGTATTTCCACACAGCTCCTTGGTTTATGGCGTCCGTAACCGTCCCCAGTTCCGAATAGCCCGACAAGATGATCCGAACGGTATCCGGATAGAGCGTTTTAATCTTGCTTAGCAATTCGATGCCGCTCATTTCCGGCATGCGCTGATCGGAGATCACAACCTGGACGGGATGTAGAGCAAGGATTTCTAGCGCCTCCGTCCCGCTGCTCGCGGTATATATCTTGCAATTCTCCCGCCGCAGCAGGCGCTTCAAAGCATTCAGAATATTGGGCTCATCATCGACCAACAACAGGGACTTGGCCCTTTCCTCGTCATCACTTCCATCGAACCGCAGCCGGCGATCATCCTTGAGCATCGCCACAACCTCATCGGCCGAACAGGGCTTGCTAAACAGAAAGCCCTGCATCTCATCGCACCCCTGACGCTGGAGAAAGTTCAACTGGGCCTGGGTCTCCACACCCATTGCCACAACTTTCTTACCCAGCTTGCGCGCCATGGCGATCATGGCCGAAACGATGGAGGCATCCACGGGATTGGTCGTGATGTCCTGAATGAATAGCCGATCAATCTTCAGCCGCCCTACTTCAAATCGAGACAAGTACGCCAACGACGAATAACCCGTGCCAAAGCCATCCAAGGACAACTGAACGCCAAGCGCGCGCAACCTGTCGATGACCCCAATCGACTGAGCCGGATCACGCATCATGGCGCTCTCACCTAACTCAAGCTCTAGATACTTTGCCTCTACGCCAGTTTCCTCGAAGAGGTTCGAGAGCATGCGCGGCAAATCCACCAGGTGGAAATTGCGAATGGAAAGATTGACCGAGATAGGAAGCTTGGGCAAACCAGCCTCACGCCACTCCTTAACCTGGAACAAGGCAGCACGCAGCACCCACTCACTGAGCGGAACAATAAGCCCCGTTTCCTCGGCCACCGTGATGAAGCGCCTAGGATCGATCATTCCCCGTTCTGGATGCTGCCAGCGAACCAAAGCCTCGAAGCCAACAATTTCTCCAGACACGAGACTGAGCTTGGGCTGGTACTGCAGCGACAACTCGCTACGCTCAATGACTTGGCGCAATTGGGCCGGCATGTTCAACGCACTAATGGTCCGCGCGCGCATATTGGGATCGTAGGCACAGCAACGATTACCCCCATCCCCCTTCGCTGCCAACATGGCCAGCGCGGCGTTTCCGAGCAGAGTTTCCGCATCGGAGCCATCCAGCGGGAAATAAGTAATACCGATACTCGCGGTAAGAGACAGTTCGTGCTGACCAATAGTCATAGGCGCCGCAATGGCGGCGAGCAAACGCTTGGCGGTGTCCGAGCTGACCGCTGCGTCTATGGCATCGCCATGCAGCACAACAATGAATTCATCCCCCTCCGCCCGCCCCACCACATCTTCGCGACGAACAGCCGAATGAAGGCGATTAGCGACCTCGATGATTATTTGATCTGCAAGCAAGCGCCCAAGAGATTCCAGGAGAAGACGGAAACCGTCGATATCCAGCGACAGGAGAGCAAAACCTCTGGAGTGATGCTGATAGCCACGCAACAAGCTTCCCACGCGCTCCATCATGGAAGGAAGACTCGGCAAGCCGGTTAGCGCATCCAGAATCGAAACTCGCAGATCCTGCCGACGATCGGATCGCAGGGGCATGCACCCATCCACCATCTGGGCACAAAAGCCCAAGATGCCTCCACTTGAATCCAACAGCGGCTGGATGGAAACGTATTCGCGCACCAGCTCACCGCTCTTGCGCTTGTTGAGCAACTCCCCCTTCCAGGAGTGTCCCTCAAGGAGGCTCGCCCACATTTCCTCATAACTGAGCAACGAAGTAAGCCCCGACAGGAACAGCGAGGGATTGGCACCCAACACCTCCTCTCGGGTGTAGCCGGATGTTTGCAAGCGCCGATCATTGACGTACTCGATACGGCCGTCCTTGTCCGTGACGATAACGCCCACATCACATCTGTCGATGATGGAACGGAATAATTGGTCGCTAATTTCCAAAACACATCCTCCGAAAGAGGGCCGGCCTTGACGGGCTGAGATAAGGAAAGACTAGACGACTTGCAATGGAAGAGCCAATCGGAAAGCACAATCAGCATAATCGCCAACATCACGATTGGTGCACGTGGCATCGGAGACACAAAAGAAAATGGCCGATCTCTTTCAAGATCGGCCATTTCATATTTTGGCGTCCCCACGGGGATTCGAACCCCGGTTCACACCGTGAAAGGGTGTTGTCCTAGGCCTCTAGACGATAGGGACTTCGTCTTACCAACACGCTGCTGAATCAGCGACTGCGTGTTGATCAGGAGCCGCGCATTCTAGGCACCGTCTCTTACCCTGTCAACACTTTTTAGAATTTTTTCTTTCATTTTTGAGGTGTGCGTGCTGATTCAAAGAAGGCACGAATGGCCGCCTCATCAAGGAAGTAATGACAAAGCTCCCGCCCCTCGGCGACGAGCACAGGAACCCTCTCGTCGTAGAGCGCTTCGAGTGCTGGGTCTGCATCCACATCCTCCACTTGAATATCGAAGACATAGTGTTGCTTCAGCGGCTCCAACGCGTTCAGCATGTCTTCACAAAGATGACAATAGGTACGACTGTAGAGCACCAGCAGGGGCTTGTTACTTGTCACTGCCAGCTTTCAAGGTAACAAAGGTCTGGTTATCACCCCGACGGACAAGCAAGGTGACGGACGATCCTCGTTCCATTTTGGGAAGAAAGCTATTGAACTGCTCCACCGACTTGATGTCCGTTTGCGCACCATGATCGATGAGACTCAGCAACACATCTCCTGGCCGCAGATCGACGCGACTATTGCGCACGTCGTCAACCAGGACTCCAGATGACACACCGAGCTGCTTACGTTGTTCCGCAGTGAGATCGGAGAGCGCCAGACCAAGACGATTGACGGACGACTCGGCGGCACGCTTGCTGGAACGCTTGCCACGTATGGGAGACCTGTCGTCATCGGGCATTTCCGCCACGGTGATGGAGAGATCGTGCGCACCGCCCTTCCTCCATACCTGCATGGTGGATTTGCTGCCGGGATGCGTCATACCCACCACACGGGGAAGATCGCTAGATTGATTGATGGGCTTGCCATCAAACTTGAGGATGATGTCTCCCTCTTCCAGACCTGCCTTATCCGCCGGACCGCCCTTCTCCACCTTGGCAACTAGGCCGCCCTGAGGCTTGGACAAGCCGAAAGAATCAGCAAGCTCCTTGGTCACTTCCTGAATCACCACGCCGATGCGACCGCGGCTCACCTTGCCATGCACCTGAAGTTGGGCCTTCACATCCATGGCAATGTCAATGGGGATGGCGAAGGACAAGCCCATATAGCCGCCGGAGCGGGAATAGATTTGGGAATTGATACCCACCACTTCACCGCGCATGTTGAACAGCGGACCACCTGAGTTGCCGGGATTCACCGCAGCATCGGTCTGGATGAAGGGGACGTAGTTTTCCTGAGGCAGAGACCGGCCCTTGGCGCTAACGATGCCGGCAGTCACCGTGTTTTCAAGACCGAAGGGTGAGCCGATGGCAAGCACCCATTCGCCCACTTTCAACTTGGCGGGATCGCCCATTTTCACCACAGGCAATCCACCGGCTTCGATTTTGATCAGTGCCACATCGGTCCGACGGTCCGCGCCCAGCACCTTGGCCTTGTACTCGCGACGATCAGTCAGTTTAACGACCACCTCATCGGCATCGGCCACCACATGGGCATTGGTGAGGATGTAGCCATCGGGGCTAACGATAAAACCAGACCCCAGCCCCTTGGCCTCCTGATCCCGCGGAGCCGGCATCCCGCCACGGGGCATGCCAAAGCGGCGGAAGAGCTCATACATCGGATCGTCTTCATCAAAGGGCAGTTGCGCCCCGCGCGTAGCTTTGATGACCTGAGTGGTACTGATATTCACTACTGCAGCCCCCTGCTTCTCAACCAACTCGGTGAAGTCGGGGAACTTGTCCTGCGCAGGAGCCACGCCTGAGAAAAGAACAATGGAAAGCGCAGCGCAGACCGACAAAAACAATCGCTTCATGGGCAATCTTCCTTATGCAATAGTTTTTCTTTCCGAAGAGTTTTTCAATCGGATGGAGAGGGACTGAAAATTACCGAAATACGCGGGACGAATGCGCAAAAGAGCGTAACCGAACATTAAGCCCAGCAATGCTCCACCGAAGGTGGCGAGATCGCCGCCAAAGAGCGCCATTGCCACCACAGCGCCTATGAACATGAAAACGCCGGGCACGCCATAAGCCAGCAATGCGGCCTTGAGTACAGACCCTTCGGCAACGGACACCCATACTTCGTCGCCGGCCTTCGCACCAACGTTGTTGGTCAGCCGATAGACACGGTGACACACCTGTTGCTCACCTCCGCCACAGCCGCCCGGCTCATGGCATCGACCACAGCCGCTACTGCGCGCAACCTCTACCTGCGCCATCCGTCCGTCGACGCTTTTCACTACACCTTCGACTTCTGCCATTTCAGTTCCAGTCTTTGCTTCTATTTATGTTTTGCCTCGACATTATCCGCGACTCGCTTCAGGGTAAGAGGTGGCACGTCTCCGATGACGGTCACTTGCATATCGCCAATGCTACGACGATAGACATTCATCGCGCCCATCGACGTCACCCTTCCTTCGCCACGGAATTTACCTGGAGCAAGAGGCTCAACGAATACGGAAATAGCGGCCAACCCATCACTCAGCACCATATGCGTCACTTCAGGCGCAGTAGGACTCGTCTGCCGAAGCATTGCAGACACCATGCGGAAGCCGGGTATCGACGCTCTCAGCCCCCATGACAATCCATTAGCCCCTGCATCCACCACCCTAACGTTATGCACACGCCAATCGGCAGCCTTGGCCTTCACATGCCCAGCCAAAGCTGCCCTATCTACGACTCCACCGATCTTGAGGTCCGTAAATGCGAAGCTCTCACGCGGCTCGCCGTTCTCACCCAGGAGCACGGCCTTGAGCAATAGCCCGGTATTGGCTTCGATCCAGAATTGACGGCTATAGCGCAAGTCGTCCCTGGCATCGACCTGCAGCAGTTGGGCCTTATATCCGGCCATCCGAGTCACCGCCCGTTTGCTGACAGCGTAATAGTCGGTCAATGCTCCGAGGCCACCAGGAGAAAGCGCAGGGAAACTTCGCCGACTGCTGTGACGCTCCACCACGACCAGCCGGCTCTCCGGCAAATAGCATCGGGTTTCATCGTTGTCTCGCACAACTTCACGAGGGCTACCGTCCAGCACCTCCAACACCTCTCGCTCCCGAGAACCATCCGAGAAGTGAGTAATACGGGAAGTCTCCGAGTTATTGCCACTTCGATAAACGAATACCCCACCGTAATTCAGTTTTTCAGCGGAGGACGCCACGCGCTGCAGCCACTGCAAAGCATCCTCCGAAGCCTGGGCCCATGCGATGCTCGGCAACAGCCAACACAGCGCACGCAGCCCCATGCGCCATTTACGAAGCTTCATCGACTGGCGCTTTCGTCGAGCATGGATACTGTACGTATCTGCTGGGAACCGCCCCCCACATAGCTGCCACGACTCTGAGCCTCGTGTGCAATGACGTACTCCCGAACGTCAGTCTCCCGCATACCAACCATGCTGGCGTCGTTCGCCGCCCATGTTCCTGCTTGAAGCACGTGACCGGATGAATGCACCAGGGTATATCCAACCTGCGATACACCCTTGTCAGGTACCAAAACAACCGAAGCCAACACCAGAGCACCCGCCATTGAGGCAGCTAGCGCAACCCCGCCTGATTTCCATAACGTCCTTTTCGGGGCCATCACCACGGGCTCTGCTGCCAGGGCAGCCATAACCCGAGCAGTCATGTCTAGCGTTTCACCATGCTCTCCCCGCAAACAGGCACCGATCAGGGCATAGGTCATCACATCATCCTGCAACCCCGACTGGCAGCGCAAAGCTTCACAGCACTCGGATACGTCGCTCTCATCCGCTTCGCCATCAAGCAGAGCAGACAATCTTGATTTCATACTCACCACCTCTTGTCTTGCGCCGTATCCAACAGCGGGCGCAATTCTTTAGCAATTGCCTCACGCGCACGAAAGATACGCGACCTCACAGTACCTATAGGGCAGTCCATCACACTGGAAATTTCCTCGTAGGACATCCCTTCAAGCTCACGGAGGGTGATCGCCGTTCTAAGCTCATCAGGAAGCGCCTCCATGGCGCGATTGACTGTCTCGGCGATCTGCTTGGACATGAGCAGCCGCTCTGGGGTGTCCGTGTCGCGCAATAGATCGGCGTCTTCATAGCCTTCGGCCTCCTCAGCATCCATGGAAGCCTGGGCGGTGGTACGGCGCCCCTGGGAGGCAAGCCAGTTCTTGGCGGTATTGACGCCGATGCGATAGAGCCATGTGTAGAAAGCACTTTCCCCCCGGAAATTCGGCAATGCCCGGTAAGCCTTGATGAAGGCTTCCTGAGCAACATCCTCTGCTTCAGCAGGGTCCCGCACCAGGCGCGACACCAACCTCAGCAATTTGCGCTGATACTTGGAGACCAGCAGGCCAAAGGCTTGCCGGTCTCCGGATTGCACACGCTCGACCAGAAGCTGGTCTGCGTCGCGGTCTCCCATGGGGTCACGGTTCCTGTCGTTGTTTCGATACGCCTAGCGGCGAAGGAATGCGGCAAACACGATCCGACAGTCTGAGTATAACCAACCGAACCCGCACCACCACTGGGCTGAACTGTGTCCCCTCGACCACCAACGCATACGACAACGACTCTACGAGAATAGTTCCAAAGGCACAGGTGGTATATTCGCCCCCCACCATGAAATCAGCCACCGCTCTCCAAACCGACGTGCTGGTACTGGGCAGCGGCTTGGCCGGCCAGTCCCTTGCGCTTCGCCTCGCAGACACACACCGTGTCACCCTCGTCACCAAACGCAGCCTGGAAATTTCCGCATCCGCTTGGGCACAGGGAGGCATTGCTGCCGTCCTGGACGAAAAGGATTCGGTGGAAGAACACATCCAGGATACGTTCATCGCCGGTGCTGGACTCTGCAATCCCCGCTCCACTCGATTCATCGTCGAAAACAGTAGCCGCGCAGTCAAATGGCTCATTGAGCAGGGCGTTCCCTTTACCAAGGACGAAAGCCCCTTCGGCTTCCACCTGACTCGGGAAGGCGGCCATAGCCAGCGCCGCATCATTCACGCCGCTGACGCCACAGGCGCAGCCGTGCAACAAACGCTGACCGAGAAGGTTCGCAACCACCCCAACATCACGGTCCTTGAAGACCACATCGCGGTGGATCTGATCACCGGCAGCAAGATCGCCCTTCCCGACAACCGTTGCTGGGGCGCCTACGTGCTGGACATCAAAAATGACCACGTAGTCACCATCGGCGCCCGTCATACCGTTCTGGCCACGGGCGGTGCCGGCAAGGCCTACCTCTACACCACCAACCCGGACACCTCCACGGGCGACGGCGTTGCCATGGCTTGGCGGGCAGGTTGCCGGGTAGCAAATCTGGAATTCGTTCAATTCCATCCGACTTGCCTTTATCACCCGAAGGCCAAGTCTTTCCTGATTTCCGAGGCCGTGCGCGGCGAAGGCGCCCTGCTCCGCCTGCCCGATGGCACTCGCTTCATGCCCGCCCACGATCCGCGCGCCGAACTGGCCACACGAGACATCGTGGCCCGCGCCATCGACTTCGAGATGAAGAAGCACGGGGTGGACTGCGTGTATCTGGACATCACGCACAAACCCAAGAGTTTCCTTGAAGAGCACTTTCCCAACATCTACGCCTACTGCCGCGACTTGGGTATCGACATCAGCAAGGACTGGATTCCCGTCGTGCCCGCCGCTCACTTCACCTGCGGCGGCGTTGTGACGGATTTGACCGGCAGCACCGATATGGGAGGCCTCTACGCCATCGGCGAGACGGCTTGTACGGGCATTCACGGCGCAAACCGGCTAGCAAGCAACTCGCTGCTGGAATGTCTGGTGTTCTCAGAGGCGGCAGCCAAGCACATCACACAGAGCCAGGCCCAGGCCATACCAGCATTGCCCATTTGGGACGAAAGCAGGGTGACGGACGCGGATGAGGAAGTAGTAATTTCCCACAACTGGGACGAACTCCGCCGCTTCATGTGGGACTACGTGGGCATCGTCCGTACCAACAAACGCTTGCAGCGGGCACTACACCGTATCAAGCTGCTGGAGCGGGAAATCGACGAGTACTACGCCAACTTCCGCGTCAGCAACGACTTGATCGAACTGCGCAATCTGGTACTGAGCGCGCACCTGATCATCCGCTGCGCCCAGCGGCGCAAGGAAAGCCGCGGACTTCACTACAGCCGGGACTATCCGGACCTGCTTCCAACGGCGCGGGATACGGTGCTGCGCCCCGCCAATCGCAGCTAGGGCAGACCGCCTCCTACGGCTTCGCCGTCATCCGCCAACGCAACCATCGACGCAACAACCGATGAGCATCGCGCGGACTGACGCCATCAACGGGAAGCACCAAGCCCTTGGCTAGACGATCACCCACAAGGCGAAAGCGCAACACGATCAGCCATGGCAGCACGAGCGTCTGCTCGGAA
Source organism: Rhodocyclaceae bacterium (assembly GCA_036279515.1). Classification (GTDB taxonomy): domain Bacteria; phylum Pseudomonadota; class Gammaproteobacteria; order Burkholderiales; family Rhodocyclaceae; genus AWTP1-18. The sequence continues at coordinate 10,058 of DASUJA010000198.1, read as the reverse complement.
ACTTCCACCACCTGCGGCTCCTGCCCTTTCCACTCAAGACTCAGACGCCCGTCAGAACCGGCGACCAGTCCAGCAACAAACGGATGCCAAACCCGGTAAACGCTGTGGAAGGCAGAAGCCCCCAGCAACAAGGCCAACCCCAGTTTTAACGGGGCAGCCAGTTCAAGGGGCAACAACCCAATCAGGGCCGCCATGTGCCCGACAAACAAAAAGGCCGTCAGAAAAACTGACGGCCTGATTGCGCATCGAATGGGAGAAGAGCCAGTCGCACTCATACTCCCGATGCCGGCTTAAACCTTCTTGAACACCAGAGTGCCGTTGGTACCACCGAAGCCGAAGTTGTTCTTCACGGCTACGTTGATCTCCATCTTCCGCGCCTCGTTGGCGCAGTAGTCCAAATCACACTCCGGGTCTTGCTCGAAGATGTTGATGGTGGGCGGAGAAATCTGGTGATGCACCGCCAACACCGTTAGCGCAGATTCCAGGCCGCCAGCACCACCCAACAGGTGTCCAGTCATGGACTTGGTGGAGTTGACCACCAGCTTGCGAGCGGCATCCCCCATGGCCAGCTTGATGGCCTCGGTTTCGTTCTTATCGCCCAGGGGCGTAGAAGTGCCGTGAGCATTGACATAGTTGACGTCGTCAGGATTCACACCAGCATTCTTCAGCGCGTTCACCATGCTGCGACGGGGGCCATCGGTGTCGGGCGCAGTCATGTGGTAAGCGTCACCACTCATACCGAAGCCGGACAGCTCAGCGTAAATCCGAGCGCCGCGCTTCTTGGCGTGTTCGTACTCTTCCAGCACCAGTACGCCGGAACCTTCGCCGAGAACGAAGCCATCGCGATCCTTGTCCCAAGGACGGCTGGCGGTTGCCGGATCGTCATTGCGAGTGGATAGAGCCTTGGCGGAAGCGAAGCCGCCGACAGCCAACGGAGTGACCGTGGATTCAGCGCCGCCGCAGACCATCACGTCTGCGTCGCCGTACTCAATCATCCGATAGCTGGTGCCAATGGCGTGCAGGCCTGTCGTACAGGCCGTAACCACCGCCAGATTGGGACCCTTCAATCCCAACATGATCGACAAATTGCCGGAGATCATGTTGATGATGGTGCCGGGAATGAAGAAGGGGGAAATCTTGCGGGGGCCACCGCCGAGGAAATCGTTATGCGTATCCTCGATCATGGGGAGGCCACCGATGCCGGAACCGATATTCACGCCCATGCGATAGGCGTTTTCTTCGGTCACTTCCAGCCCGGAATCCCGGAATGCCTGGATACCTGCTGCCATGCCGTAATGGATAAAGGTATCCATACGACGGGCTTCCTTGGGAGACAGATACGTCGAGACATCGAAGCCCTTCACCTCACCCGCAATACGGGCGGAGAAGTTAGAGGTATCGAAACGAGTAATGGGACCAACGCCGCTCTTACCAGCGATGATGTTTTCCCAGGTCTCGGAAACGGTGTTACCAACCGGCGAGATGATGCCTATACCGGTCACGACGACTCTACGGCGCGACAAGGGCGAACTCCTGATGAATCGGGGAAAAAAATAACGAGCCGCCTAACTTGGTCCAAGCGTTAGCTTAAGCGGCAGCTCGTGGGAATTACTTCTTGACGTTGTTGTTGACGTAGTCAATGGCCTGCTGAACGGTTGTGATCTTTTCAGCTTCTTCATCGGGGATTTCGCACTCGAATTCTTCTTCGAGGGCCATCACCAGTTCCACGGTGTCCAGGGAGTCGGCGCCTAGATCATCAACAAAAGAGGATTCGGTCTTGATGTCGGCCTCGTTAACGCCCAGTTGCTCGGCCACGATCTTCTTGACACGCTGTTCTACATTTTCCATTTGAATCTCCTTCCCTAAGTGACGGGCGTTGGTGTGAAAGAAAACCCGTCGATTTTACCAAAATCCTTTTGACTGCTCTAAGACAGTAAAAGGGGACTAAACCATGTACATCCCACCATTGACATGCAACTCGGTGCCGGTCACATAACCGGCCTTGGGACTTGCGAGGAAAGCTACCGCAGCAGCCACCTCTTCAGCTTGGCCGAGGCGGCCCAGCGGAATCTTGCTCAACAACGCTTCTCGGGCCGCATCGGGCAGCGCCTTGGTCATATCGGTGTCGATGAAACCAGGGGCAACGCAGTTCACGGTAATACCTCGGCTACCCAGCTCCTGAGCCAAAGCGCGGCTCAAGCCTGCAACACCAGCCTTTGCCGCAGCGTAGTTGGCTTGACCGGGATTACCGGCAGCGCCAACGACGGAAGTGATGTTGATGATGCGTCCAGTGCGAGCCTTCATCATGCCCCGCATGACCAGCTTGCTCATGCGATAAACGGCCTTGAGATTGGTATCCAGGACGGCGTCCCACTCATCGTCCTTCATGCGTAGAGCCAGATTGTCGCGGGTGATACCGGCGTTGTTCACCAGAATGGTGACCGGGCCAAATTTCTTCTCGATCTCTCCCATGATAGCTTCGCAAGCGGCGGGATCAGTCACATTGAGAGCGGCACCCCAGCCCTTAACGCCAGCCGCGTCGAGGCCCTTCTGAATATCGGCTGCGCCAGCTTCAGACGTGGCAGTACCGACAATGATTGCACCCTGCGCCCCCAGCTCGAGAGCGATGGTGCGACCGATGCCGCGGGAAGCGCCGGTAACGAGAGCGACTTGACCTTTCAACATCCCTATAACTCCTATTCTTATTTGACGGCTGCCAGCGCAGCTTCGAGACCTGCCAAGTCAGCCATAGCGACACCCACGATGCCATCGGCACAACGCTTCGCCACGCTGGACAGCACCTTACCGGGGCCGCATTCCAGCACTTGTGTCACGCCGGCACGCTGCATGGCTTGCATGGTTTCGACCCAACGCACGGGAGCAGCAGCCTGACGAACAAGCGCATCCTTGATCTGTGCAGGATCAGTCACGACGGCCACATCCACGTTGTTCACCACGGGAATCTGCGGCACATTCAGCGTCAGAGCTTCCAAGCGCAGCTTCAGTTTTTCGGCAGCGGGCTGCATCAGGGAGCAATGGAACGGTGCGGAAACAGGCAGCATCACCGCACGCTTGGCGCCCTTTGCCTTACAGGCATCGGCAGCGCGCTGAACAGCGGCTGCATGACCGGCAATTACGGTCTGCTCGGGAGCATTGAAATTCACTGCCTGCACAACCTGGCCTTGCTCGGACTCGGCACAGATTTGCTTGATGGTTTCCGGATCCATGCCCAGGATGGCGGCCATAGCGCCCTCACCTGCGGGCACTGCTTCCTGCATCGCCTTGGCGCGCAGTTCTACCAACGGCACAGCATCGGCCAAAGTCAGGACACCAGAGGCCACTAGAGCGGAATATTCGCCCAGGCTGTGACCGGCCACCATGGCAGGCACGGGACCGCCCTTTTCCTGCCACAGGCGATAAACAGCCACGCCGGCAGTCAGCATCAGCGGTTGAGTATTGACGGTCTGATTCAGGGCCTCTGCGGGGCCTTCGGCCACCAGTTGCCACAGATCGCGACCCAAGGCAGCGGAAGCTTCGTCAAAGGTCTTGCGCACCACGGCGCTATCGCCGTAGGCGTTCATCATGCCGAGGGACTGGGAGCCCTGACCGGGAAATACGAGCGCGAATGTCATAGCTTTACTCGGTATCAGAGTTTCAGGAGAGCGGAACCCCAGGTAAAACCGCCGCCAACGCCTTCCAGCAGCAGGGTTTCACCTGCGCGAACCTTGCCGGCACGAATGGATTCATCCAGCGCCAGAGGAATTGACGCAGCGGAAGTGTTGCCGTGGTGATCCACCGTCGCAATACACTTTTCCATGGGTAAGCCAAGGCGCTTGCCGGTGGCTTGCATGATGCGCACGTTGGCCTGGTGAGGAATCAAATGATCCACGGCATCAATGGAGATGCCGGCAGCAGCCATCACTTCTTCGGCCACTTCGCTCAATACGCGCACTGCAAATTTGAAAACGGCTTGACCATCCATCCGCAAGAAGGGATCGCCGATAACTTGACCGCTGCACACTTGCCCGGGAACGGAAAGAATGCCGTTATGAGAGCCATCGGCATGCATCGCGGTGGCAAGGATGCCCGGCTCAACAGAGGCTTCGAGCACAACGGCGCCGGCGCCATCACCGAAGAGGACGCAGGTGCCGCGATCCTTCCAGTCCATGATGCGGGAGAACACTTCGGCGCCAACAACCAGCGCGCACTTGTGGCTGCCGGAGCGAATGAACTTGTCAGCCACGGAAAGGGCATAAACAAAGCCACTGCAAACAGCCTGCAAATCGAAGGCAGGAGCGCCATTGGAGATACCCAACTTGGCTTGCAGTAGCGCGGCCGTGCTGGGGAAGATGTAATCGGGCGTAGAGGTAGCGACGATCACCAGATCAACATCGGCGGCGTTACGACCAGCCGCTTCCAGTGCCTGCTTGCAAGCCTCAAAGGCCAGATCGCTGGAGGTAACGGACGGCTCCGCCAAATGCCGGGAACGAATCCCGGTTCGCTCGACGATCCATTCATCATTGGACTCCAAGCCATGGCGTGCGATCAGCTCGGCATTGGTCACGGGCGCGCCGGGCAGATAGCTGCCGGTGCCGGTTATCTTGGCGTAGATCATTCAGTATGGAAGGTGGGTGAGGTCATGGCTGCCATCCGGGCAGCAATCTTCTCGGGCAGGTTGTTGCGCGCCGCTTCAGCAGCCCGCTCCAAAGCACACTGGAAGGCGAACGCATCCGCCGCTCCATGACTTTTGAACACGATGCCCTTGAGGCCGAGCAAGCTCGCACCATTGTAAGTCCGATGATCGAAACGACGCTTGAAAGACTTGAGAACGGGGAGCGAAAGTACAGCACAGAGCTTGGTCAGAAGATTGCGAGAGAACTCCTCACGCAATCCACCTGAAATCATGGAGGCAAGGCCTTCCGAGGCCTTCAGCACCACGTTGCCGACAAATCCGTCGCAGACGACCACGTCGGTGGTGCCTTTGTAGATATCGTTACCTTCCACATTGCCGAAGAAGTTGAGGCCGGACCCGCGCAGCAATTCGCCAGCGCGCTTCACCACCTCATTACCCTTGATATCCTCTTCGCCGATGTTGAGCAAACCAACGCTGGGACGCTCGTAATGCTCAAGAGCGGAAACCAGCAGCGAACCCATGATGGCGAACTGCAGCAGATGTTCGGGCTGACAATCCACATTGGCGCCCAGATCCAACACGTAGGTGTGACCCTTGGTCGTCGGCAGGATGGAGGCAATCGCCGGACGATCAATTCCCGGCAAAGTCTTCAGCACAAAACGGGAAACAGCCATCAGGGCGCCAGTATTCCCGGCAGAGACAGCCGCATTGGCAACGCCATCCTTGACCAGATTGGCCATGACGCGCATGGACGAATCCTTCTTGCCGCGCATTGCGGTGGAAAGATCGTCATGCATCTCCACGACTTCGCTTGCGTGGTGGAGGCGAATGCGATCCCCGAACTCCGCCTGGGCGTTACCCAGAAGAGGTCGAAGCACATCCTCCCGCCCAACCAGGATCGCGGAGCAGTCTGGATCGTTGCGGAGAAACTCGAAGGTTGCAGGTAGCGTTACGGAAGGTCCGTGATCGCCACCCATGCAATCCACCGCCAGGGTGATTGCCATCAGCTTCGGATAGTGGGTAATAAAAAGCCGGATGCGAAAGCCCGCATCCGGCTATTCATTCCGACGAAATTACTCGCCCTTGGCCTTGATGACCTTCTTGCCGCGATAGACGCCGGAGGGGGAGATGTGGTGACGCAGATGCACCTCGCCAGTGGTGGATTCCACGGCCAGAGGAGGATTGGTCAGAAAATCGTGGGAACGATGCATACCGCGCTTGGACGGGGACTTCTTATTCTGCTGAACAGCCATTTCAAACTCCTTGCTTCAAACTCTACTTTTTCAACTTCGCCAATACTGCAAACGGCGAAGACTCTTTATCTTGCTTCACTGCTGCCGGTGGATCACAGACATCGTGACTGGGCGCAAAAGGCATCGCCAGTAGCACTTCTTCTTCGACCAACGGCAACAACGCCATTTCTAGTCCTGCTTCAATTGCATCGGAGGTGTCATCCTCCAACTCATCTTCCGGCCATTCATCGCCAGCGCGCATAAGACGCAGACGACTATCGACCCGAAGGTGGTAATCCATTTGTTCCAGACAACGCTGGCAGCGTAACTTCAACTCACCCGAAACAATCACATGCAGAAAACTGCCCTGCTGCTGATCCCGTTCGCCGCGAATTTCACACTGCAACTCACCGTTTGTATCGAGCAGCATGTCGGCCAATCGACCTAGCCTGGCAAGGGGGAACACACCCGCAAGGCGACGCCCGTCTCGGGCGAAATCGAGTCCGTTTATTTTGGTCTCGACGAGTGAGTGTTCGGGCTTGGACGACATAAAGGGCGCGAATGCTATCATGCCGCCCCTCCTTCGTCAAAGCATCAAACCAAGCGAAAACAAAAACATGCCGATCAGTGCCCAGCCCCGCATCGTCCTTGCATCCACTTCACAGTTCCGCAAGGAACTCCTGGGGCGCCTGCAAGTGCCATTTGAGACTGCCGCCCCTGACACCGACGAAACACCGTTGCCAGATGAACTCCCCAATGACACTGCCGAACGATTGGCCATTGCCAAGGCAAAAGCCGTTGCAGACCGCTTTCCTGACGCCCTAATCATCGGCTCGGATCAGGTGGCATTCCACGGACACCAACGTTTCGGCAAACCGAGGACGCGAGAGAATGCCACAGCCCAATTGCGTTCAATGAGTGGAAAAACGGTGGTTTTCCATACGGGTTTGTGCCTGCTAAACGCGGCCACAGGTCGCGTCCATCTGCGCGGAATCCCCACGGAAGTCCGTTTCCGCGAACTTTCCGATGAGGAAATCAACCGCTACTTGGACAAAGAGGACGCCCTCAATTGCGCCGGCAGCGCAAAGTCCGAGGGGCTGGGCATCGCTTTATTGGAACACATGCGAGGCGACGACCCCAACGCTCTGGTGGGGCTCCCCCTCATCGCCCTCTGCGAAATGCTGCGAGCCGAGAGCGTCTGCCTACCCTAATTCTCATTAGCGCAGATTGACGCTGGAAATCGCAGCCGAAAATCCGTGAGCAAAGCTGGCACCAACACTGGCGCCAAATTTTTGAGCGAATTTCTCTGCGAAGTTGGGTTTCACAGTGAAGTCTCGAACCTCTTCCGCCTTGATGACGTCGCGCGCTACAGATTCCACCGTACCAAAGCCATCAGCCAACCCCAGCTCAACACTTTTGGCGCCAGACCATACCAAGCCGGAAAATATCTCCGGCGTTTCCCTCAGCCGCTTGCCACGACCTTTACGCACCACATCGATGAATTGCTGATGAATTTCAGCCAGCATGGACTGCGCGTATTTCTTGTGCTCTGAACTCTGAGGTGAAAACGGATCCAGGAAAGCTTTGTTCTCGCCTGCGGTCAGCAGCCGACGCTCCACGCCCAATTTATCCATGGTGCCAGTAAAGCCAAATCCATCCATCAGCACGCCAATGGAGCCCACCAAACTAGCCTTATCCACGTAGATTCGATCTGCCGCTGCTGCGACGTAGTAACCACCCGAAGCGCAAATATCCTCAACCACGACATACAAAGGTGTCTGCGGATATTTGGCGCGCAAGCGGCGAATCTCATCATTAACGATGCCAGCCTGAACCGGACTGCCTCCGGGACTATTGATCAACAGCACAACGCCAGCCGTCCCCTTATCCTCGAAAGCCGACTGAAGCGCACCAACGATATTTTCCGCACTGGCATCCGACTTGGGGGCAATCACACCTTGCATTTGCACCAACGCTGTGTGCTTCCGACCATCAGCCAATTTATCGGCGCCACCACCCCACTCAAACATGAGGCCAAGCACCACTGCCAGATAGCCGAACCCCAAAAATTTGAAAAAGATGCCCCAACGACGCCGACGGCGCTGCTCGGTCAATCCATCAAGAGCAATTTTGGCGAGAACCTTCCGCTCCCAATTGGGATCATCGGAAGACAAGTTGGGGTCAGACATCGTCAGCTTTCTTTTTCTACAAGATAAACATGGCCATCGCGTTCCAACACCGACAGACTCACAAGACCTTTGCCATTGCACCGCCCGCCTTGGCAACTGCCATCTTCGGGTGCGTACAGAGCGCCATGGGTGGCGCAAATTAAGTATAAACCGGTGAAATCAAAGAACTGGCCTTCTTGCCAATCCATCTCAATGGGAACATGACCGCAGCGATTCAGGTAGCCATAAACCCGGCCGCGAAATCGAATGACGAAAGCCGGCTCCTGGCGCCCGAAGTAACCCACCTGAAAACGAACACCCTTACCGCCATCCAGTAAATCGGCGCTCTCGCAGATCAGCCGTTCTGCTTCAGCCACGCAACCAATTCCTCCACCGTATCCACACATCCCAGAGGCAACAGCGCCTCAAGGCCTGAACGAGGATGAGCACCATAGGTCACAGCCACAGCCGCGACGCGAGCGTTATGAGCCATTTGCACGTCGTGACTGGTATCTCCAATCATCAGAGCTCCATCGCCATCAACGCCAAACTCATCCATAAGCTCTTCCAGCATTTGGGGGTGAGGCTTGGAAAAACACTCGTCGGCACAGCGGGTTGAGTGAAAGTAGGAGCCTAGACCACTGACCTCAAGGGCACGATCCAAGCCCAGCCGGCTTTTTCCGGTAGCCACCGCAAGCCAGTAGCCGGCATCACGCAAGGAATCGAGCATTTCCTCAACACCTGAAAACAAGCTCAGCACATGATCTTGCGAGAGATAGTGATGACGATAGCGAGCAGCAAGTTCCCCATAGCGCTCATGAGGCAGGTTCGGCAACACATAACGCAGGGCATCGTCTAGACCCAGACCGATGATGTGCCGCGCCCGCTCATCCGACGGCGACTCCAACCCCAAGTCCCTAGCTGCAGCCTGGACGGAGCTGACGATGATCGCAGCGGAGTCCATCAACGTACCGTCCCAGTCAAAGACGATCAGATCAAAGCGCTTGGCCATAGTCCCGCTTTTCTTGCCTATCCAACATTGCGACAAAAGACACCAACTCCGACGGTAGCGGCGCTTCCAAATCGATGAACTCACCACTCACGGGATGGCTGAAATTCAACTTGGCTGCGTGAAGGAACATGCGTTTGAGCCCCTGCTTCTGAACTTCCCTATTAAGGGCGAAGTCCCCATATTTGTCGTCTCCAACCAAGGGAAAGCCCAGATGCGACAAGTGAACCCGAATCTGATGGGTCCGCCCAGTCTTCAGCTCAACCTCCACCAGACTGTAGCTCTGCCAACGAGCGACGAGCCGTACAATGGAATGAGCATCCTTACCCTCGGGCGACACCGAAACACGGCGCTCTCCGTCTGAGGTCAGATACTTATGGAGCGACAACCGCACATGCTGGGTCGGATTCATCCACCGCCCCTTGACCAGAGCCAAATAGCGCTTGGAAATCCCCCCGTAGCGAAACAGATCTTGCAGCTTCGTGAGCGCCACCCGCTTCTTAGCCACCATGAGCAAGCCAGAGGTTTCCCGGTCCAATCGATGAACCAGCTCCAGAAACTTGGCCAGGGGCCTCGCCCGGCGCAACTGCTCGATCACACCAAAGCTAATCCCGCTGCCTCCATGAACAGCCACGCCGGATGGCTTATCCAACACGATCAGGGCATCATCTTCATAGGCAACCGCAAAATCCCGCGCGGGAACGGCCGCAGCAGCAGGCCTTTCGGCAGTGCGAATAGGTGGAACCCGGACCATATCGCCCATATTCAGGCGGTAGTCGGCCCCGACCCGGCCTCTATTGACCCGGACCTCGCCGCTTCTCAGGATGCGATACACGTGGCTCTTGGGAACCCCTTTTGCCACGCGCAGGAGGAAATTATCGATCCGCTGCCCGGCCGATTCTTCCCCGACCTCCAGCAGAGTCGCTGATTCTTTGCTTAAACCATTCATCTCAAATACAATGGGCTCCGGTTTGCCGTCCCGCGACGGCGTGCCCGATGGCCCGAAGCGGCATCGG
>DASUJA010000197.1:0-7784 GCA_036279515.1 Rhodocyclaceae bacterium | reverse complement strand
CGGCCAGGGCTTCCGCATTTCCCGTCCCCAGGCCCTGCCCGAACGCACGCCGACGCCGGACACCGCCAAGCTGCTCGCCAACACAACGCTGATCGTATTTCCCCAGGCATCCTCCATCAGCGTGGAAACCGCCACGGTGCGTAGCGTCATGGTCGCCACCGAGCCGGTGCTGCCCACCATGACCAACGACGCCATCTTCGATCGCTTCGAGCAAGACCCGGAACTCCAGGTACAGCCGGTGGTAGATGACCAAGGCATGCCCCTCGGCATCATCAACCGCCACACTTTGATCGACCGTTTCGCCCGGCCCTTCCGCCGAGAAATCTATGGTCGCAAACCCTGCGTAGCACTGATGGATCCGGAGCCCCTGGTGCTCGACCACACCACCACGATTCAAGAGGCCGGCCAGATTCTCAGCTCCTCCGCCCATCACCATATGCTCGACGGCTTCGTCGTCACAGAGCAAGGCCGCTACGTGGGCATGGGTGGCACCCAGGCTCTCATGTCCCTCATCACCGACATGCAGATCCGTGCCGCCCGTTATGCCAACCCGCTGACCCAGCTTCCTGGCAACGTACCCATCAACGAACACATCGACCGCCTGCTGGAAAGCAATGGCACCTTCGTCGCCGCCTACTGCGACCTGGACCACTTCAAGCCCTACAACGACACCTACGGCTACCGCCGTGGCGATCAAGTCATCCAGTTCCTTGGCGAACTACTGCGCAAGGCCTGCGACCGCCGCCGGGATTTCGTCGGCCACGTGGGCGGCGACGACTTCGTGCTGGTCATGCAAAGCACCACATGGCAAGAGGCCGTGAGCCAAGCCATCGAGAGTTTCGACAAGGGCGTCAGAAGTTTCGCCACCGACGAACACATCGGCCAGGGCGGCTATTGGGGCGAAGACCGTCGCGGCCAACCCGTGTTCCATCCCCTGCCTTGCCTCTCCATCGGCGTCGTGGTCGTGGAATCCGGCATGTTCCAGAGCCACCATGAAGTCTCCGCCGCCATTTCTGCCGCCAAGAAGCAAGCGAAGAAAAAAGCCAACGGCAACGGCCTCTTCATCGAGCGCCGCAAGATCGGCAATGGCGCACATCAGGTGGCTGACGCACTGCACTGACACCGAGCATCGACTCGGGCGAATCGCCCCCCCCGATGCGCCCTTCGTTCGTGGTGAGGTATCGAACCACGAAACGGCGGCATGGCCCTCGCCCCTAGATACCTCAGGGCAAAGGCCGCCTGCTCAGTCGATATCCAGATCCTTCGCCGGCTCCATGGCCGCCTTCACCTGCCGCTCGTCCAATTGGGACGAGCAATACTCGATGAAGCGATAGGCGTAGCCGCGCAGATAGTGACCGCGACGCACGGCGATCAACGTGGTGTTGAGCGGGAACAGATGATCCGCATTAAGCAGGCGCAATCCCGCATCCCGCGTGGAATTGAAAGCCATGGAGCCGACGATGCCGACACCCAGCCCTAATTCCACATAGCTCTTGATCACGTCCGCATCCAGGGCCGCCATCACAATGTCCGGCGACACACCCGCCTCGGCGAAGGTGCGGTCAATGCTGCTGCGTCCCGTGTAGCCCTCGTGATAGGTAATGATGGGATGCTCGGCAATCGCTTCCAGGGTCAGGCTTTCCACCTCGGTCAGCGGATGCCCCTCGGGAACGATGACGCCGTGATGCCAGTTGTAATAGGGGAAGGTCGCCAGGGTCGGCACGCCTTCCAACGCTTCGGTAGCGATGCCAACGTCGGCCTCACCGGAGGCCAGCAGAGAGCAAATCTCCGCCGGATTGGCCTGGTGCAGCACCAGATGCACCTTGGGAAATTCTTTCTTGAACCGCGCCACCACAGGCGGCAGCGCATAGCGCGCTTGCGTATGGGTGGTGGCGATGGTCAGCCGGCCTTCGTCGCGATTGGAGAACTGGTCCGCAAGACGCTTGATGTTCTTGGCGTCGATCAACATGCGCTCCACGATCTGCACCAGCTCCTTGCCCGGCTCGGTCAACCCGGTCAGGCGCTTACCCTTGCGGATGAAAAGCTCCACGCCCAGCTCGTCCTCCAGATCCTTGATGTGCTTGGACACGCCGGACTGGGAGGTGAACAAGGCGTTGGCGGCCTCGGTCAGATTGAAGTTCTGCCGGACCGTTTCGCGGATGATGCGCAGTTGCTGAAAGTTCATGCGATTTCTTTCTTCTTGTTGGTCTTCTTAAATGCCTTCGGCCACGCCAAGCACATAACCCCGATGGCGAATCTTCGCTTGCAGCAACCAGATCGGGCCGTGGTCTATCAGGTCTAGGAAGTCCGCTACGAAAGGTGTCGCGGGCTGTTCCACCACCTCCTGGGGCGTACCGAGCTGTTCCACCTTGCCCTTGTTCATCACCACGATGCGGTCCGAAACCTCCAGGGCTTCTTCCTGATCGTGGGTCACGAAAATGCTGGTGATGTGCAGCTCATCGTGCAGGCGGCGCAACCACTGGCGCAGTTCCTTGCGCACCTTGGCATCCAGGGCGCCGAAGGGCTCGTCCAGCAGCAGCACGCGGGGTTCCACTGCCAGGGCGCGAGCAAGCGCGATGCGCTGACGCTGGCCGCCGGAAAGCTGGGATGGAAAGCGGTCTGCCAGCCAGCCCAGTTGCACCAGATCCAGCAGATCGCCCACCTTGCGCTTGATCTCCGCCTCGCTGGGGCGCGTCTTGCGCGGACGCACACGGAGACCATAAGCCACGTTGTCGAACACGGTCATGTGGCGGAACAAGGCGTAGTGCTGGAACACGAAGCCCACGTTGCGCTCGCGCACATGCGTGTCGGAGGCGTCCTCGCCGTCCAGCAGCACGTTGCCGCTATCGGCCCATTCCAGGCCGGCGATCACGCGCAGCAACGTGGTCTTGCCGCAACCGGAAGGACCGAGCAGCGCGGTCAGTTCGCCGGTGGGGAAATCCAGGGAAACGTTGTCCAGGGCCACGAAGTCGTGGAAACGCTTGTTGATGTTTTGTACTTGGATGCTCATATCGCTACCTTAGGATTCTTGAAACACGCGCTCGTTGTCACGGCCCGCCTGCCATTCGACGAAGGTCTTGATCACCAGCGTCACAAGAGCCAACAAGGCCAACAGAGACGCCACGGCGAAAGCGGCGGCGAACTGATATTCGTTGTAGAGAATTTCCACATGGAGCGGCATGGTGTTGGTCTCACCGCGAATGTGGCCAGACACCACCGACACAGCGCCGAACTCGCCCATGGCGCGGGCATTACAAAGGATCACGCCGTAGATCAGGCCCCACTTGATGTTGGGCAGGGTCACGTACCAGAAGGTCTGCCAACCGGAAGCACCCAGCACCACGGAGGCTTCCTCTTCCTCCCGGCCCTGAGCTTCCATGAGCGGAATCAACTCCCGCGCCACAAAGGGAAAGGTGACGAAGACGGTGGCCAGCACGATACCCGGCACGGCAAACAGAATCTTCACGTCATGCTCCTGAAGCCACGCGCCATACCAGCCCTGAAGACCGAAGATCAGCACGTAGATCAAGCCCGCGATCACCGGCGACACGGAGAACGGCAGATCGATCAGCGTAATCAGCAGTTGCTTTCCGGGGAACTGGAACTTGGTGATGAGCCAAGCGGCGGACACACCGAACACCAGATTGAGGGGCACGGAAACCGCCGCCGCAATCAGGGTCAGCTTGATGGCCGACAAGGTATCCGGCTCCACCAGGGCCGCCAGATAAGCGTCCCAGCCCTTGCGCAGCGCCTCGGTAAACACCGCCACCAACGGCAACAGCAAGAAGAAACCGAAGAAGGCCAAGGACACGGTGATGATGGTCCAGCGCACCCAGGTGGGTTCCCGGGTTGCGGCGCTGTCTTGCAGACTCACGCCGCCCGATTTGGACAAGCTCGCGCCCATTTTTTTGCTAATGCCAGCCATCAATAGGCCCTCCCCGTGCGCTTGGCCGTCCACGCCTGGAGACCGTTGATGATGAAGAGCAGGATGAAGGAGAGCACCAACATCACCACTGCAATGGCCGTGGCGCCCACGTAGTCGTATTGCTCCAGCTTGGTGATGATCATCAGCGGCGTGATTTCGGAAACCAGCGGAATGTTGCCGGCGATGAAAATCACCGAACCGTATTCGCCCACGGCACGGGCGAAAGCCAAGGCAAAGCCCGTCAGCAGCGCCGGCAGCAGCGTGGGAAACACCACGAAGCGGAAGGTCTGCCAACGATTGGCGCCCAAGCTGGCGGAGGCTTCTTCAAGCTCCCGCTCCAAATCTTGCAACACCGGCTGCACCGTGCGCACCACGAAAGGCAGACCGATGAAGATCAGCGCCACCAGCACGCCCCAAGGCGTGAAGGCCACCTTGATGCCTTGGGGCTCGATCAAGCTGCCGATCCAACCGTTCTTGGAATAAATGGCCGTGAGCGCAATGCCCGCCACCGCGGTGGGCAGCGCGAACGGCAGATCGATCAGGGCATCCACCAGGGTCTGTCCGAAGAAACGATAACGGACCAGCGTCCACGCCAGCAGCAGGCCGAATACCGCGTTGATGGACGCCGCGATCAGCGCCGCGCCGAAGCTCAGCTTGTAGGAAGCCATGACTCGGGGCGTGGTGACCACGTCCCAGAACTGTTCAAGACTCAGACTGGAAGCCTTGATGAACGTGGCGCTCAGGGGAATCAGCACCAGCAGGGACAGATACACCAGGGTGTAACCGAGAGAGAGGCCAAAGCCGGGCAGCACCCGGCGCTGGCCCCGCAGCAGGCTCTGCTTCAAACTCATTTACGCTCCCGGAAATTGGCGATCACGAGCTGGTCGTAAATCGCGTTGTCGTCGAAGTGATCCTTCTGGGCCTTGGCCATAGAGCCAAAGACAGACTCGACGGTGAAGAGCTTGATGGGCTTGAAATCCGCAGCGTACTTTTTCAGCACCGCCGCATTGCGCGGGCGGAAGTGATGCTTGGCGATGATCTCCTGGCCCTCGTCGGAGTAGAGGAATTCCAGATAAGCCTGGGCCTGCTTCTTTGTGCCCTTGCGAGCGACCACCTTCTCCACCACGGCCACGGGCGCCTCAGCGATGATGCTGGCGGAGGGATACACCACGTCGAACTTGTCGCCACCCACTTCCTTGTTGATCAAGGCCGCTTCGTTCTCGAAAGTCACCAGCACATCCCCCATGCCGCGCTGAGTGAAAGTGGTGGTAGCGCCGCGACCGCCGCCGTCCAGGATGGGCACATTAGCGAACAGGCGCTTCACGAAGTCGCGGGCGGTTGCCTCATTGGCGCCCTTCTTCTGGGACGCATAGCCCCAAGCGGCCAGATAGGTGTAGCGGCCGTTACCGGAAGTCTTGGGGTTGGGCACGATCACCGAGACGCCAGGCTTCACCAGATCGTCCCAATCCTTGATGCCCTTGGGGTTGCCCTTCCTGACCAAAAAAATGCTGGTGGATGTATAGGGCGCCGCATTGTCGGGCAGACGTTTGCGCCAATCGGCCGGCACCAGGCCGCCCTTTTCCACCAGCACGTCCACGTCGTTGGACTGGTTCATGGTCACCACGTCCGCCTGAAGACCGCCGACCACGGACATAACCTGCTTGCTGGAACCGCCGTGGGACTGGTTGATGGTCAGCTTTTCGCCGGTCTTGGCCTGCCAAGCTTTGATGAAGGCCGGGTTGATGTCCTTGTAAAGCTCGCGGGTCACGTCGTAGGACACGTTGAGCAAAGTGCCATCGGCCCAGGCCGTGCCGCTCAGGGACAGGGCGGCAAAGCCGACGATAGCGGACAGGCGCCGCAATTTGTTGTTTTTCATGTGCTGCTCCAATGGGGGATTTGGCTGGGGGCCGAGATTATGGTCTGCCCCCGGTATCGAGAACCAATTTATAGAGATTTGATTATTCGTTTTTACGCAAAAGCAGTAAGGGAGCGCCTTAACGAAAACAGAACGCGGGCGCCTAGACGATCTTGCACGGAATTAATTCGTCCTCACTGAAGCTGTAGACCGCACACAGCCGGTGATAGCCGTCGGCCACGATGGTTTTACCCCGTGCCGCGTCCCGAACCAGCAGAAGCGGTGAAAGCTGCTTGCCAGAAGTGACCTTGAGACGATCTCTCTCCACGTGGCCATTGCTGATCCCCAGCAAGGACAGCTCCGATGCGCGAAAAATGTCCTTGGCCTTGAAACTCGCCATGGGCGCGGCCCTGAGCTTGGCCACGAGGCCATCGCAGGTTGCATCATCGAACAGCAGGCTCAAATATGACTTGGCGGCGGGATAGTTGTGCTCCTCAGGTTCCGCCAGCCATTGAATTTCGGTCTTCTTGTTCATCCATCTCTCCGGAGTTGCTGCCCCGCGAAAGGCTGCGCGGGGCGGGAAAAAACCTAAGGGGAACTACGCTCCATCCGTTTTAGCAGATAGAAGCCTCAGCCGAAGCGACGCCCACGCGCCAACGATGGAATTTGCTTTTCAGAACTTCTTCGTAGGACTTCAATTTGTCCCTTGCTAAATTGAACGGATGCGACTCCCTTGCCCCGAGCCCTTCGCCCGAATGTGCCGTGCCTGACCGCCATGGCCTGCATCGAACTCAGCACCATGCAGCTCAATGCGCTGCGCCAGCTATTCGAGCGCCGGGACTTCAGCCCCGAAGACGTGGCACAGCTGGACTATCGCCGCGTGGAGCGGCTGCCCAAGGTGGGCAAGAAAGGCATTGAAGCCATTCGCAGCTGGCTGTGCCAGTACGGCTACGACCTGCATAACGTGCCGGAACAGGGCGGCGACTTAGCGGACCAGCGTTTGCGCGCCCGCCTTGATCATGCCGAGCGATTGCTGAAAAAGCACGGCTACAGGGTGGAACCACCGGCAGGAGCATATCCATCCCCCCTCACCCCGGCCCTCTCCCACAAGGGGAGAGGGAGTCCAACTTGAAGCATCAACCTGCTGTTCAGTGTTTTGGGGGGATTTAAGCCGCCAAAGTCTCCTCGTCCCGGTTAACACCAAACTCGCCCAGGATGTCTTCCTTGATCCGCACGAACTCCACGGCGCCCCGCTGACGGGGACGATCCAGCGGCACCGGCACCACGCGGCGGATGCGGCCCGGACGGGGTTCCATCACCACCACCCGGTCGCCCAGATACACGGCCTCCTCCACGTCATGGGTCACCAGAACCATGGTGATACCTTCGGTCTGCCAGATGTGTTGCAGCTCGTTCTGCAACCTGTACTTGGTCATGGCGTCCAAGGCGCCGAAGGGCTCGTCCAGCAGCAGCACCTCGGGACGATTCACCAGGCCGCGCGCGATGGCGACCCGTTGCGACATGCCGCCGGAGAGCTGATAGGGATAGGCCTTCTCGAAACCGGCGAGCCCCACCAGCTCGATGTGCTCCTGAATCGAACGCTTCTTCTCCCCATCGGAAACCGGCGAATTCTCCAGGGCCAGTCCAACGTTCTGCTCCACCGTGAGCCAGGGGAAAAGCCGATGCTCCTGAAACACCACGCCCCGATCCAGGCTGGTGCCTTGGATGCGTTGCCCATCGAGCTGGATTTCACCTTCGTACTCCGTATCCAGCCCCAGGATCAGACGCAGCAGCGTGGACTTCCCGCAGCCGCTGGAACCGACGATGCTGACGAACTCGCCCGGTTGAATGGCAAGGGAGACGTTCTCCAGGGCCTTCAGCGATTGCCCTTTGACGGTGAAAGTCTTGCTGAGTTTGTTGATGTGCAATGTGCCCGCTTGGGTCATGGCTAACTCCAATCCGAAAAATTAATGTTGGCTGCCGCGCCAGTGCAGCAGACGGGCT
>DASUJA010000196.1:0-12613 GCA_036279515.1 Rhodocyclaceae bacterium | reverse complement strand
AAGTCACCCCAGTTTAGTCTGGTGCCCATAGCGTCTTGGAACCACCCCTTCCCATCCCGAACAGGACCGTGAAACAAGACCGCGCCAATGATATTGCCCATCCGGGTGAGAAAGTAGGTCAGCGCCAGACCCCCCCCCATAACAGCGCCCTCGTACAACAGTACGGGGGCGTTTGTCTTTGCAGAGCGGATTCCGCAAACGTCAGAGTCCAATGCCTCGTATTCGCAATGCATGCATTGGCCTTTCAGGCAGGCAAGGTGATGGCTGCCGATACGGAGTCTCCAACTGCGTCGTGCTGGAAGGCTTATCAGCAACTACGCATCTTTCTGATGCGAACCGACTCAGCGGGCAGCGTGTTGCAGACGCCCCGCTAACTCGTGAATTGCAACGAAGCTCTCATCAAGATTCCTCGCAGAAGGTAGCCATGCCTCAAGCCCGTCAATTGGGATAGTCGAGAATGTGGTCGCGGCAAGCACCGACATACCTTCTTTGGCGAATAGCGCAGTCGCTCGACGAAGGTGATACGCGTGCGACACCAACGCAATACGGCGAATTCCCTCTTGTTTTAGAAGCTTGGACGAGAGCATTGCGTTATCCGCCGTGTCCTTGGACTCTGCCTCCACCCAGCGCACAGGCACACCGAATTCCCCTTTCAGCGCATCCGCCATCAATTGCGCCTCTGCTGTTCCAGCGAATACGGAGCCGCCGCTCACCA
Source organism: Rhodocyclaceae bacterium (assembly GCA_036279515.1). GTDB lineage: Bacteria > Pseudomonadota > Gammaproteobacteria > Burkholderiales > Rhodocyclaceae > AWTP1-18. Next base: position 11,898 of record DASUJA010000196.1, on the reverse strand, counting down.
AAATCGGAAGGTGCCTATGCTTTGCCAACCATGCGCCATAGCGAACGCGAACCAATGTTGAGGCAGAGAGTGTCTCCTTTGCGCCGTACTCCGGGGCGCCGACGTGGATTCCCCCACCAAGAATCACTATCGCCTGAACGTCCTTGAATTCGGTAGGGGCCGGGGGCGCGACCTCAACAAAGCGCATTAGCTCGTTGGACACAAAAGGGAGCGACAGCCCAATGAGCAAAACGCCAGCCATTCCTGCCATAAGGGCGCCTAATCTTCGGCGCCCGATAGCGCACGCAATTAGTCCAAGTAGTACCAGTATCCCCAGCCCTGCAGGTGAAAGAACCCAGGCAGAAATGAGCTTTTTGACTAGAAACATAATGAAAAGGGCGCCTTGATCGGGGAATTGGGAGGTGTGAGCTGCCCCTATTATCGCTGGAACATGGCGGTGGGCTGCCCACCCGTAACTATGAGGAACGCGGCATCAATATGTTGAGTATCTATGGGTTTGGGATTAAGGACGTGATACTGCTGGTTGCAGGGATTGCGTGCGTGTATCTCGCCTATATGTGGCTACGCCTAACGCAAGTCAGGCGGCGCAAGCGTAAGAGTGAAACGCCTTTGCGTCTCAAGGAGCCGAAAGCCAAGCAGGCGAGCTCTGCAAAGTTGGATATCGTCGCGGATTCCGTTGACGACATCGAGGATGACGAAAGCGACGCTGTCTACATCAAGCCACGGAATCGCGTTGCGGAGAACCCCGCCCCCGAAGCCGCCACGGGGCGTGAGAGCAGCGGTGGCTTTGATCGAATGCTGAATGAATCCCAGCAACGCATCGTTCAATCTCAAGCGCGAGAGCTTCAACTGTTACAAGAAGAAGTCCGCGTCCTCCAACAAACTCAAGCTGATATGCGCGACGAGATCGAGCAGCTCAAGGCCGCGCGCAACGTTTCTCCCTTGTACAACGAAGCGCTGAACATGGCGCAGCATGGGCTCAACGCCGAAGGCATCGCCTCCCGATGCGGCATCTCCATTGCAGAAGCAGAGTTGGTCGCAGCTCTCGCCAATAAATCCGAACCGGCATCCGCCGCCGATCCAGACGAGGAATACCATGGCCAAGCAGCAAGCCGATACGCCGCCTAACGACACCGACAGCGAGGAAGATCAACTCCGCCGACGCCTGGTTAACCGGATTGCGATCGCAGGCGTGCTGATCGTTGCCCTACTCGGCGGCCTCGCCATTGTTGACGCCATCTACACGCCGTCCCCCCCTCCTGCGCCACAAGCCCCCAAGCTTGCCGAACTCCCCGCAGAGCCAGCCGCGAGCGCGGAGGAGAAAAAAGCAGAAGAACCTAAAGAAGGCCAGGAGGCAACCGCCTCTGCCGAGAAGGGCGAAGCCAAACCCGAGCAGGCCGCCGAATCAAAGGAAAAAGCCAAGACCGCCGAAGCTGTACCGGAAAGGACGGAAAGTGCGCCCATCGCCGCACCTGCAAAAGAGCTTGCAGGTGCAAAGCCCATCAAGCCCCTGACCCAGCCAGCAATGCCGCGGCAAGCCAGCATCAAGCCGCCCGAGACGCCGAAGGCCGCACGAGAAGAGCCCGCACGGGAGGTCGCCCGCCAAGTCGCAAGCGCCACGCCGCCGGCCAATCGTCCGATCCATGCTCCTGCCTCGAAACCTCTGACACAAACTGCCGAGTCGGCGCGTCACTATCAGGTCCAACTGGGCGTCTTCGCAAATCTTGCCAACGCTGAGGAATTGCGTGCCAAACTAGAGTTGGCGGGCATTCCAGCGCACATTGAGGCACGCGTGCACGTGGGACCGTTTTCTTCCAAGGAAGAGGCCGAAGCCGCTCAAGTAAAACTTTCTGCCATGGGTATCAACCCGGGCATCCTTATGGCCACCAAGAGGTAATCGCTATGCAAAACGAAACCATCCGCATCGAAAGCCCCCGTTTCGGTACCCTTGAAGTGAGTCCCGAGCGAGTTATTGAGTTCCCTGCTGGCGTCCCCGGTTTTGAAGAAGCCAAACGTTTCAGCCTTTTTCATCCTGAAGGCGACGACCCCAAATACTTCGTCATGCAATCCCTGGACATCCCGGATCTGGCGTTTCATGTAACCGATCCTTCGCGCCTAGGTTTCAGCTATGAGATCACCCTGTCCGACGAAGAAAGCGCAGCCATCGGCATGAAAGATCCATCGGAAGCCGTGGTGGTCGTAATTCTGGCGAAGGAAGGCATCAAAGTAGGAGGCCCTCTTCAGGCCAACTTGAATGCACCGCTCATCATCAACATGGCAACGCGAAAAGGCATTCAGCATGTGTTCTCGCGCCTCGATTACCAGATCACCCTGCGTGCCACCAACTGATTCGTAAAGCGTCATGAGCAAAAAGATCATCTCCACTCCCAACGCGCCCGCCGCCATCGGGACTTACTCCCAAGCCGTGCAGGCAGGAAACACCGTTTATCTCTCCGGTCAGATCGGCCTTGATCCCGCGTCCATGCAAATGGTGGACGGCATCGACGCCCAGATCGTGCGCGTCTTCGAGAACCTGAAAGCCGTTGCCGAAGCAGCCGGCGCTACCCTCAACGACGCGGTCAAGTTCAACATCTACCTGACCGATCTGAGCAACTTCGCCAAGGTCAACGAAGTCATGGCCCGTTACGTGGCACAGCCTTACCCCGCCCGCGCTGCCGTGGGCGTGAAGGAACTGCCCCGCGGCGCCCTGGTCGAGGCCGACGTCGTTCTCGTCCTTGGCTGAGGCCAAGACCACTCTTTCCATCCCGGGCGTCAGCCCGGTTGTCGCCGAAAAGTTTCTCCGGCTTGGCCTACGCCGGGATGAAGATCTCGTCCTCCATCTGCCTTTGCGCTATGAGGACGAGACCCGCATCACGTCCATCGCCGACGCCATCCCCGGCCTGCCCGCCCAGTTCCAGGTAGAAGTCGTTTCCTGCGAAGTCGCTTACCGTCCGCGTCGGCAGCTGATGTGCCGCGTGCGCGACGCCAGCGGTGCCATGCTGCTCCGCTTCCTCAATTTCTATCCCAGCCAACAGAAGGTCATGGAGCCCGGCGCCGTGCTACGCCTGTTCGGCGAAGTTCGCAGCGGCTTCTTTGGCGATGAGATGGTGCATCCGCGCTTCAAAGCCGTCAGCGAAGATGCGCCCCTGCCGGACAGCTTCACGCCCGTCTATCCGACCACCGCAGGTCTGGGGCAAGGCGTCCTCCTTCGCCACATCGTCGCCGCCTTCAAGCGCGTCGATCTCACCGATACGCTCTCTGCCGATACCCTTCGCCGCTTGCATTTGCCCTCGATCTCCGAGGCAGCGCACACGCTCCACCATCCCCCGCCCAGCCTGTCGATTTCCAGCCTGGAAGACCGGGCGCTGCCAGCCTGGCGGCGGATGCAGTTCGACGAGCTTCTGGCCCAGCAACTTTCCTTGCGCCTGGCCTACGCCGCCCGTCGCGAGCGCGGAGCGCCGCAACTCTTGCCTACGGGCGAGCTGACGAAGCTGCTACAGGAAAGCCTGCCCTTCCAACTGACCGGCGCGCAGCAACGGGCATGGAAGGAGATCGCTCTCGACCTCGGCAACACCCACCCCATGCAGCGACTCCTGCAAGGCGACGTCGGCAGCGGCAAGACCATCGTCGCCGCCCTCGCCATGCTTCACGCCACCGAGGCTGGTTACCAGTCGGCCCTCATGGCACCGACGGAAATCCTCGCCGAGCAGCACTACCGCAAGCTCGCCGCATGGCTGGAGCCGCTGAACATCCCCGTGGTGTGGCTCACCGGCAGCCAGAAGAAGAAGGACAAAGCCGCTTCCATCGAACGCCTCGCCAGCGGTGAGGCCTTGCTCGCTGTCGGTACCCACGCGCTGATCGAAGACGATGTGCAGTTCGCGCGCCTCGGTCTCTCCATCGTGGACGAGCAGCATCGCTTCGGCGTACGTCAGCGTTTGGCCCTCAAGCAGAAGGCCGAATCTCCCCACCAGCTCACCATGTCCGCCACGCCCATTCCGCGCACCCTGGCCATGAGCTACTACGCGGACCTGGATGTCTCCGTGCTCGACGAGCTGCCTCCCGGCCGCACGCCAGTCACCACCAAGCTCGTCAGCGAAGGCCGACGCAGCCAAGTAGTCGGCCTTATCCACGATGCCTGCCACAACGGTCGCCAAGCCTACTGGGTCTGCCCGCTGATCGAGGAAAGCGAAGCCCTGCAACTCAAGACCGCCCAGGAAACCTACGAGCACCTCAGCGCCGAGCTTCCCGACCTGAAAGTAGGGCTGGTCCACGGACGCCTGAAGCCCGCCGAAAAGGCCGCTGTGATGGATGCCTTCGTGCGCAACGAAATCCAAGTGTTGGTCGCCACCACGGTGATCGAAGTGGGCGTCGACGTTCCCAATGCCAGCCTCATGGTCATCGAACACGCGGAGCGTTTCGGCCTATCGCAACTTCACCAGCTGCGCGGCCGCGTGGGGCGTGGCACGGCGGAGTCCGCCTGCATCCTGCTCTACGCCCAGCCACTCTCCGAGACGGCGCGGCAACGGCTCAAAATCATTTTCGAGAACACGGACGGCTTCGAGATCGCACGCCAGGATTTGGCCCTGCGCGGTCCCGGCGAATTCATCGGCGCCCGCCAGAGCGGCATGCCCCTGCTGCGCTACGCCAGCCTCGAAGACACCCTGCTTGTAGAGCAGGCGCGACAAGTGGCCGAGGACATGATTGCCAACGCGCCGGAAGCCGTCGAGCGACACCTTCAACGCTGGATGCACGGCGCCGAAGAATATTTGAAAGCCTGACGCCTTGAATCATCAGCGCCGCAAATCGGCGGCCCCGGATGCCGGCGCATGGCACCCCGTGACCAACGCCGACCGACGCCTGCGCCCGTGGCTGGAAATCGAAACGTCGCTGAGTATCGCCATCGCGCGCCAATGCCCGGCTGATGCGCCTTTCCGCGTGAGATTGCTACACGAAGGCGCGCAACTTCCCATCCTCGACGAAGCACCGATGATAGTCAGCGCTTCCGGTGATCGCGTTCACTCCCGCGACGTGCTGCTCAGCTCCGGCGACACGCCCCTGGTTTACGCTCACACGGTTTTGCGGCGCGAACATCTACGCCACCCCTGGCATCACCTGGTGCGCATCGGCACGCGGCCCCTGGGCAGTCTGCTCTTTGCCCATCCCCGCATCTGCCCGGGAACCATTTCCTATCGCCGCCTGGGCGCTCGCCATCCCCTGTGGCGACGCGCCCAAGGACACATCGCACTTGCCTCGCCAACCGCAACCCTGTGGGCGCGGCGTGCGGTGTTTCAATTGGATGGCTGCCCGCTGCTGGTCACCGAAGTCTTTCTCCCCGGCATTCTCACGCTGCCCCTTCCGAGTTGATCGAGGCGCTGCCCGCAAAGGCAGATGCAGTCTGCATCTTCAGCCTGCCTCATTACCTCGTCAGTCGGATCCAGGCCGGCGGAACGTAAAATGCAGCCTCTTCCATTCCACCTCCCGCGAGCCACCATGACGCGACTGCAGGCCATCACTGAAAAGCTGGACCACTACGAAAAGCTCATGCGCCTGGATAAGCCCATCGGCATCCTGCTGCTGCTCTGGCCGACCCTGTGGGCGGTGTGGATTGCCAGCGACGGCCAGCCCGACTGGATGATCGTCTGGATCTTTGTCCTCGGCACCGTGCTCATGCGCTCCGCCGGCTGCGTTATCAACGACTACGCCGACCGGGATTTCGATCTGCACGTGGAGCGCACCAAGGAGCGCCCCCTCACCGCCGGACGCGTCTCCACCCGCGAAGCATTGCTTCTCGCGGCAGGGCTGTCGCTGATCTCTTTCCTGCTGATCCTGCCCCTCAACAAACTGGTGTGGAAGCTCTCCGTCATCGCGCTGTTCGTCGCCGGCTCCTACCCCTTTACCAAACGCTTCTTCGCCATTCCCCAGGCCTATCTCGGCATCGCCTTCGGCTTCGGCATTCCCATGGCCTTTGCCGCCGTACTGGACTACGTGCCCGGCGTCGCCTGGGTCATGCTGATCGCCAACATCTTCTGGGCCATCGCCTACGACACCGCCTACGCCATGGTGGATCGCAACGACGACATCAAGCTCGGCATCAAAACTTCCGCGCTCACTTTCGGACGCTTCGACGTGGCGGCGATCATGATCTGCTACGCCGTCACCTTCGGCCTCCTGGCCTGGGTCGGTCTGTCTCTCGGCCTGGGCGTGGGCTGGTACGGCGGCCTGCTGGTCGCCGCCACCTTGGCCGGCTACCACTACACCCTGATCCGCACCCGCGAACGGGACAAGTGCTTCAAGGCCTTCCTGCACAACAACTGGGTGGGCGGGGCGATTTTCGTCGGTCTGCTGGTGGACTACCTGATGCGGGACTTGATGTAGCGCTGATCGCGCAGGGATGCGGTGAACGCCATCGCGTCCGGCAGAAACTCAAAAAAGTCCGCCTCGAATTCCGCGTACTGCTGTTCCAGTTCCACCACGCCGCCGCCGAGAGGATTCGTCCGCTGCAAGCGTCGGCTCATGCGGTTCAACGCAACGTCGATGGATTCAAGTTCCGCGTAGGACGCCAACCAATCGTTGGCCTCCATGTGCGGCACGATGGCCACGAGTCCTTGCGGCAATCGATGGGTGTGGGTTCGCAGCAAGCGATAGGCGTCCTGAGCAAACTCCGCCAGCGGCTGGTCATGGAAGCGGGACCAATGCCGCGCCAGAAGGTGGTCGTAGAACATGTCCACCAGAATGCCCCCGTAGCGTCGCCGCTCTGGGCTCATGCGGGCGCGGCTGCGACGGAAGACCCTGTGATCGTCGGCGAATGTATCCACGCTGCGATGGAGCGCCACGCCGTCCGCCAACTCGGGCGGCAAGCTGCCGGGCAAGGGGCCTTTGACAAAATCTCCCATCACCGCGCCGAGGCGATCTGTCTCCGCGTCGCCCGCCAGCAGCAAATGCGCGAGAAAGTTCACCGACTCAAAACCTCGATCCGGGCAGCGTGAGGAATTCGATTTCTTCCGGCGTCGAAGCGCGCCCGAGCACCGCGTTGCGATGAGGAAAGCGACCGAAGCGCGCCACGATGTCCCGGTGGCGCACTGCGTAATCGAGCGCATCGGCGAAGGCCCCGTCTTCCGCTGCCAGCGCAGTGAAGAGCGCCACGCAACGATCCTGCATCGCCACGTCCTCCGCGTGCTCCAGCGGCATGTAAACAAACCAGCGGCGCAAGGGCGGCAAGGTCATGTCGAAGCCTCGATCAAGCGCATCCACCGCCGCCGCCAAATTCAATGCATCGCCGGCAAAGGCTTCAGTAGTGTCGCGAAAAACATTACGAGTGAATTGGTCGAGCACCAAGATGTAGGCCAGCGCACCTTCAGCCGTTGCGCACCAGTCCCTCAGTCCTCCGGCCAGCGCCTCTGTGATGAGACCGCCGAAGCGCGCACGAATCGCCTCATCGAACGCCGCATCCTTGCGGAACCATTCGACGCGCGGCTTGCCGTAGCCGGGCTGGTCGGGCGTGAGAAACCAGAAGTCGAGAACGTCGTTGGGCGTTTTCATGGCGGGGAAAGAGGTGAAGGCCGAACGGGGCAGGGCAATCACTCTACACTTTCGGCCACTGTCACATAGGCGCAACAGGCCGTCGGTACTGTGCGCGTTCATGACCACCTCAAACCTCCGCGTATTGATGTTCTCGGACGTGTACTTCCCTCGCATCAACGGGGTGTCCACTTCCATCGAAACCTTCCGCCGGGATCTGCATCGCCACGGCGTGGACGTCACCCTGATCGCACCCGACTACAAAAACCAACCACCAGCAGACAGAATCCACCGGGTGCCCGCATGGCAGCTGCCTTTCGATCCCGAGGATCGATTGATGCACTGGGGCAAGCTGCATCGCACCGCCCATGGCCTGGCCGCCCACGACTTCCACGTGGTGCACATCCAGACGCCCTTCGCTGCCCACTACGCCGGCTACCGCTTCGCCAAGCGTCACAAGCTGCCGGTGGTCACCACCTACCACACGCACTTTGAAGAGTATTTCCACCACTACCTGCCGGTGCTGCCACGGCCCTTGTTGAAGGCAACGGCGCGCGGTATTGCTCGGGGCCAATGCAACGGCCTCGATGCCGTAGTGGTGCCCTCCAGCGCCATGCGCGACACCCTGCGCGATTACGGCATCAAGGCGCCCCTGCACATCCTGCCCACGGGCATTCCCACCGAGCGGTTCGCCAGCGGCGACGGCGCCGCATTCCGTGCGCGGCACAACATTCCTGCGGATCGACCCGTGGCCTTGTTCGTGGGCCGTGTCGCCCACGAAAAGAACATCGGCTTCCTGCTGGAAGTGACTGCCCGCATGCGGCAAATGAATCCCGCCTTCCTGCTCATGATCGCCGGCGAAGGCCCCGCGCTGCCGGCGCTGCAAAAGCAGGTGCAGCAACTCGGCATCGAAGATCAGGTGCGCTTCATCGGCTACATGGATCGGGAGAACGAACTCCCCGCCTGCTACAGCGCCGCCGACGTTTTCGTTTTCGCCTCCAAGACAGAGACCCAGGGTCTCGTGCTGCTCGAAGCCATGGCCGCAGGGCTGCCCGCCTATTCACTTGCGGAAATGGGCACCAAGGACATCCTCGATCCTGCCGTGGGCGCGCGCGGTGCCATCATTGCCAAGGACGACGTGGCGGCCTTCGCCGACGGCCTCCACGCGCTGCTGCAAGACCGTCCTCGCCTTCAACAACTGAGCATCGAAGCCCGCGCCTGGGCCGAGGAATGGTCGGCGCCGCAACGGGCGCGGCAACTGGCTGAGCTGTACCGAAGCCTGAGCCAAAGATCGGTGCTATGAACAATCCTTGCAGCGACGTGATGTCTCCGTCATTCCGGCGAAAGCCGGAATCCAGGGGTTCTTGCGGACTTTCCTGGATCCCGGCTTTCGCCGGGATGACGACATCACATTCCGTTCATTCTTGTTGAAGACACCGCTATGGATAATCACGAAAGCCCCTTCAAGGGCAAGACCGGCCTGCGCCGCGTTTGGAACGCCTTTCACTATTCCCTCGCCGGCCTCTCCGCCGCCTATCGCCATGAAGACGCCTTCCGCCAAGAAGTGTGGCTCGCGCTGTTGCTCATCCCCACCGCCTGCTGGCTGCCTGCCGGCAACATCGGTCGCGCGTTGATGATCGGCAGCGTGTTGATGGTGCTCATCGTGGAACTGCTCAACTCCGCCGTGGAAGCCGCAGTGGACCGCATCTCCCTGGAGAACCATCGACTCGCCAAGCGCGCCAAGGACATCGGCAGCGCCGCCGTGTTGGTGTCCCTGGTGAATGTCGCCGTCATCTGGGGCTTGGTGCTCTTCGGCTGATGGCGACGCTGTAACGCAAGCTTCACCACGTCGTCATCAAAGCGTCGCACGGGCAGTCGAGTATGTGCCCATGCACGCCGAATTCCAGAACCTGATCGACTCCGTACCAGGCCGACTGCGGGTGGCCTTGGTGACCGAAACCTTCGCGCCGGAAATCAACGGCGTCGCCATGACGCTGGGGCGCATGGTGGAGGGCCTGCGACAGCGAGGCCACTCGGTGCAACTGGTGCGTCCGCGCCAGCACAGGGCCGACGCACCGCCGCCTGAACCGGGCCTGGAACAAGTGCTGGTGCCGGGCCTGCCCATCCCTCGCTATCCGGGTCTGCGCTTCGGTCTGCCCAATGGCCGCCACCTGCGTCGCCTGTGGAATGCCCAGCGACCCCACATCGTCCACGTGGCCACCGAAGGCCCCCTCGGTTGGGCGGCGCTCAACACGGCGCGGCGCATGGGCATCCCCGTCAGCTCCACCTTCCACACCAACTTCGACGCCTACAGCCGCTACTACGGCATCGGCTGGTTGCGGGGCGGCATCATCAGCTACCTGCGCCAATTCCATAACCGCGCCGCCACGACCCTGGTGCCCACCCGTCGACAAGCCGACAGCCTGGACGCCAACGGCTTTCGCAACGTGGGCGTGCTTTCCCGTGGCGTGGACACGCGGCTGTTTTCTCCCTCGCGCCGTTCTGAAAACCTGCGCGCCCGATGGGGCCTGGATCAAGACGCGCTGGTGGTGGCTTACGTTGGCCGCATCGCAAAGGAGAAAAATCTCGGCCTGCTGATCCGCGCCTTCGACGCCATCCAGCAGCGTGCGCCCAACGCCCGCCTGCTCTTCGTCGGCGACGGCCCCGCCACCGCAGAGTTGAAGCGCCGTCAGGACAAGTCCCGCTACATCTTCGCCGGCATGCGCCACGGCGTGGACCTGGCCGAGCATTACGCCTCCGCCGATCTGTTCCTTTTCCCCAGCCTCACAGAGACCTTCGGCAACGTCACCACCGAAGCCCTCGCCAGCGGCCTCCCCGTGGTGGCCTTCGACTACGGCGCGGCAGGCGAACTCATCATCGATGGCGAGAACGGTCGCCTCGCCCCCCTGGACGACGAAGACGCCTTCATCAACGCCGCCGTGCAACTGGCCCTGGCACCGGGCCGCCGCCAAAGTCTGCGCGGCATGGCGGCGCCGTCGGTGGCGCATCTGGATTGGGATTGCATTCATGATCGCTTCGAGGCGGTGCTGAAAAGCTACGTGCATCAACTCGTCTAGTGCAGATCCTTTGTGGGAGGGCCGCCTCGGCCCGACGCGGTGCCTGATCGACGCGTGGTGTCGGGCCGAGGCGGCCCTCCCACAACGACTCCCCTCCCGTCTTTACCCCCCAAGCCGGTATCATCCCGGCCCATGAAATATCACGACCTGCGCGACTTCGTCGCCCAACTGGAAAAGCGCGGCGAGCTGAAGCGCATCGCCGTTCCCGTGGATACCCACCTGGAAATGACCGAGATCGCCGATCGCGTTCTGCGCGCCGGCGGCCCCGCGCTGCTGTTCGAGAAGCCCACCACCAAGGGCGTGCCCCAGGCCATGCCCGTCCTCGCCAACCTCTTCGGCACACCCGAGCGCGTGGCCATGGGCATGGGGGTGGAACAGGGCAGCGACTGGAAAGCCGCCCTACGCGAAGTAGGCCGCACTCTCTCCGCCCTTAAAGAACCCGAGCCGCCCAAGGGCCTGCGCGATGCCTGGGACAAACTGCCCCTGTTGAAGCAAGTGCTCAACATGGCGCCCAAGGTCGTGTCCTCCGCGCCCTGCCAGGAAGTGGTGTGGGAAGGCAAAGACGTGGATCTCGCCCGCCTGCCCATCCAGCACTGCTGGCCCGGCGACGTGGCGCCGCTCATCACCTGGGGCCTCGTCGTCACACGCGGCCCCAACAAGACGCGGCAGAACCTGGGCATCTACCGCCAGCAAGTGCTGGAGCCGGAGTCCGTTCGTCCTGAGCCTGTCGATGGACGGGATGCTTCGCCAGGCCCTGCGCAAACGGGAAGGCGGAACAAACTCATCATGCGCTGGCTCGCCCATCGCGGCGGTGCATTGGACTTCCGCGAGCACTGCGAGAAGAACCCCGGCCAGCCCTTCCCCGTGTCCGTGGTCTTGGGCTGCGATCCGGCCACCATCCTCGGCGCTGTCACCCCCGTGCCGGATACGCTCTCCGAATACCAGTTCGCTGGCCTGCTGCGCGGCAGCCGGACCGAACTCATCAAGTGCATGGGCAACGACCTGCAAGTCCCGGCCTCCGCCGAGATCGTGCTGGAAGGCGTGATCCATCCCGACGAGACTGCGTTGGAAGGCCCCTACGGCGACCACACCGGCTACTACAACGAGCAAGCCGACTTCCCCGTGTTCACCGTCGAGCGCATCACCATGCGCCGTGATCCGCTCTACCACTCCACCTACACCGGCAAGCCGCCCGACGAGCCGGCCATGCTCGGCGTGGCCCTGAACGAAGTCTTCGTGCCCCTGCTGCAAAAGCAGTTCCCCGAGATCGTGGACTTCTACCTGCCGCCCGAAGGCTGCTCCT
>DASUJA010000195.1:0-2347 GCA_036279515.1 Rhodocyclaceae bacterium | reverse complement strand
ATACGAGGTGTTCAGCTCCATCTCGTCCTCGAACTCGCGCATCTGCTTGTCGTTGAGGATTTCGTGGAGCAGGCCCATGATGGTCGGGCCATCCATGATCTGCTGGTTGACCGGCATGGCGTTGCCGTTGATCTTGATGTGAATGGCGGCGCCCACGGACACAAAAAGGTCCGAAGCCTGTTTTTCTGCCATCAACTGAAAAATCCGCTGCATCGTTCCCATGCCAGTCTCCCCTTGTTCGTTCCCGCCGAGGCGGGAAGTTCTTATTGCTTAGTCGCGCAGCAGTTCGTTGATGCTGGTCTTGGAGCGGGTTTGCGCATCCACCTTCTTCACGATCACGGCGCAGTAGAGGCTGTGGCTGCCGTCCTTGGCGGGCAGGTTGCCGCTCACCACCACGGAGCCTTCGGGCACGCGGCCGTAGATGATTTCGCCGGTGGTGCGGTCGTAGATCTTGGTGCTCTGGCTGATGAACACGCCCATGGAGATGACGCAGTTGTCTTCCACGATCACGCCTTCCACCACTTCGGAGCGGGCGCCGATGAAGCAGTTGTCGCCGATGATGGTGGGGTTGGCTTGCAGGGGTTCCAGCACGCCGCCGATACCGACGCCGCCGGAGAGGTGGACGTTCTTGCCGATCTGGGCGCAGGAGCCGACGGTGGCCCAAGTGTCGACCATGGTGCCTTCATCCACGTAGGCGCCGATGTTCACGTAGGAGGGCATCAGCACCACGCCCTTGGCGATGTAGCTGCCGCGACGGGCCACGGCGGGCGGCACCACGCGGAAGCCGCCCTTCTGGAAAGTGTGGGTGTCGTAGTGGGCGAATTTGGTGGGCACCTTGTCAAAGAAGTTCAGGGCGCCGGCTTCCATCTTCACGTTGTCTTCCAGGCGGAAGGAGAGCAGCACGGCCTTCTTGATCCACTGGTGAGTGGTCCATTGGCCGTCGATCTTCTCGGCCACGCGCAGGGTGCCGGCATCCAGTTGGCCGAGGATTTCGCTCACAGCTTCGCCCACGCGGGCGGGGGCGGAACCGGGGTTCAGGCTGGCGCGGTCTTCCCAGGCCTGTTCGATGATTTGTTGGAGTTCGTTGCTCATAGGGGCTCTCGTTTCTCGTTCAGAGTTTTTGACAAAAATCGGCGATGCGGTGGGCGGCTTCCAAGCACTCGTCCACGCCCGCCACCAGGGCGATACGGATGAAATTGGCACCGGGATTGAGGCCGTTGACCTCGCGTCCCAGGTAGCTGCCGGGCAGGACCACTACGTTTTGCTGGCGCAGCAGTTCCACGGCGAACTCGGTGTCGGCAATAGGTGTCTTTGCCCACAGGTAGAAACCGGCGTCGGGCAGGCGGGTATCCAGATGGGCGGCGATGATGGGCGTCACGTTGTTGAACTTTTCCACGTACAGGCGGCGGTTGTCGCGCACGTGGGCTTCGTCGTTCCAGGCGGCGACGGACGCGGCCTGTGTCGGGGCGCCCATGGCGCTGCCGTGATAGGTGCGGTAGAGCAGGAACTTCTTGATGATGGCCGCGTCGCCCGCCACGAAGCCCGAGCGCAGGCCAGGCACGTTGGAGCGCTTGGACAGGCTGGAGAACATGACCAGATTGCGGTAGTCGTCGCGGCCCAGCTTGCGGGCAGCTTCCATGCCGCCCAGAGGCGGTACGGCTTCGTCGAAGTAGATTTCCGAATAGCACTCGTCGGAAGCAATCACGAAACCGTAGCGGTCGGAGAGGGCGAACAGCTTCTTCCAGCCGTCGAGGCCCATCACCTTGCCGGTGGGATTGCTGGGCGTGCAGACGAAGACGATCTGCACGCGCTTCCACTGCTCATCGCTGACGGAATCGAAGTCCATCTCGAAGTTGTGCTCGGGCAGCGTCGCCACCGGCAGCATGGAAGCACCGGCCAGCAGGGCGGCGCCTTCGTAAATTTGGTAAAAAGGATTCGGCCCAACCACCAGGGCGCCGGCCTTGCTGCCGTCGATGACGGTCTGAGCAAAGGAGAACAAGGCCTCGCGGGAACCGAGCACCGGCAGCACCTGATCCACGCTGGGCGTGGGCAACTGGTAGCGGCGGCCAATCCAGGCAGCGATGGCTTCGCGCAGAACGGGCAAGCCGGCGGTGGCGGGATAATTGGCCAGACCGCCCAGGCTTTCGATCAGAGCGCGCTTCACCAGTTCAGGTGTTTCGTGCTGCGGTTCGCCGATGGAGAGCTTGATCTCCTTCAGTTCGGGATTGGGCACCACGCCGCCGAACAGCTGGCGCAGTCTTTCAAAAGGGTAGGGTTGGAGCAGGTCGAGGCGGGGATTCACGAGGTCATGACAAATCTGGGAAAGCGGGGATTATAGGCGATGAGC
>DASUJA010000194.1:0-4170 GCA_036279515.1 Rhodocyclaceae bacterium | reverse complement strand
ACGTGACGACGGGGACCGAAGTCCCCGCCGGCTTTTCTTTGGTAACAAGGCTCAAGCAGCCTCGGCATAGGCCTTAAGCGGCCAGTGCGAAACGCTCATCGTTGGCGTTTAGAGATTTGCTTCATTAACGTCGATCGCCTGACGGGTTGCCTGCTCACCTTCTCTCACCCCGTCGAAACCAGTACACCCCCCCATTCTGGAGGTGGCGGGAATCGAACCCGCGTCCGAAGCGCTTCCGGATTGCCGGAATTACAACCATGGATTAATTATGGGGCTTACCCCCGCCAAGATCAAGAGCGGCTAGGTTTAGATATTGATTTTTAAGGGGGAATAAGTCTTTTCAGAGTGTGCCAAAGCGGTGTTGATCCAAGATGTCCCTGCACACTATTGAAAGAAAGTGAAAATCGAAATTTCTGGGGCAGTGATCTATCCCAGTAAATCGAGGATTTCGGACGGGTGGCGAACGATGTGGTCGCCGCCCCATTGTTCGATGGGCAGGCCGTCACCCAGGTAGCCCCAGGCGGCGATTACGGTGCCCATACCTGCGGCTTGGCCGGCTTGTACGTCGCGGAGGTCGTCGCCTACGTAGATGCACTGGCCGGGTGCCACACCGGCTTGTTGGCAAGCGAGCAAGAGCGTGTCGGGGGCCGGCTTGGCTTTCGGGGCAGAGTCGCCGCTGACGATTGCGGCGGAGCGTTCGGTAAGGCCGAGGCCTGTGACCAAGGGGGCAGTGAAGCGTTGCGCCTTATTGGTGACGATGCCCCAAAGGATGCTGCGTTGCTCGAGGTTTAGTAGAAGCTCGTTCATGCCCGGGAAAAGCGTCGTTTCCTGACACAGCCGATCCGTGTAAATGTCGAGAAACCGTTGCTGTCTGGCTGGATAGTCCGGGTCATCGGGCAAAATGCCGAATCCAAGTTTGAGCAGTGCGCGGGCGCCGCCTGATACGTGAGGGCGCAACTGCTCGGCTGCCAGTTGGGGGCGGTCCTCCTGTCTCAACATTTGGTTGAGCGCGCCCCCAAGGTCTAGGGCGGTGTCGGCCAAGGTGCCGTCCAGATCAAAAAAGACTGCGCGAATCATGGCTTGAATATTCAGAGGCGGCGAGTGCGGACCAGATAGTTGACACTGGTATCCCTGCCCAAGCTGTAGGTCTTGGCGAAGGGGTTGTAGCTCATGCCAATGATTTCTTCCACTTGCAGCCCCGCCTCGCGGCACAGCCGTGATAACTCGGCCGGCTTGAGGAAACGGGCGTATTCATGGGTGCCACGGGGAAGCATATTGAGCACGTATTCCGCACCGACCACCGCAAAGAGGTAGGACTTGGGATTCCGGTTCAGGGTCGAGAAGAAGACCTGACCGCCAGGCTTCACGAGTGCGGCGCAAGACCGCACGATGCTGCCCGGATCCGGCACGTGCTCCAGCATTTCCAGGCAGGTGACGGCGTCAAAGGCCTCGGGGCATTCGGTGGCCATGTGTTCTGCGGATTCCAGCCGGTAGTTCACCTTGAGTCCGCTTTCATAGAGGTGCAACTTGGCAACTCCCAGAGGCTTTTCGGAGAGATCGATGCCCGTGACCTCGGCGCCGCGGGCTGCCATGGCTTCAGACAAAAGGCCGCCGCCACAGCCCACGTCGATGACTCGTTTGCCTGCAAGCCCTGCGGCACGGTCAATCCAATCAACGCGCAGAGGATTGATGTCATGTAGTGGCTTGAACTCGGACAAAGGGTCCCACCAGCGATGGGCGAGGTCGCCGAATTTGGCGAGTTCCTGGGGATCAGCGTTGAGGGTGGCGGTCATGGCGTTTTGCTTTGGGGAGGCAGAAATGAAAAAGCCCTGCCGAAGCAGGGCTTTGACCTATGAAGTCAGGCGATTACTTAGTGCCGATAACTTCGATGTCTACGCGACGGTCGGGTTGCAGGCAAGCGATAACCTTCTTGCTCTTGGCGCCCTTGCATTCGTCAGCCTTGGTCTTGGGCTGGGTCTTGCCCTTGCCTTCGGTGTAGACGCGGTTGGATTCAACGCCTTTGCTCACCAGGTACTCCTTGACGGAGGCGGCGCGCTTTTCGGATAGCTTTTGGTTGTAGGCGGGGCTGCCCAGACGGTCAGCGTGACCAACGGCGATGATCACTTCCAGCTTGATTCCCTTGACCTTGGCGGCCAGTTCATCCAGCTTGGCCTTGCCTTCGGGGCGCAGAGTGGCCTTGTCGAAGTCAAACAGGGTATCGGCAGCCAGGGTCAGCTTTTCAGCGGAGGGCTTGACGCCTGCAGCGGGAGCAGCCTTGCCGGTTGCAGCGGCGACGTCCTTCTTGACCAGGTCGGGATCACATTCTTCGATGGCCATGGCGGGGGTCCAGTAGCCAGTGCGGACGCACAGGCCGCTACCGCTCTTGACAACATTGCCTCGGCTATCAACGAGATAGCCGACGTTGCCCTTCAGGTCGACACCGGGGGTTTGCGCGAAAGCGGCGATGGAAGTGCCCAGCAGGCTGGCGATCAACAGAGATTTTTTTACGTTTTTCATAAAACCTTTCCCCTCAGTGTGGAGACGAAGAATTGAAGCGGAGA
This sequence comes from Rhodocyclaceae bacterium, assembly GCA_036279515.1. GTDB lineage: Bacteria > Pseudomonadota > Gammaproteobacteria > Burkholderiales > Rhodocyclaceae > AWTP1-18. The sequence continues at coordinate 1,609 of DASUJA010000194.1, read as the reverse complement.
TTCAGAGTGAATTGACTACCCGAGCAGTGCGTTAAAGCGATACCAACACGTGTCACGAGATCAGCTTATTCTGCCATAAACGACAAATGCCAAGCAATTTGGAAGCTTCCAAATTGGCAATCTGTGTGTTGTCTACGCGCAACTTTCCATCTACCCAAACGTGGCTAACCTGCTCTCTACCTGATACATAGACCAAATGAGAGGCAGGGTCAAAGCAGGGTTGCATTATCCAATCGTCAAGTTTTACCGCACATAGATCGGCCTGTTTTCCTGGAAGAAGGGAACCAATGGAGTCGCCTAATCCCAGTGCCTGAGCACCATTCAACGTTGCCATGCGCAGCACTGTATGGGTGTCCAGAACCGAGGGGTCAAGGGTTGCAGCTTTGCCAATGAGTGCGGCCTGGCGCATTTCATTAAACATATCCAGGCGGTTGTTGCTGGCAGCACCGTCGGTGCCTAGTCCGATCGGCACGCCCTGCTGAATGGCCGTAGCGACAGGGGAAATGCCGCTGCCAAGCTTCATGTTGGAGGTGGGGCAGTGGGCAATGTGGCTCCCCATGCGGCTGAGCAGGACAATTTCTTCCTGCTCAAGGTGAACCGTATGTACCGCAATCAAGTCCGGTCCGATCAAACCAAGGCGCTCCATGCGGGCTAGAGGCCGCACTCCATGGGCCTGCAGGCTGTCCTTGATTTCCTGTTTTGTCTCGTGAACGTGGATATGTACGGGCAGATTCAACTGCGCCGACAGAGTGGCGACTCGCTCCAGCGTTGGGTCGGAAACCGTGTAGGGCGCGTGAGGGGCAAGGGTGAAACTCAGTAATGTTTCGTTACGAAACCGATCCCGCGCAGCGAGGCCTTTCGCCAAGTAATCACTCGCATCGGCGGCGTAGTTGGTGGGGAATTCAAGGGTGACGATGCCCAGAGCTGCGCGCATCCCGGCCTCCAGGAAGGCCTCGGCCGCTGCTTCTGGATAGAAATACATGTCGCTACAGCAGGTGACGCCGCCGCGGAGCATTTCGGCTGCGGCGAGAAGAGTGCCGTCACGGACGAACTGGGGTGAGACGTGCTTGCCCTCGGCGGGCCAAATCTTGTCTTGCAGCCAGCTCATCAGAGGGAGATCGTCGGCGTAGCCGCGCAGCAGGGTCATGGCGGCATGGGTGTGCAGATTCACCAAGCCGGGCATCAGCACGTGGTCCGGCAGTTCAACTCGCTGTTTGGCCTGGAACTTTGTCTCGGCGTCCGAGGTGGGGAGTAGGGCGACGATCACGCCATCCTGGACGGCCAGAGCGTGGTTTTCCAGGACGGTGCCGTGGGGCTCAATGGGAATGATCCAGCGGGCCTGGATCAGCAAGTCGATGGCTTGGCGCGAGGCGAGTTCGGGCATTCGTGGTTTTTATTTATGAAAATCAGTCGGATAGGGTTGGCTTTTTCCTGGCTTCAAGTGGCTTGCCGAAGGCCGGACGATGTGCTGCGCATGATAGAATTCCACGCTTCGCTTGCCCTCGGGCTGACCCCTGACGTCCCAGATTATGACCGCAACGTTTGCCAAGGAAACCCTGCCCATCAGCCTCGAAGAGGAGATGCGGCATTCTTACCTGGATTACGCCAT
>DASUJA010000193.1:0-7855 GCA_036279515.1 Rhodocyclaceae bacterium | reverse complement strand
ATTCCCCACCCCCGGAAAAATCGCAGTTGTTCCCACCAAGGGGCTGACCAATCAGCGCGATCTTTCCCTCGCATACTCTCCCGGCGTCGCCGCAGCCTGTAACGAAATCGTAGACAACCCCGCCAACGCCGCGCGCTATACCTCCCGCAGCAATCTGGTCGGCGTCGTTACCAACGGCACCGCCGTGCTGGGCCTGGGCAACATCGGCCCCCTCGCCGCCAAGCCGGTGATGGAAGGCAAGGGCGTGCTGTTCAAGAAGTTCTCCGGCATCGACGTGTTCGACATCGAACTCGATCAACCCGATCCCGACAAGCTGATCGAAATCATCGCCGCCATGGAGCCCACTTTCGGCGGCATCAATCTCGAAGACATCAAAGCGCCCGAGTGCTTCTACATCGAGCAGAAGCTGCGCGAGCGCATGAAGATCCCCGTCTTCCACGACGACCAGCACGGCACCGCCATCGTGGTGGGTACCGCGCTGCTGAACGGCCTCAAGGTCGTGGGCAAGAAGGCTGAAGAAGTGAAGCTCGTCACCTCCGGTGCCGGTGCTGCTGCCCTGGCTTGTCTTGACCTGCTGGTGATGCTCGGCGTCAAAGTGGAAAACATCTGGGTCACCGACATCGAAGGTCTGGTCTACGAAGGACGCACCAAGCTGATGGACGACATCAAGGCCCGCTACGCCAAGAACACCCACATGCGTACTCTGGGCGAAGCCATCGAGAATGCCGACGTGTTCCTCGGTCTCTCCGCCGGTGGCGTGCTGAAGCCTGAGATGGTGGCGAAGATGGCCGCCAATCCCCTGATCTTCGCGCTTGCCAATCCCACGCCCGAAATCCTTCCCGAAGAAGTGAAGAAGGTCCGCGGCGACGCCATCATGGCGACGGGCCGTTCCGACTACCCGAACCAGGTGAACAACGTTCTCTGCTTCCCCTTCATTTTCCGTGGTGCGCTCGATGCGGGCGCCACCAGCATCACCGAGGAAATGAAGCTGGCCTCCGTGCGTGCCTTGGCCGAACTGGCCCAGGCCGAAAGCTCCGATGTGGTGGCCGCCGCCTACGGCGACGAGAGCGTCGCCTTCGGTCCCGAGTATCTGATTCCCAAGCCCTTCGATCCGCGCCTCATCGTCAAGATTGCGCCCGCCGTCGCCCAAGCTGCCATGGATTCCGGTGTGGCCACGCGGCCCATCGCCGACATGGACGCCTACCGGGAACATCTGAACAGCTTCGTCTATCACTCCGGCTTCATCATGAAGCCCGTGTTCACCGCCGCCAAGAAGGCGCCCCGCAAGGTGCTCTACTGCGAAGGCGAAGACGAACGCGTGCTGCGTGCCATCCAGGCCGTGGTGGACGAAGGCCTTGCCAAGCCCGTGGTCATCGGTCGTCCCGAAGTGATCCAGATGCGCCTGGAGCGCGCCGGTCTGCGCCTGACCCCCGGCGTGGATTTCGAGGTGGTGAATCCCACTTCCGATCCTCGCTACAAGGAACTCTGGAACGACTACCACAGCATCATGGGCCGTCGCGGCGTCACCCCTGATCTGGCCAAGCAAATGGTCCGCTCCGACACCACCCTGATCGGCACCATGCTGCTGCGTCGGGGCGACGTGGATGCGGTCCTGTGCGGCACCGTGGGCCGTCACCCCGTGCATCTGAAGCACGTGCGCGACGTGATCGGCATGGAGCAAGGCGCCCACTGTATGGCCACCATGAACTTGCTGATGGCGCCTAACCACACCCTCTTCGTTTGCGACACCTATGTGAACGAAAACCCCAGCGCCGAACTGCTGGCGGAAATCACGTTGATGGCCGCCGAAGAAGTCCGTCGTTTCGGTCTGGTGCCCAAGGTAGCGCTCCTGTCCCACTCCAACTTCGGCAGCATGGTTTCCGCCTCCGCCCAGAAGATGAGCGAGACCCGCGAAATCATCGCGGCCCGCGCACCGGATCTGGAAGTGGACGGCGAAATGCACGCCGATGCTGCCCTGGATGAGGCCACCCGCGCCCGCCTGTTCCCAGAGTCGGTGTTGAAGGGCTCCGCCAACCTGCTCATCATGCCCAACCTGGACGCAGCAAACATCGCCTTCAATTTGTTGAAGACTGTGGCTTCCGGCGGCGTGACCGTAGGGCCGATCCTGCTCGGCGCTGCCAAGTCCGTACACATCCTCACTCCCACCGCCTCCGTGCGTCGCTTGGTGAACATGACCGCCCTGGCGGTGGTGGATGCCAATCACAACATGGATCAGTAATGCCATGTGAGGCAGTGCGCCAAGGGTGATCGTTCGCCCGAGGTGAATTAAGATGCGCGGCCCAGGGTGTATGCCTTGGGCCGTTTTCTTTTTACAAGACCAAACCACAAGTCCAACTACCAGCCCCAAGCGAGGTGATCCCCATGACCGCTAAGATCGGAGTGATCCGCATCCACCAGACAGGTGGCCCCGAAGTTCTGCAATGGGAAGAGGTGGCGGTGCCGCCCCCCGGCCCCGGCGAAGTCACGTTGCAGCAGGAGGCCGTGGGCCTCAACTTCGTAGACATCTACGTCCGCACTGGCCTCTACCCGGCGCCCCTGCCCAGCGGTCTGGGCCAGGAAGGTGCCGGCGTGGTGACGGCGGTGGGCGAGGGTGTTACCGACCTGCGCGTCGGTGATCGCGTAGCCTATGCGGGCGGCCCGCTCGGCGCCTACGCCGAAGTGCGCAACATGCCTGCCCAGCATCTGGTGCGTTTGCCCGACGGCATCTCCACCGAATTGGCCGCCGCCATGCTGCTGCGGGGCCTCACCGCGCAATACCTGCTGCGTCGTACCTATCGCGTTCAATCCGGTGATCCGGTGCTGATCCATTCCGCCGCGGGCGGTGTGGGCATGATCGCCGCCCAGTGGGCCAAGGCCCTCGGCGCGCACGTGATCGGCACCGTCGGCTCTGCCGGCAAAGCGGAGTTGGCCCGAAGCCACGGCTGTGACGAGGTCATCATCCTCGGCCAAGAAAATCTGCCGGAGCGCGTGAAGGCTCTGACCGGCGGTGAGGGCGTGGCCGTGGCCTACGACGCCGTGGGCAAGGACACCTTCTTCGATTCTCTCGATTCCATCCGCCCCCTCGGCATGATGGTCAGCTTCGGCAACGCGTCCGGTCCCGTGCCGCCCATCAGCGTGCTCGAACTTTCCAAGCGCGGCTCCCTCTTCCTCACCCGCCCCAGTCTCTTCGCCTATACCCGCAAGCGCGGCGATCTGCTGGCCATGGCGGAAGAACTGTTCGACGTGATCAAGACCGGCAAGGTGAAGATCGAAGTGGGCCAGTCCTACGCCTTGCAAGAAGCGGGTCGCGCCCAGACCGACCTGGCCGAGCGTCGCACCACCGGCTGCACGGTGTTGTTGCCGTGAGGCTTGCGCTTCCCTTGATCGCCGCCGCCATCCTCGGCTGCGGCATCGCCCACGCGGAAGTGCAGGTGACGGACGGTTCCGGTGCGGTGGTGCGCCTCGCTGCCCCTGCCAAGCGCATCGTCAGCCTCGCGCCCCACATGACCGAAGTGTTGTTTGAAATCGGCGCCGGCGATAAGGTCGTGGGCGCCGTGGAGTACAGCGACTATCCCGAAGCGGCAAAGATGGTGCGCCGCGTCGGCGGCTATTCCCGCGTGGACCTGGAAGCCGTCGCCGCATTGAAGCCCGATCTCATCATGGCGTGGCAGAGCGGAAACTCGCCGAGCGACGTGGAAAAGCTTAAAGGTCTCGGCTTCCCCGTCTACCTGTCGCAACCGAATCTGATCGCAGGCATTCCCGACGAGCTGGAGCGCATCGGCAAACTGGCGGGCACCGATGCCACGGCCAAGGCCGTCGCCACCCGCTTCCGCGACCGCTACGCCAAGCTCGCTGCGCGGTACAGCCACCGTCCAACCATCAACGTCTTCTACCAAATCTGGAAGCAGCCCCTGATGACGGTGAATGGCAAGCAGATCATCAGCGACGCCCTGCGCATCTGCGGTGGGCACAACGTCTTCGCCGCCCTGCCGGCCCTTGCGCCGACCGTGAGCGTGGAAGCCGTGATCGCCGCCAATCCCGAAGTCATCCTCGCCAGCGGCATGGGCGCTGCCCGCCCCGATTGGTTGGATGACTGGAAGCGCTGGCCCAGCCTCACCGCCGTGGCCCGCAACAACCTCTACTTCGTCCCGCCGGAAGAAATCCAGCGCCACACCTCGCGCATTCTCGACGGCACCGAAAAGCTCTGCGCCGATCTGGATGCGGCGCGGGCAAAGCGGAAGTAATCGCCACCAGCTAGTATGATTGCCCGCCCTTAGGAAATATCACGAGACCCGCATGACCAATCAGGACGTCCGCTGGCAGCAGCGTTTTGCCAACTACCGGAAAGCGCTTCGCCAATTGGAAGACGCGGTGGAGCTTAGCGAACACAGGGATCTTTCCTCCTTGGAACAACAAGGCCTCATCAAGGCCTTCGAGTTCACCCATGAGTTGGCCTGGAACGTTCTCAAGGATTACTTGCAGGATCAGGGCTATCAAGACATCAAGGGATCTCGGGATGCGACCCGCACTGCCTTCAAGGTGGAATTGATCGCCGATGGCGAACACTGGATGGCGATGATCCAAAGTCGAAACGCTTCGTCCCACACCTACAACCAGGAAACGGCGGATGAGTTGGGGGAAGCCATCCAGCAGGTTTACTACCCGTTGTTCGTTGAATTCGAGACGACCATGGAAACGCTTTTGTCATGAGTTCGGCTGGGCGCTTCGGCTTGTCACAGGCGACCATAGATAAGCTGAACGGCGTGTTTTCCCAGCATGAGTCCATCGACGTCGTTTTGATCTACGGCTCCCGCGCCAAAGGCAGTTATCGTCGCGGCTCGGATATCGACCTGACGATCAAGGGGCGGAAGATTGCGTTCCTGGATTTCATGCGCCTGGAAAACGAAATCGACGACCTGATGCTTCCCTACACCGTGGATATCTCCCAATACCTGGACATCACGAATCAAGACCTCATCGCGCACATCGACCGGGTCGGCATTCCCATCTACCGGCGGGGTGAAAGTGCGCCTGCCTAGCCGCATCGCCTGCCTTTCCACCGAGACGGTAGAAGTCCTCTACGACCTGGGCGAAGAAGCCCGCATCGTCGGCATCTCCGGCTTCACTGTGCATCCGCCACGGGCGCGTAAGGAGAAGCCCAAGATCAGCGGCTTCTCTAGCGCCAAGATCGACCACATCCTCGCCGTGGATCCGGACCTGGTGCTGGCCTTCTCCAATCTCCAGGCCGGCATGGTCGCCGAGCTCATCAAGGCCGGCGTGGAGGTGCATCACTTCAATCAGCGCGGCGTGGAGGACATTCTTGCCATGGTCGAAACCGTGGGCCGGCTGGTGGGGGCTCAGGATAGGGCAGCGCATCTGGTGGCAGAACTTGAGGATTGCATCGCCACGGCCAAGGCCGCTGCTGCTCGGCGTTCCCGCCAACCGCGGGTGTACTTCGAGGAGTGGACTGATCCGCTCATCTCGGGCATCGGCTGGGTCTCGGAGCTCATCGCCATCGCCGGCGGCGAGGATGTGTTCGCCGAGTTGGGCCGCTGTCATGGAGCCAAGGAGCGCATCATCGCCGACCCCATGGAGGTGGTGCGGCGGGCGCCGGACATCTTGATTGGCTCCTGGTGCGGAAAGAAGTTTCGTTCAGAGCAGGTGGCTGTACGCCCAGGCTGGGAGCGGGTTCCCGCTGTCTTTAGTGGGCAACTTCACGAGATCAAATCCGCCGACATCCTGGCGCCGGGGCCGGCGGCTATTCGTCGCGGTCTGGCGCAACTCACTCGTATCCTTGATGCCTGGGCGGGCGCGTAGCCAGCTTTCGTCGCCCCACCCCAACACAAAGACGCACAACCGCACAGTTCCCCTGCTCAAACTATACTTACCCCATGAAAGCAATTTTCATGGGGTAAAAATGGCTAGTCGCCTCTTCCGTGAGCATGAGCTTGCGTTTCGCACCCAGTACGCCGAACTGAAGGAGCGCACCTTGGCTGCGGGAACGCTTCTGCCCGGCACGCCGGGCTCCCTCAAGTTGAAAGAGATCAACGGTAGCCGGTATTGGTATCGGGTTTCCTACAGCGTGCCTGGCAAAGCGAGAGAGGAACTCGTGTGCAAGGAAGGCGACGAAGCGGCGCTGGAAGCGGCCAAGGAAAGGATTGAATTCTCCAACTGGGTCGCCGGGCAGGTTTCGATCATGCGCAAGCTGGGGTTCCAGGTGGCCGACAAAGCGGTCGCGCGGGTGGTGGTGGAACTGCACAATCAGGGGGCTTTCAGTGCTGGCCTCGTGCTGGTGGGCACTTTGGCGTATATGGCGTGGCTCAATGAATTGGGTGCCATTGCGGTCAGCGCGCGCACTCAGGACATTGATCTCGCTCGTCGTCAGCCTTTAAAACTCGGGGCGCCAATTTCCTTTTTGGAAACCATGCAGGCCACGGGGCTGCCGTTCGTTGCTGTTCCGGGGCTGCCTTCATCCTCGCCCTCGACTTCGGTCAAGTTGCCCGGCGTTCAGGGACTTCGGATCGACGTGCTGGCGCCAGGGAAATCCCTGGGAGCGCCCGTCGCCATTCCTGAACTGAAGTGGTGCGCCCAAGCCGTGCCTTACTACGACTATCTCCTGGCCGATGCGGAACCTGCCGCCATGCTGGCGGGCGGTCACTGTGTTCCCGTGTGCCTGCCCCAAGCGGCACGCATGGTTTGGCACAAGCTCTACGCCAGCACCCAGCGCAAGGGCTTTCCAGAAAAAGCGGCGAAGGACCGGCAGCAGGCGCTTGTCCTGGGCGCCCTGCTTGCGGAGCAGGATGGGCAGACATTGGTTTCGGCGTTCAGTGAAGCGCCCAAGGCGATGAAGACGCCGCTTAAATCCTTGCGCAATGCCTTGATTTCCTCGGGCAAGGCTCATCCTGAATTGGCTGACCTGCTGGCCGATTGTCTAGGCTAGCCGCACCTCATCGCCGCTGTCACCCTGGTGCTTTGCTATGTGCGCTGCAAAGCCGACAGGCGTTCCGCTCCCCATCACACTGCACAACTGACTCTGCAACGGAGGAGTTCGCCATGAACGACAGCGACAAGCAGGCGGTCATCGCCGCCCTCAATCGCATCCTGGAATCCGAACTGGCAGGCGTGGTGCGCTACACCCACTATGCCCTGATGGTCTACGGCTTCAATCGCATCCCCATCGTTTCCTGGCTCAAGGAGAATGCCGACGAAAGCTTGATCCACGCCCATCGGGCGGGGGAGATGGTGACGCTACTGGGTGGGTATCCGTCGCTCAAGATCGGAGCCCTGCTCGAAACCCCGCGTCACGATATTGGCGACATCCTGCGCGAAAGCCTCAAGAACGAAGCGGAAGCCCTGGCTCTCTACTACGACCTGCTCAAACGTAGTCAAGGCAAGTCGCTGCTACTGGAGGAGTACGCGCGGGAGATGATCGTGGCGGAGGAATTGCATCAGGACGAAGTGAACAAGATGTTGCGTCGCTCCGGCGCGGTGGAGGCCTTTACCGCCTGACGCCGCCTTAGAGGCACGTCTGGCTTATATCGGATGCGACAGCGTGTCGTTGTTCGCCTTTGCCCCTGGGGTACTTATCCGGTGGTGGGTTTCTTAATCCTTCTTGGTCCGTGCCAACAGCGCGTCCATGAGCGAAGGTTTGCGGGGCTTGCCATCGGCGCCGACCTTGGCGGCATCGGTGGAGGGGCGGCCAAAGCGACCGGCATCGTTGTGCTTGCGTTGATTTTCCAGCTTGAGTGCCTGGCGCTTTTCCAGGTCGGTACGTTTCATGGTCATGGCTTCACTCCAAAGAGGCGGCGGGGGCGGAAGGATAGCCCATTCCCGCCGCTGTTGGCGCACTGTCCAT
>DASUJA010000192.1:0-3075 GCA_036279515.1 Rhodocyclaceae bacterium | reverse complement strand
TGGGCCAGTTGCTCGTCGCTGTAGTCGAAATCCAGGATCACCGGCGCGGAGAAATCCCGTAGCAGGGAGGGCACGGGGGCCTCGGTCACGTGCTCGAAAACGAAGGTTTGTTCCCGCTCGGTGAAGCGCAGCACGCGCTGGTTGGGCACGCCATCGGCCTGCGCATCACCCGCCATGCGCAGGGGCATGTCCTTGCCATCGGCGCTCACTAGGCCCACGGTGACGGGGATCAGGTTGGCAGCTTGTCCCGGCCGGCTTTGCTGGGTCAGGGTCAGGCTGTAGCGCTTGGCGGCGGCATCGTAGTGGCCGCGGGCCTTCACATGGGGCGTGCCTTCCTGGTGATACCAACGAAGAAACTGCGGCATGAACTGGGAGAACTCTTCACCGGAAGCATCGGCCATGGCGGCGACGAAATCGTCGCAGGTGACGGCTTGGCCGTCGTGGCGCTCGAAGTACAGATCCATGCCCCGGCGGAAGGCATCGCGGCCGATCAGGGTTTGGATCATGCGCACCACCTCGGCGCCTTTTTCATAGACGGTGGCGGTGTAGAAGTTGTTGATCTCCACGTAGGAGGAAGGCCGCACCGGATGGGCCATGGGACCGGCGTCCTCGGGGAACTGAGCGGCGCGCAGGCCACGCACTTCGCGGATGCGGGCCACGGCACGGCTATGCACGTCGGCGCCGAATTCCTGATCGCGGAAGACGGTGAGCCCTTCTTTCAGGGAGAGCTGGAACCAGTCGCGGCAGGTGACGCGATTGCCGGTCCAGTTGTGGAAATATTCGTGGGCGACGACCCGGTCGATGTTCTCGAAGTCCAGGTCGGTGGCGGTGTCGGGCCGGGCCAGCACGTACTTGGTGTTGAAGATGTTGAGGCCCTTGTTCTCCATGGCGCCCATGTTGAAGTCGCCCACGGCCACGATCATGTAGTGGTCCAGATCGCACTCCAGGCCGAAGCGTTGCTCGTCCCAAGCCATGGATTTCTTCAGGGCTTCCATGGCGTGGTCGCACTGGTCCAGCTTGCCGGGCGACACGTAGATGGCGAGCTGCACCGTGCGGCCCGAGGCGGTGCGGTAAGTGCCGCGCAGCACGTCGAGACGCGCCGCCACCAGGGCGAAGAGATAGCAGGGTTTGGGGAAGGGGTCTTCCCACTTGGCCCAGTGGCGACCGCCCGCTTCCTGGCCGCTGGCAACGGGGTTGCCGTTGGCAAGCAGCACCGGCAGGGTGGCTTTGTCGGCGTGAATGGTCACCGTGTAGCGGGACATGACGTCGGGCCGGTCCGGGAACCAGGTGATGCGGCGGAAGCCCTGGGCTTCGCACTGGGTGAAGTAGCCGTCGGCGGAATGGTAGAGGCCGGAGAGGCGGGTGTTGCTGTCGGGCTGGATGCGGACCTTGGTGGTCAGGGTGAAGGCATCGGGCACCTTGGTCAGGGTGAGGGTGCTTTCATCCTGCTGGTAGAAACCCGGGGAGATGTAGTCGTCATCCACAGCCACGAACAGGGTTTCCAACTCCTCGCCATCAAGGACCAGCGGCGCATTGCGGTCGGCGGAGGCCGGGTTTCGGCGTAGCGTCAGCCGCGTGCTTATCTGGGCACCGTCGGGCTGGAAATCCACGTCCACATCCACCGTATCCACCAGAAAGGCGGGCGGGGTGTAGTCCTTGAGATGGATGGTTTGAGGCGTATCGGATTTCATAGCGGCGACAAAGTGCGTAAATGCGGAAAGGCGAGATGATAGGACGGCAAGGCTGGAGTGTCATGGAAATGACAAGAACGATCCGGATAATGCGGCGGCCCTTACCGGGGAGAGCAGATCCAGCTTGCCCCCATAACTACAAGAGTCTCCCCATGCGTTTGATCCCTGCCTGCTTGGCGGCCCTGCTGGCTGCCCACTTGCCTGTTGCCTTCGCCAGCGACGCGGAGTACGAGGACACGTCCGTGCGCTTCCAGAGCACGTACATCATGCAGCAGAAGCCGGCCTTCCAGGCGGCCTATACCGGCCCCAACAGCTTGGTGCCGCAACGGGAGAAAAGCTATACCTGGACCACGACGGGCTACTTCGGGTTCCGCCCCTGGCAGGGCGGCGAGGTGTATCTGAATCCCGAGATCACCCTGGGCGTGCCCTTCTCCAACCTCACCGGCGTGGGCGGTTTTACCAATGGCGAGATCACCCGCACCGGCGGACCGAATCCCAAGATGTACCGGCAACGCCTGTTCATGCGTCAGACCTGGAACCACGGCGGCGGCAGCGAGCAGCTGGAAGGCGGCATCAACCAGATGGCGGGCACGGTGGACAAAAATCGCTTCGTGCTGACGGTGGGCAACTTCTCCACCCTGGACGTGTTCGACAACAACACCTACGCCAAGGACCCGCGCACCCAGTTCATGAACTGGGGCAACATGACCTACGCCGCCTACGACTACGCCGCCGATGCCCGCGGCTTCGGCTGGGGCTTTGCGGGCGAGTGGTATCAGGACGACTGGGTGCTGCGCTTCGGCCGCATGACCGGCCCCGAGGAGCCCAACATGCTGCCCACGGACTTTGCCATCGGCCATCACTATGGCGATCAGGTGGAAGTGGAAAAGGGCTACAGCCTCGCCGGCCAGCCGGGCAAGGTGCGCGTGCTGTTCTGGCGCAATCGGGCCAACGTGGCGAGCTTTGCCGATGCGCTGGCTTACCTGCAAAGCCACCCAGGTGCCGATCCCCAAACCATTCTGAAAGTGCGTAATGGCGAGAAGATCAAGTACGGTCTGGGTCTGAATATCGAACAGGCCGTCAACGACCACGCGGGCCTCTTCCTTCGCGCCATGAAGGCCGATGGCCGCACGGAGACCTACGCCTTTACCGAGGTGGATGCGTCCCTTTCCACCGGCGTCGTGGTGCAAGGCGCCTCCTGGGGGCGTGCCGAAGACACCGTGGGCGTCTCCTACATGATGAACGGCCTTTCCAAGGATCGCCGCCGTTACCTGGAAGCGGGCGGCATCTCCTTCTTCATCGGCGACGGCGCGCTGAACTACGCACCGGAAAAAATCTTCGAGACCTACTACAGCGTGGGCCTCAGCAAGAAGACCTCCGCCAC
>DASUJA010000191.1:0-3080 GCA_036279515.1 Rhodocyclaceae bacterium | reverse complement strand
GGAAATCCAGAAACTGGCCCTGCTCTACCCGGAAGGCGCGCTGACGCTGGAACAGATCGAAGACGCCGTGCTCGACGTGGCCCGCTTCGACGTAGACAAGCTGAAAGCCGCCCTCCTGGCCGGCGATGCCGCCCGCTGCGGCCGCCTGCTGGATGGCCTGCGTGCCGAGGACACGGCTCTGCCCTTGATCCTCTGGGCCGTCAGTTCCGAGATCCGCGCCCTCGCCCAGGTGCGCGGCGCCATGGATCGCGGCCTGCCCATGGATGGCGCCTTGAAAGAGGCCAAGGTCTTCGGCCCGCGTCAGAACGGCATCCGCGCCGCCGCCCAGCGCATCGGCGCTGCTGCCGCCCGCAACGCTCTGCTCCACGCCGCTCGCGTGGATCGCATGGTCAAGGGTCTGGTGCAAGGCGACGTATGGGACGAGATGCTGCAACTCTGTTTGCGCCTTTGCCGTTAAGCTTTCTCCTTTGATTGAACGGGCTTCCCAGCCCACAGGAATACGCATGGACATCACCCAATACATGGACACCCTGGGCAAAGCTGCCCGCGCCGCCGCCACGGAAATGGCCAAGGCCGGCACTCGCGCCAAGAACGAAACCCTCCTGATCCTCGCCCGCCTGCTGCGGGAGCAAACCGAGGCCCTGCAAGCGGACAACGCCAAGGACATCGCCGCCGCCGAGGCGGCCGGCCTCGCTGCCCCCATGGTGGATCGCCTGCGTCTGACGCCCAAGGTCCTCGTCACTGTGGCTGAAGGCTGCGAACAGCTCGCTGCCATGCCCGACCCCATCGGCGAGATCACCGGCGTGAAGCGCCGCCCCACGGGCATCAGCGTGGGCCAGATGCGAGTGCCGCTGGGCGTGTTCGGCATGATTTACGAAAGCCGCCCCAACGTGACCATCGAGGCCGCATCGTTGGCGATCAAGAGCGGCAATGCCTGCATCCTGCGCGGCGGCTCGGAAGCCATCCATTCCAACCTGGCCCTGTGGAAACTGGTGCAGCAGGCCCTGGTAGCCACCGGCCTGCCCGCCACCGCCGTGCAACTGGTGGAAACCACCGACCGCGCCGCCGTGGGCCGCCTGATCGCCATGCCGGAATACGTGGACGTGATCATCCCTCGCGGCGGCAAGGGCCTCATCGAGCGCATCAGCGCCGATGCCCGCGTGCCGGTGATCAAGCACCTGGACGGCAACTGCCACACCTACGTGGATGCGGAGGTGAACATCGAGCAGGCCCTGGTCGTCACCGACAACGCCAAGACCAACAAGTACAGCCCCTGCAACGCCACTGAGGGGCTGCTGGTCCATGCCGCTTCCGCCAAGGCTTTCCTGCCCAAGATCGGCGCGATCTTCGCCGCCAAAGACGTAGAAATGCGCTGCGACCCGGCCGCCAAGGCCATCCTGGCCGAAGTGCCCGGCGCGAAGGTTGTCGACGCCACGGAAGAGGACTGGAGCACCGAATACCTGGCGCCCATCATCAGCGTGAAGGTGGTGAAGGATCTTGACGAAGCCATCGCCCACATCAACCGCTACGGCTCCCACCACACGGACGCCATCCTCACCACCAACCACCCCAACGCCATGCGCTTCCTGCGCGAGGTGGATTCCGCCTCGGTGATGATCAACGCCTCCACCCGCTTCGCCGACGGCTTTGAATACGGCCTCGGCGCGGAGATCGGCATCTCCACTGACAAGTTCCACGCCCGCGGCCCCGTGGGTCTGGAAGGCCTCACCAGCATGAAGTGGGTGGTGCTGGGCGATGGCGAAGTGCGGAGCTAAATCAGGCTGAAGGGAGTCCAATTTTTTTGGACTCCCGCACACTCACCCGCCGAAGGAGGCAGCCATGAACGCGAAATCAGATTGGCAAGCCATCGTCGCCGCGCCCGGCTTCTGTCTGGGCGTTCGCTGCAACGACGACGAGATCACCGAGCTCCACTTCCTCGAACCCCAGCCCGAAATCGCGCCGCAAACACCCCTTGCCATGGAAGCCGTGCGCCAACTGCGGCTTTGGCTGGCTGACCCCAATCACGTCTTCACTCTGCCCCTTGCCGCCGCTGGAACCCACTTCCGGCGCAAAGTGTGGGAACAGATCGCCGCCATTCCCGCTGGACGAACTCGCAGCTACGGCGAGATCGCCAAGGCGGTGAAATCCGCACCCCGTGCCGTGGGCGGAGCCTGCGGCGCCAATCCCTATCCGCTGGTGGTGCCTTGCCATCGGGTGGTCGCGGCAAACAAAGGCCTCAACGACGGCCTGGGCGGCTTTGCCAATCAGCGCGGCGGCTTCCTACTGGAGGTCAAACGCTGGCTGCTGGCCCACGAGCGCCAAGCAGCTTCGGCTCGCGAATGAACGAAGCCAATCAAAGTCTGCTCGATGAATTCGTGGACGCCATCTGGCTCCGCGACGGCTTGGCCAAAAACACCCTGTCCAGCTACCACAGCGACCTGACCCTGTTCGCCCGCTGGCTGGATACCCAGCCCCTGACTGCCGTGAGCGAGGTGGATATCAATGACTATCTGGCTCATCTACACAGCCAGCCCGCACCGCCAAAGCCCACCAGTCAGCGCCGCTTGCAATCAGCCCTGCGTCGCTTCTACGGCTGGCTGCTGGACGAGAATCGCATTCAGGTCGACCCACTCATCAATGTCCAATCGCCGCGCCCCACGCAACGCTTTCCCAAAACGTTGAACGAGACGGACGTGGAAAACCTGCTCGGCGCACCCGACGTGAGCACGCCCCTGGGCCTGCGCGACCGGGCCATGCTGGAAGTGATCTACGCCACCGGCCTGCGGGTCTCGGAACTAGTGGGGCTGCGCCTGTTCGAGATCAGCTTCACCGACGGCCTGCTCCGCACGCGAGGCAAAGGCTCCAAGGAACGCCTAGTGCCGCTCGGCGAGCTGGCCGTGGAATGGCTGCAACGCTATCTGGAAGAAGCTCGGCCCGTCCTGCTCAAGGACCGGACCAGCGATGCCGTGTTCATCACCAACCGCCGCGAGAAAAACGCCGAGGGCCACGGCGGCATGACGCGACAGATGGCGTGGACCCTCATCAAGAAATACGCGGTCTTGGCCGGCATCCGCCGCGAA
>DASUJA010000190.1:0-13311 GCA_036279515.1 Rhodocyclaceae bacterium | reverse complement strand
TGTAGACCTCTTTCACCTTGCAGCCGGTCATCAATTCCACTTCCTGGATCGCCCGGGAAATGGAGTTCACAGTGGCCTCGATGTTGACCACCATGCCTTTTTTCAGCCCATCGGACTCATGGCTCCCGATTCCGAGCACGGACAATCGGCCTTCGTCATCCAGCTCTGCCAGGATGGCGATGATTTTCGAGGTGCCGATGTCGAGGCCGACAATCAGGTCGCGGTTTTCCTTGCTCATTCCCTGCTCACGATGATTTGGCGGCGCCCGTACGAAGGGCGAAACCGTTGGGATAACGCATGTCGATCAACACGGGCTGCAAATGAAACTTTTCTCGCACCTCGGGATAAGCGGAAACGAATCGCTGCATGCGTTCGGCGATCGGATGTTTGTTCTCTTCCCGGCCCAAGTCCAACACCAGGCCGTCGTCCAACTTGATCTGCCAGGCTTCCCGTGGCGACAGCGTCACTTCCACTACGGCCCGCTTGAGAGAAAGCAGGGACTGATTGAAGTCCTTGAAGCGGGCGAGCATTTCCGTGGCTGTGCCTTCCGGCCCGGAGAAGAGCGGCAAGGTTTTCTCGCTGGAAGCCACAAAGACTTCGCCGAAAGAATTCACCAAACGGTATGCGCCATCGGCCTGCTTCCAGCGGGCCACGGCCACTTGTTCTTCCAAGCTCAGCTCCAGTCCATCCGGCCAGCGACGGCGCACATCGGCATGTCGCACCCAGGGCAGCTTCTCGAAGGCGCTCCGCACCGCATTGAGATCGGTAGTGAAGAAATTGCCGGTGATGGCACTGCGGGCTGCGTACTCCAATTGGGTGCGCGTGACCTGATTCAATTTGCCCGTCACGACCACCTGCCGCAGAGGGAATACGGGCAGGCGTTGAGCCACCAGCACCATTGCGTAGATGAGCACCACGCTGCCGAAGAGCATCAGCACGTCCGCCGTGAGATTGAGCAATGGCGGCTTATCCCAGAAGCCATCCTCCTTCTCCTTGCGGGCCTGCTTGGCGGCGCGACTGGGTTTAGCCAAGACGAGCTTCCTCCAGCACTTTGACCACCAGCGCCTGGAAATCCAGGCCCACAGCCTTGGCCGCCATGGGCACCAAAGAGTGGTCGGTCATGCCCGGAGCGGTATTCGCTTCCAATGCCACGATACGGCCTTCGCCATCAATCATCATGTCCACCCGACCCCAGCCCCGGCAGCCGAGGACGGAAAATGCCTTGAGGGCCAAGTCCTGCATTTCTTTTTCCTGAGCCGCAGTAAGGCCCGAGGGGATGCGGTATTCGGTGTCGTCGCGCAGATACTTGGCGTCGTAGTCGTAGAACTCGCCCGCCGGCACGATGCGGATCACAGGCAACGCCTGGGCTTGATCACCATGACCAAGGATGCCCACGGTGAACTCGCCGCCCGACATGAAGCGTTCGGCAATCACGATCGGATCATAGCGAGCGGCATCCTCATAAGCAGCCTTGAGACCGCCATGCTCTTTCACCTTGCTGATGCCGATGGAAGAGCCTTCATTGGCGGGCTTCACGAAAATCGGCAGACCCAACTGTTTTTCCACGGCGTCGAAATCCGTGTCGGGGCCAAGCACCACGAAGTCAGGCACGGGAATTCCCGCAGCCTGCCAAACCAGCTTGGTGCGCCACTTATCCATACCCAGGGCCGAAGCAAGCACGCCGCTGCCGGTATAGGGGATGCCCATCAACTCCAGGGCGCCTTGCAACGTGCCGTCCTCACCGCCGCGACCATGCAGGGCGATGAAGGCACGCTGAAAATTTTCTTCGCGCAAGGCCGCGAGAGGCTTTTCGCGGGGATCGAAGGCATGGGCATCCACGCCCGCGGCACGCAGAGCCTTAAGCACGGCGGAGCCGCTTTTAAGCGACACCTCGCGTTCGTCGGAATCTCCGCCGAACATCACCGCCACTTTGCCGAAACGTTTATCTGCCATCACTTCCACCGTTACCTTCTACGACTAATGAAGAAATCGTCGCGAGCAGCTCCAAGGCTGGCAGGAGACGCGCAGCCGTACAGGAGTACGGCGAGCATCGCAGTGCCAGGATTGGAACGCGCAGCAGATTTATTCATTAGTTTTCCCCCACGATCAGTACTTCCGGGACCAGCTCAACACCAAATCTTTCAAACACAACAGCCCTAATTTGGCCGATTAGCATTTCTATCCCAGACGCCGTTGCCATGCCGCGTGGATTAACAATGAAATTCGCGTGCTTTTCGGAAACCCGCGCCCCATCTATCTCTGTTCCTTTTAATCCTGAAGCCTCAATTAGGCGTGCCGCGTGATCCCCCGGTGGGTTGCGGAACACCGATCCGGCGTTAGGTAGTTGGAGTGGTTGGCTGGCAATACGTTTCTCCAGCAACTCACGAATACGCTCTCTTGCGGTCGCCCCATCCCCATCGGGGAAGCGGAACCACGCCGCTGCAAAAATCTCGTCCCGTGCGGGTTTGGCGGCCACGTGGCGATAAGCGATTTCAAAATCGGCAGCAGTGCGCACGTGCAATTCCCCAGTGCGATCCAGTGTGGCGACCCGATCCACGAAGCTCCAGGTATCGCCGCCATAGCAGCCAGCGTTCATGGCCAGAGCGCCGCCCACAGTGCCAGGAATACCGGCAAGAAACTCCGCGCCTACCATTCCGTGGGTCGCAGCGAAGCGCGCCACCTTGGGCGATGCCACACCAGCCTCGGCGTAGAGACAGCCGTCCGATTCCAGGCGCAAGGTCTTCAGTGCGCCGTGAGTAAAAACGGCGGTGCCGCGAAAACCCTTGTCCCGCACTAGCAGATTGCTGCCGAGGCCCATCATCAGCAGAGGCTCATCGGCAGACAGCTGACTCAGGAACGCAGCAAGATCATTGAGGTCAGCAGGGAAATATGCGCGGTCCACGGCTCCGCCTGCACGCCAGGAAACGTGGCGCGCTGTCGGTTCGTTGTGGCGGAGTTGGCCGCGCAGTTGCGTCATGGCGCCAACTTGCCCGGCACGGCACCGATGGAGCCAGCACCCATGGTGATCACCACGTCGCCGTCGTGACAGGTATCGAGAATGGTCTGGGGCATGTCGGCGATGTTCTCGACGAAGACCGGCTCCACCTTGCCCGCCACGCGAATGGCGCGGGCCAGGGTACGGCCGTCGGCAGCCACGATGGGCGCTTCGCTCGCCGCATAGACGTCAGCCAACAACAGCGCGTCGCAAGCGGAGAGGACTTTGACGAAATCCTCGAAGCAATCGCGGGTCCGCGTGTAGCGATGGGGCTGAAAGGCCAGGACGATGCGACGACCGGGGAAGGCGCCGCGAGCGGCTTCCAGTGTCGCCGCCATTTCCACCGGGTGATGACCGTAGTCATCGATCAGCGTGGCGTGGCCGCCGGCGGTCAGGGCCACTTCGCCATAACGCTGGAAACGGCGGCCTACGCCCTTGAACTCGGCCAGCGCGTGGACGATGGCCTCGTCCGGCACACCTACTTCCGTCGCCACAGCAATGGTAGCCAGGGCGTTCTTCACGTTGTGGATGCCCGGCAGATTCAGCACCACGGGGAAGCGCACCACACTGCCGTTGGTCTTCACGCAATCGAAGTGCATCTGGCCGTTCACGGCACGGACGTTTTCGGCACGGACGTTGGCTTCCGGCGACAGGCCGTAAGTGATGATCTGCTTGGATATCTTGGGAATGATCTCGGCCACATTGGGATCATCCAGGCAGAGCACCGCCACACCATAGAAAGGCAGGCGATGCAGGAAGTCGATGAAGGTCTGCTTGAGACGGCCGAAGTCGTGGCCGTAGGTTTCCATGTGATCCGCGTCGATGTTGGTGACCACGGAAATCATGGGCGAGAGGAAGAGGAAGGACGCGTCGGACTCGTCCGCTTCCGCCACCAGGAATTCCCCCTGGCCCAAACGGGCATTCACACCGGCAGAGTTGAGACGGCCGCCGATGACGAAGGTGGGATCGACACCGCCCGCCGCCAGGGCGCTGGCGACCAGGCTGGTGGTGGTGGTCTTGCCATGAGTGCCGGCGATGGCGATGCCCTGCTTGAAGCGCATCAACTCAGCCAGCATCTGGGCGCGGGGCACCACGGGAATCTTGCGCTCGCGGGCCGCCATCACTTCCGGGTTGTCTTCTTTCACGGCGGTGGAAACGACCACCGCATCGGCTTCGGCCACATTGCTGGCCTGATGGCCGATGTGCACGCGGATGCCCGCTGCCGCGAGGCGTTTGGTCGTGACGCTCTCGGCCAGATCGGAGCCGCTCACGTCGTAGCCCTGATTGACCAGCACCTCGGCAATGCCGCTCATGCCGGAACCGCCGACGCCGATGAAGTGAATGCTTTTGACTTTATGTTTCATTTGGCGACTTCCATACAGACGCGGGCCACAGCCGCAGTTGCGTCGGGCTTGGCCAGTTCGCGGGCTTTTTCGCCCATTTGCTGCAATTGACTGCGCGTCAGGTTGCGCAACTGGGCCAAGGTTTCAGGATTGAGTTCGGGCTGGGGCAGCAACACGGCGGCGCCAGCGTTGGAAAGAAAGCGAGCGTTGCCCGTCTGGTGATCGTCCACCGCATGGGGGAAAGGAATCAGCACACTCGCCACGCCGGCGCAGGCCAGTTCGGCAATCGTCAGTGCACCGGCGCGGCAGATCACCAAGTCGGCCCAGGCATAGGCAGCCGCCATGTCTTCGATGAAGGGCAGCAACTCCCCTTCCACGCCCGCCCGTTGATAGGCGGCACGCAGGGCTTCGATATGCTTCTCGCCAGACTGATGACGCACTTGCGGACGCTCTGCTTGCGGAATCAGCGCCAACGCCTGGGGTATGGAATCATTCAGCGCCTGGGCGCCAAGGCTGCCGCCCACCACCAAAATGTGCAACGGACCGCTACGTTCCACCGCCGGCGTCAATTGCGCGATTTCGGGACGCACCGGATTGCCCACCCATTCGCAGCCTTTGATCACATCGGGAAAGCCGCTCAATACGCGCCGGGCCACTTTGGCCAATACCCTATTGGCGAGACCCGCCACGGAGTTCTGTTCGTGCAGCACCACGGGAATGCCCGACAGGGCCGCCATCATGCCGCCGGGGAAAGTGATGAATCCGCCCAGACCCAACACCACGTCAGGTTGAATGCGTTTGAGTTCCCGCCGCGCTTGCCAAAAGGACTTGGCAAGATTGAAGGGCAGTAACAGCTTGCGCACGATGCCCTTGCCACGCAGCGCGGAGAACTTCACCCACGCCATTTCATAGCCGCGATTGGGAACCAGCCGCGCTTCCATGCCTTCAGGGTTGCCCATCCAGACCACGCGCCAGCCCAGACTGCGCAAGTGATCGGCCACCGCCAGGCCCGGCATAATGTGGCCGCCGGTGCCGCCAGCCATGACGAGGATGGTCTTTTTCATATGCGCACTCCACGCATTACCGAGCGATTTTCGTAGTCGATCCGCAGCAGCACTGCCAGAGCTATGCAGTTGGCCAGGATGCCCGAGCCGCCGAAGCTCATCATGGGCAGAGTCAGGCCCTTGGTGGGCAGCAGGCCCATGTTCACGCCCATGTTGATGAAGGACTGCACGCCCAGCCAGATGCCGATGCCTTGTGCGACGAGGCCGCCGTAGAGGCGCTCCAGCACGATGGCCTGACGGCCGATGGCGAAGGCTCGCTGCACCACCAGAGCAAAAAGGAAGATCACGCAAGTGACGCCAACAAAGCCCAGCTCTTCGGCGATCACGGCCAGCAGAAAGTCCGTGTGGGCTTCCGGCAGATAGAAAAGTTTTTCCACGCTGGCGCCCAGACCGACGCCGAACCACTCGCCGCGACCGAAGGCAATCAGCGCGTGGGACAGTTGGTAGCCCTTGCCGAAGGCGTCCTGCCAGGGATCCATGAAGCCGAACAGGCGCTCACGCCGGTAGGGCGAAGTCAGGATCAGCACGGCGAATGCCACCAGCAACACCACAAACAAGATGCTGAACAATCGCGCGTTGATGCCGCCCAGGAAGAGGATGCCCAGGGCGATGCTGATGATCACCACGAAAGCGCCGAAGTCCGGCTCCCGCAGCAGCAGGCCGCCCACCAGGGTCATCACCACCGCCATGGGAACGAAGCCGCGGCGGAAGGAATCCATATCGGCGAGTTTTCGCGTGGTGTAGTCCGCGGCATAGAGGGCCGAGAACAACTTCATCAACTCAGAGGGATGGAGGTTCACCGGCCCCAGAGGTATCCACCGTTGGGCGCCATTGACCGAGCGACCCACATGGGGAATCAGCACCATAGCCAACATCACCACGCCAGCCACAAAAAGCCAGGGAGCAATTTCCTGCCAGAAGCGCACCGGAATCTGAAACGCCATCACGCCGGCGACGGCACCGATGAGCAGGAAGAAGGCGTGGCGCACCAGAAAGAAAGAGGGGGAGTAATTGGTGAACTTGCTGCCCTCTGCCGTCGCAATGGATGCGGAATACACCATCACCAAGCCGAACAACAGCAACCCGATGGCGGGCCAGAGCAGCCAGGGGTCCAGCTCGGCAGGCGCCTGGCCTGCATGGTTGGCCGTGTAGCGCGGCTTTTCGGGCTCCGAGAAGTGGCCGCTCACGCGACCGCGCAAGGCATTGAAGGCAGTGGCGAGACTCACGCCTGCGCTCCCTTCAACCGACGCACGGCGTCGATAAACACTTCCGCCCGGTGGGCGTAGTTGCGATACATGTCCAGGCTGGCACAGGCGGGAGAGAGCAAGACGGCGTCACCCGCCAGCGCCGCTGCGGCGGCGAGACGCACGGCCTCGTCCATGTCGGCGGCGCCTTGCAGGGGCACGCCGCTATCGATCAGCACTTCGCCAATCTTGGGACCGTCGCGACCGATCAGCACCACAGCGCGCGCATGTTCGGTGACTGCCGGCGTGAGGGGCGAGAAGTCCTGCCCTTTTCCATCCCCCCCCAGAATCAACACCACCTTGCGCCCCATGCCTTGCAACGCGGCCAACGTCGCGCCCACGTTGGTGCCTTTGGAATCGTCGTAGTAGGTAACGCCATTGATCTCATCGACCTTTTCCACGCGGTGCGCCAGCCCCTTGAAGCTGCGCAGGCCAGGCAATGCGGAAACAGGATTGATGTCGATGGCCTGACACAAGGCCAGAGCAGCCATGGCGTTGGCGGCGTTGTGCAGCCCGGCGATAGGCAGTTCGGAAATGGGCAACAGGAAGCTGTCGCCCTGCACGATCCAGGGTTCGCCCTTGTTGGGCTTGAGACCGAAATCCTGCGTGTGCCCCGGCGCATCGAGACCGAAGCTCACCAGGCGACGGCCGTCGATGGCCATCTTGCGCACTCGCGCATCCTGTCGATTGAGCACCTGCGCGCCGAAGCCGAAGAACACGCGCGCCTTGGCGCCGGCGTAATCGTCGAGGCCTTGATAGCGATCCAGATGATCGTCGCTCACATTGAGCACTGTCGCCGCATCGGCGTTGAGGCTATCCAGCGTCTCCAGTTGAAAACTGGAAAGCTCCAACACCCAGACTTGCGGCAGGTCGTCCGCATCCTGGGCGTCCATCAGCGCGTCGAGGGCCGAAGGGGAAATGTTGCCGGCAGCGATGGCGCGACGGCCTACGGAATTGCAGAGGTGCGCGGTCAACGCCGTCGTTGTGGTCTTGCCGTTGGTTCCGGTAATGGCCAGTACGCGGGTCGTGTCGCGCACGCCCAGGGAATCCAGCGCCCAGGCAAACAACTCAATCTCACCGACCACGGCGATGCCTTGGGCGCGGGCGTGGAGCACGGGCATCAAGCCCCCAGACAAACCGGGGGACAAGGCGAGCAAGTCGATACCCTTGAGCAAGGACTTGTCGAAGCGATCATCGAAATAGCTGCACGCCAATTCGGCAGTAGGCACCTGCGCCAGCAGCGCGCCCTTGTTGGGCGGCTCGGCACGACTGTCTGCCACACGCACCCGAGCGCCACTCCGCGCGCACCAGCGCGCCATGGCTAGCCCGGATTCGCCGAGGCCGAGAACGAGAACGTGTTTGCCGCGCAGTTCCATGATCGATCTTTACCGAATCTTCAGCGTGGACAAGCCAAACAGCACCAACAGAATCGTGATGATCCAGAAGCGCACCACCACCTGGGTTTCCTTCCAGCCGCTCTTTTCAAAGTGGTGATGGAGCGGCGCCATGAGCAGGATGCGCCGCCCTTCGCCGTAGCGTTTTTTGGTGTACTTGAAGTAGCTGACTTGCAGCATTACCGACAGGGTTTCGGCCACGAAGACGCCGCCCATGATGAAGAGCACGATCTCCTGGCGCACCACCACGGCCACGGCGCCCAGCGCAGCACCGAGGGACAGGGCGCCCACATCGCCCATGAACACTTCCGCCGGATAGGCGTTGAACCAGAGGAAGCCGAGCCCCGCGCCGGCAATGGCTGCACAGAACACGGTCAGCTCCCCGGCACCGGGGATGTAGGGCACGAACAGATATTTCGAGTAAACGGCGTTACCGGCCACGTAGGCAAAGATGCCGAGCGCCGAGCCCACCATCACCGTGGGCATGATCGCCAGACCGTCGAGGCCGTCGGTCAAGTTCACCGCGTTGCTGCTACCGACGATGACCAGATAGGTAAGCACGATGAAACCAAACATCCCCAGGGGATAGGTGACGGTTTTGAAGAAGGGCACGATCAAGTCGGCCTTGGCCGGGAGCTCCAGGGTGAAGCCGCTGCCTACCCAATGGAAGAACAACTCAACCACCTTCTCGTTGTTGGGCGCGGAGATGGAGAAGGCGATGTAGATGGCAGCCACCAAGCCGATAAGGGATTGCCAGAAATACTTGGAGCGGGCGGAAAGGCCGTCCGGATTTTTGTACACCACCTTGCGCCAGTCATCGACCCAACCCACGGCGCCGAAGCCCAGGGTCACGATCAGCACGATCCAGACGAAGCGATTGGAAAGATCGGACCAAAGCAGCGTGGAGATGCCCAGAGAAATCAGGATCAGACCGCCGCCCATGGTGGGGGTACCGGACTTGGCCAAGTGGGTTTGGGGGCCGTCGCTGCGCACCGGCTGACCGATCTTCTTTTCCGTGAGCCAGCGAATGAAGGCAGGCCCCGCCACGAACGAAATGGTCAGCGCCGTCATGGTGGCCAACACTGCGCGCAGGGTGATGTAGTTGAGGACGCTGAAAGCGCGAACGTCCTTCGCCAGCCATTGGGCCAATTCAAGCAACATTACTTTCTATCTCCGTTGTCGGTGATGGCATCCACCACGCGTTCCATGCGCATGAAGCGGGAGCCTTTGACCAGCACTGTGGTCTCTCCGTCCAAATCTTTATCCAGGGTCTTCACCAGGGGTTCCAACTTTTCAAAGTGCAGGCCGCCCTCGCCGAAGTTGTGAGTCGCAGCGACGCAGTGTTCGCCCAGGCAGTAGAGCCGATCGATGCCCATGCTTTTGGCGTAGCCACCCAACTCGTCATGAAACTGGCCGGCAGCGTCGCCGATTTCGCCCATGTCGCCCATGACGAAAACCCGTTTGCCCGGCAACGCTGCGAGCACGTCAATGGCGGCACGCATGGAATCGGGATTGGCGTTGTAGGTGTCGTCGATGACGTGAGCGCCGCGATGGCCGGTCTTGCGCTGCAAGCGCCCTTTGACGCCGCTGTAGTTTTCCAGGCCGCGCACGATGGTTTCCAGGGGCACCCGCGCTGCGAGGCAGGCCGCCATGGCACCCAGCGCGTTGCGCGCGTTGTGCAGGCCGGGCACGTTTAGCTCGAACTCCACTTTGCCCATGGGCGTGCTCACCTTGAGCCGGCTGGAGAAGTGATGCAGTTCGGCCTCGCCGGCCACGTCGGCATTGCCACCGAGGCCGTAGCTGAGGATTGCATGATCGCGCGCAAGACTGCGCCAGAGATCGGCGTTGGGATCGTCGGCATTGAGGACGGCAATACCGTCTTCCGCCAGTCCTTGAAAGATTTCACCCTTGGCAGCCGCCACGTCACGAACGGAGCCAAGACCCGCCAAGTGGGCGCGCTGGGCGTTGTTCACCAGGGCTACGGTGGGGGCGGCGATGCGCGTCAGATAAGCAATTTCGCCGGGATGGTTCATACCCATTTCGATCACGGCGGCACGATGCTGCTCGGCGAGGCCAAGCAGGGTCAGCGGCAAACCGATGTCGTTGTTGAAGTTGCCTGCGGTGGCGAGCACGGCATCATCGCCCAGGTGGGTGCGCAGGATGGCGGCGCACATTTCCTTGACCGTGGTCTTGCCGTTGCTGCCGGTGATACCCAGCAGCGGAATATCAAAGCACCGGCGCCAATGGGCGGCGAGGCGACCCAGGGCGATACGGGTGTCGTCCACGGCAATCAAGGGACGGCCACCGTGAAACTCGGCCCACTTGTTGTCCACCAGGGCCGCGATGGCACCGCGCTGCAATACCTCATCGACGAAGGCGTGACCGTCGAAGTGCTCGCCGCGCAGGGCGACGAACAGTTGGCCCGGTTCCACTTTGCGCGAGTCGGTGGTGACGCCGCGAATTTCCAGAGTGCCATCGGTAGCCAGATCGCTCAACTTTCCAGCGACGGCCAGGGCGGCTTCGTTCAGGCTCAGATTCATCATGGGCGTTTCTCCAAGGCTTGCTTGGCTTGATCCAAATCGGAGAAGGGCAGGCGCTTGCCAGCGATTTCCTGATAGGGCTCGTGACCCTTACCGGCCAGGAGCACTACGTCTTGAGGCGCTGCCTCCGCGATCACGCAGGCGATAGCGAGGGCACGATCCGGTTCCACTTGCGCATTCGTTTTCATGCCGGCGCGGATCTCGTCGAGGATGGCTTGCGGCGATTCGCTGCGGGGGTTGTCACTGGTGAGCAGCACCGCGTCAGCCAACCGCTCGGCAACGGCACCCATCAGGGGCCGCTTGCCGGGGTCACGATCACCGCCACATCCGAACAGACACAGGAGTCGACCACCACGAGCAGCAGCGGTTTCACGCAAGGTGGACAGCGCGTTTTCCAGTGCGTCCGGCGTGTGGGCGTAGTCCACCACCACCAGGGGTGCTCCTTCGCCGCCCAGACATTGCATGCGCCCCAACGGCGGACGCAGGCGCTCAAGTGCGGACGCAGCCTCGGCGGGCGAAAGGCCTGCCGCCAGCAGGGCGCACATCACGGCGAGCAGATTGGAGGTGTTGAAGCGACCAAGCACGGAGGCATTCACCACTTGGCCTTCGACGTTGAAGCGCTGGCCGGTGCCGGTCATGGTCAGGTTTTCGGCACGTAGTACGCGGTCGGCACCGCTTTCATTACCCAGGGTATAGCCCAGGGTCGGTACGCGGCCCTTGAGGCGCAGCGCCAGATCGCGGCCATAGGGATCGTCCAAATTAATCACCGCCGCATCCAGGCCGGGACGCTCGAACAGCAGGCGCTTGGCTTCGCCGTACTCGTCCATGGTCACGTGGTAGTCCAGATGGTCTCGGGACAGATTGGTGAACACGGCGCAGCGGAAGCGGGCGCCATTTACACGGCCCTGATGCAGACCGATGGACGAGACCTCCATCGCGCAGGCCAGGGCACCGGCTGCGACGAAGCTGGCGAGGTCGCGATGCAGCGTCACCGCGTCTGGCGTGGTGTTAAGGCTGGCTTCCAGTTGATCGACGAAACCGTTGCCGAGGGTACCGACGACGGCGCAAGGACGGCTCGCTTCATTCAGGGCTCGAGCTATCCATTGGGACACGGAGGTCTTCCCATTTGTCCCCGTAATGCCGCACAGCCAGAGCTTTTCCGAAGGCTGGCCGTACACCTCGGCGGCCAGATCCCCCGCCAGCAAAGCCAGATCAGGCACGGCAATGGAGGACACGGAGAGGGCCGTCACTTCTGCGCCTGCGGCCTCGTAACACACGGCAGCGGCGCCCATTTCCACGGCATCGGCGAGGAAGCGGCGACCATCCACTGCAGCACCGGGCCAGGCCAGAAACAAGTCGCCCGGCTGCACGCGACGGGAGTCGATGCACAGATTGCGCACCGCCACGCCTTGAGCGCGGAGCTGGTCGAGTACGCCACGGGCTTTGAGACGGAGGCTCACATTTCCTCCTTCACGTCAGGAGCGAGGGTCGTGACCAGGGGCTTGAGCGGCGCGTCCTGGGGTACGCCTAGGGTACGTAGCGCACCGGCCATGACGCGGGAGAACACAGGGGCAGCCACGTCGCCGCCGTAATAGATGCCGTTAGATGGCTCGTCGACCATCACCGCTACGATCAGGCGAGGATCAGAAACCGGAGCAAGGCCGACGAAGGACGCCACGTACTTGTTGGCGTACTGACCGCCTTCCAGCTTGTGTGCCGTGCCAGTCTTGCCCGCCACGCGATAGCCAGCCACCTGAGCCTTGGGCGCGGTGCCGCCAGGCATCACCACCATTTCCATCATGGCCCGGACTTCCTTGGAGGTTTGGGCGGAGAAAACGTTGCGGCCTTGGGATGGCGGCGCATCCAGCTTGGTGAGGGACAAGGGAATCAAATCACCGTCGCGGCCAAACACCAGATAGGCGTGGGCCAGTTGCATCAGGGTCACGGAGATGCCGTGGCCGTAGGACATGGTGGCCTGCTCGATGGGCTGCCACTTTTTCCACGGCCGCAGACGTCCGCCCACTTCGCCGGGGAAGCCCAACTTGAGCGGCGCACCGAAACCCAGGCTGTCGTACATGTCCCACATGGTTTCCGGCGGGAAAGTCAGGGAGATTTTGGCGATGCCCACGTTGGAAGACTTCTGAATCACCTGGGCCACAGTCAGCACATTGTTGCCGTGGGAATCGTGAATGGTGGCGTTACCGATGGTGAGCCGACCAGGGGCAGTCTGGATCGGCGTGTCGTAGCGGAACTTGCCCTTCTCCAGCGCGATGGCCGCAGTGAAGGGCTTCATGGTGGAGCCGGGCTCAAAGGTGTCGGTCAGGGCACGATTGCGCAATTGCGCGCCGATTAAACGTTCGCGGTTGTTGGGGTTGTAAGTGGGCAAATTCGCGAGGGCGAGAATTTCGCCGGTGCGCACGTCCAGCACCACGATGCCGCCTGCCTTTGCCTTATGTTCTTCCATGGCCTGTTTGAGGTTGGAGTAGGCCAAGTATTGAATCTTGTCGTCCAGGGCAAGGCTGATGTCCTTGCCGTCCTGAGGCGGATGAATGGACTCCACGTCCTCGACGATGTTGCCGCGGCGGTCCTTGATGACGCGACGGCTGCCGGACTTGCCCGATAGCTGACTATTGAAGGCCAACTCCACGCCTTCCTGGCCCGCGTCGTCCTGACCGGTGAAGCCCAGCACATGGGCCATGAGTTCACCCACCGGGTAGTAACGACGGTATTC
>DASUJA010000189.1:0-4598 GCA_036279515.1 Rhodocyclaceae bacterium | reverse complement strand
CAGGCGATCGACGTTAATGAAGCAAATCTCTAAACGCCAACGATGAGCGTTTCGCACTGGCCGCTTAAGGCCTATGCCGAGGCTGCTTGAGCCTTGTTACCAAAGAAAAGCCGGCGGGGACTTCGGTCCCCGTCGTCACGTTTACACCCGCTGAGGGGACTACCGCCTGCCCGTGAATACGACTAACGCCTCCCAAGATAACGCGGCCTGTTTCGACAGCCACCTCCTTGATCACTGAAAACCGGGGCTCGAACCTCCGTAGCGATGTCGAATCCAGTCAGGAAAGATAGCAACGGAAGCTAATGTCCTGACCTGTCGTATCGATGGAATGATTTCCGAATGTTCAAAGGAAGCCATTACGCCAAGCATCTACAATGCGGCGTCCGATAGCCGCTGTCTCGTTTATGGGCCGGCTTCCCCCTGTCAGCCACGCCGAGGCGCCATTTGAAGGTAATGCAATGACTCAAGAGCAGAACACCGAAGACAAGCCGGCTTCCGACACAAAACCCAAGAACAAACTAAAGCCGGAGTTAATCTTCGCCATCATCTTTGTCGGCATCATCGTCGGCGCCATCGCAGCCATGATGTACATCGAAAGCGTCGGTACACAGCGTATCGGCGACGAAACCAAGCTGCTGCACGAGGCAGCGGACCGCTAACCGCCCCTAACGCTTGGCCGCCTCCTGGCGGCGGGCGATTTCCGCCAACAGTTCAGAGAATTGCTCGCGGGTTTCGCTTTCGATAAAGCGTTTGCCGAAAATGGGAGGCACCCAGGTTCCGGGCACGGCGAGCACGCGGGACTCAATCCGGGTTAAGTCGCCCTCCTGCCGCAAGACCGTCGTTCCGTCAAACTTGGCCATGCTGCCCGATATCTGACGCGAATGGATCTGACTGTAGGGCGTCAGATCCATCTCCCGCACCGACTCGAAATCGAAGAACAACAGCCCAGCACTCGCTCTGCCCTTCTGCTCCACCTTCACTTTGCCGCCGTCCCGAGACAAAACCCGGCTGGAGCGGAGGTTGGAAATGAAGCGTGCCATATGATCGAAGTCGATCATCACCGCCCATACTTCCTCGGGAGAAGCCCGAACGAATGCCTCGGAATTCACCGTAAGCAGATCCCCTTCATTCTGTACCGTCACCCGAATTGAGTTCTCCACCTCAGCCCCTGCGGTAAGCACAGGGAAAAGCATTGCCAAAACCAGCGCGACGAGAAGAGGGAATGCAAAACGTTTGGACATGGACGACGGAGTTGAAATGGGCGAGCGGACTATAGGGGCTCGAAGATGGCGGAACCCTGACAGTCCGCCAGTTCGATGACGCCACGCCGTCTGGTCGCAGCCCTCGAGTGGGCTACCATGCCGCCCTGGCTCCCGGTATTGGAGCCATAGCCCACAGGACGTCCCATTCATGCAGAAAAAAGTCTTCGGCCTCACCGGCCTTTCCGGCAGCGGCAAAACCACCCTGATCGCCAAACTCGTGGACTGGTTCCGGCAGCGCGGGCTGAAAGTTTCCACCATCAAACACACGCATCACGGCTTCGACCTGGACAGTCCTGGCAAAGATTCTTGGCGCATGCGGGAAGCTGGCGCCCAAGAGGTATTTCTGGTCAGTAATCGCCGATCCGTCCTGCTCCAGGAATTCCGTGACGAGCCCGAGCCGACCGTGGAAGAACTCGTCGCCCGCCTCCATCCCTGCCATCTGGTCCTGGTGGAAGGCTACAAGCGGGATCCGCTCCCCAAGATCGAGGTCCACCGCCCCAGCCTGGAAAACCCGCCCGTATGGCCTAACAACGCATCCGTTGTCGCCGTGGCGACCGACGCCCCCCTCGTCACCCCCCTGCCCCAACTGAATCTCAACGATGTCGAGCAAATCGCACGTTTCATCGCCCAGCACCTGAATTTGCCACTACCATCTTAAAAAGACAGGCATATGATTTTTAGCCTTAAAGGATTTGTAAGTAATTCCCGATAGGATCACTGGAGAATTACTCAGCAGACCGTACGCATGATCGGGGAGGGAAGCGCGATGAGCACAACGACGTCGCAAGACACATCATTACTGGGAAGGCATATTCACTCCGTCATCACGGGTGCAGCGGCGGGTCTCTCAGGGTTGGCGGCCACCGCAGCAAGCGGAAGCAATCTCAACTGGGGCAGCCTTGCGGCCAGTGGCCTAGCCGCCTTGGTCGTGGGCATCGGTACTCAGATTTATATGCGCGTCACAGTCAATGTCCCTCGTGACAAGCTGCGTCAGTCCATCCGCGCGACGGTCGCCGACGGTGACTTGTCTCGGCGCGCAGACACGCAACGCACCATGGCCCCCGTCGCCCGTGATTTCAACGCCCTCATGGCCAGCTTTCAGGGCATCGTGGGACGTGTCGTTTTCAACTCCGAGCAAGTGGGCAACGCCGCAAAGAAGCTGATCGAAGAAGCCCGCAGCACCGTGGAAGGCTCCGAACGTCAGCATGCCGCCGCCGCCTCCGCCGCCGAAACCGCCCAATCCATGGCAACCGGCATTTCCGGCTTGGCCCAAACCACCGAAGACACCACCCGCATCGCCGAAGCCGCCCGGCAGCAGTCCGAGCATGGCGCCCAAATCATGCGACAGGCTTCCGATGAAATCGAACGCCTCGCCCGATCCGTGGAAAATTCGGCGACCGTCGTCTCGGCTCTGGGCGAACGATCCGAAGCCGTCTCAGCCATCGTGAACACCATTCACGAAATTGCCGACCAGACCAACCTACTGGCCCTCAATGCCGCCATTGAAGCCGCCCGAGCCGGTGAGCAGGGTCGTGGTTTCGCCGTTGTGGCCGATGAAGTGCGCAAGCTTGCCGAGCGCACCACCACCGCCACCACCGAGATCGGCGGTCTCATCCACGCCATCCAGACAGAAATCCACCAGGCCATCGCCACCATTCATGAAGGCTCAAGCCTGGCCCGGGAAGGTGCGGGCCTCACCACCCAAGCCGCAGAAGCCCTGACCCGCATTAACGAAGGGGCGGAAGAAACCCTGGACAAGATTCGAGTCATCGCCGTCACCATGCAGCAGCAAAACGCCCAAGCCCACCACATCGCGGACCAGGCCGGCGACATCATTCACCTCGCCACCCGCAATGCTGAAGGCGCCCGCAACACCTTGGCCGAAGCGACCCAACTTGACTACCTGGCCACCAACCTGGACGAAATCGGCACAGTATTCAAACTTGGCGCCAGTGGCGAAGCCTCCCGCCGCATCCATGGCGCCATGCCCAATAACGCCATGCAGCTGGCACAGGAAATCACTCGCGCCATTGAAGCCGCCGTAAGCCGCAAGGAAATCTCCTTGGACGACTTGTTCGACGACAAATACGTCCCCATCCCCAACACCAAACCGCAGAAATTCAGCACCAAATTCGACGTTCTGCTGGACCGCATCCTGCCCAGCATCCAGGAGCCCTACCTGGATCGCAATCCGGAAGTGGCCTACGCCATCGCCATCGACCGCAATGCCTACGTGCCCACCCACAACAAACGCTTCTGCCAACCGCTCACAGGCGATGAAGCCAAGGACATGGTGGGCAACCGCACCAAGCGCATCTTCTCCGATGCCGTGGGCAAGCGTTGCGGTAGCCACCAGCAACCCTTCCTGATCCAGACCTACCGACGCGACACGGGCGAAATCATGCATGACATCTCATCGCCGGTCTATATCCAGGGTCGTCACTGGGGCGGCGTGCGCATCGGCTACAAGACCGAATAGATACCGCATGTGGAATCTTCCTAAAGTTATAGCCCACCCCAGGAAAATCCGACAAAGTCACATTCCCGAAACATTACAAACTTAGGCTAGCGCCCTCACTCATCACACTGGACGCAACCGTGGACCTATCTGACTCTCTATCGTTTGGCGATACCCCCATCGCCCACGATTTCCGTGAGGCTACAGGCGTCACACCCGAGCACATCCGGCGCCTCCAGCAAATTCTTCAGCAACGGCAACTGACGCCCGTCTTCCAGCCCATCCTCGACATCCGCGCCCGCGGCTACCTGGGTTACGAAGGCCTGATCCGAGGCCCGGAAGGCACCGATCTGTACAGCCCATCCATGCTCTTTGAAGTGGCCCGTATCAGCGGCCAGACCGAAGCCCTGGAGCGCCTGTGCCGCGAAATCACCTTCCGCGAATTCGCTGCCCAACATCTGCAAGGGCGCTTGTTCGTCAATGTCAGCGCCGGCTGTCTGGCGGACCCGTTCTTCCTCAACGGCGACACGGCCCGCCTGCTCAACGAAGTGGGCCTGCGTCCCCAGCAGATCGTCATCGAGATTACCGAAAACGAGCACGTAGCGGACTTCTCCGCCCTACGTCATCTACTCGACACCTACCGCAAGCTCGGCTACCAGATCGCTGTGGACGACCTGGGCGAAGGCTTTTCCAACCTGCGCATGTGGTCCGAGGTGCGGCCCGAATTCGTCAAGATTGACCGCCACTTCATCAACGGCATTGCCGACGACGCCATGAAATTCCAGCTGGTCAAGGCCATGCAGGAACTGGCCGAGGTCAGCCATGCCCGCATCATTGCCGAAGGCATTGAAACCGATGCGGAGTTCGCCACCATCCGC
>DASUJA010000188.1:0-5492 GCA_036279515.1 Rhodocyclaceae bacterium | reverse complement strand
AAGGTGCTCCAGCCGGCCACGGACACCACCTTGGCGCCGAAGTCGTTCATGTAGCGCATGGGCAGGATGGTGCCGTATTCCAGGTCCAGGGTTTTCACTTCATGGGCGCGGGTCTTGACGCCGCGAGCCGAGGCTTCTTCGGCAATGGCGCGGCCTAGTTCCACATTGCCAGGGAAATCGTAGGGCAGGTCCTGGATGAAGTGGGGGAACTCGTGGCTGGTGTAGACGCCCTGGTGCCGGGGGTTGTTGTTGATGTGGAAGCCAGCATTCACAAGCCAGTGGGTATCGAACACGATGAAGGTGTCCACGCCGAGAGCTTTGGCGCGACGGCCAATTTCCTTTTCCGCATCGATGGCCGCTTGTCGGCAGCCGTGGGTAGGCCCCGGCAACTCCGAAAGCAGCATTGAAGGAACGTGAGTGGCCTTAACGGCCATGACGATTTCGCCCATATGTAAAACCTCCTAGATCATTGTTGAGTGAGTCGATCGTCTCTGGGGGAGGTCGTATGCCTTTGCGGTCTAGTTATGGGATTCAGATGACGGGGAAGATGGCGTTGATCTGGCCCGTGCCAGAGCTGGGGAACATGGGCGTTACCACTTCCACCGGCGCGGTGTATTGATCCCAGCCCAGGGTGCCGAGCAGCATGGCGGTGTCGTGCATGCCACCCTCGCCGAAGCATTGGGTGGCGTACATGGGCAGCATGGCGCAGAAGTTTTTCCAGTCGCCCTTTTCCCACATCTCCACCACGCGCTGATCCACCTGGTTGAGGAACTCGTCCCACATCTTGTCGTAGTACTGCTCGGACACGCCGTTCTGGGCGAAGCGATGAGAGAGGGAGCCGGAAGCGAGCACAGCCACGGTACCGTCGTACTTTTCTTCGATGGCCTTGCGTACTGCGCGGCCAAGGACCACGCTGTCCGCCAGGTTGTGCACCGTGCATAGGGCGGAGACGGAGATCACCTGGAAATGCTTGTCGGCGTTCATG
This sequence comes from Rhodocyclaceae bacterium, assembly GCA_036279515.1. Taxonomy (GTDB): domain Bacteria; phylum Pseudomonadota; class Gammaproteobacteria; order Burkholderiales; family Rhodocyclaceae; genus AWTP1-18. The sequence goes on along the minus strand of DASUJA010000188.1, from coordinate 4,507 downwards.
TAGCGCATGGGAACCAGGGTGCCGTACTCGGGATCGAGGGTGGTGTCGTGGTGAGCACGGGTACGCACGCCCATCTCGGTGGCCGTCTCGGCAATGGCAATGCCCAGGTCGGTATTGCCGGGGAAGCCGAAGGGCATGTTCTTGATGAAGTGCGGGAGTTCGTTGCTGGTGTAGACGCCTTCAAAATTTGGTGCGCAGTTCACGTGATAGCCGGAATTCACCAGCCAGTGGGTGTCGTACACGACGATGGTGTCCACGCCCAGGTCGCGGCAACGTTGGCCGATGATCTTGTGCCCCTGGATCGCGGCTTCACGTCGGCCTTTGTGGGGGCCGTCCAGTTCCGACAGGTACATGGACGGAACGTGGGTGATCTTTGCTGCCAATGCGAGCTTGCCCATTGCTGTTCTCCTTGATCGTTATGTCGTGAGTGGTGCGCTTAAACGCCCCACTTGGGGATGTGATGGCTACCGTAGGACACGGCGATGTTCTTCGCTTCGCAGAACACTTCGTAGCTGTAGTGGTTGCCTTCGCGGCCGGTGCCGGAGGCCTTGGAGCCGCCGAAGGGCTGGCGCAGGTCGCGCACGTTCTGGCTGTTGACGAAGGTCATGCCGGACTCGATGGCCTTGGCCAGACGGATGGCGCGGCCCGTGTTGTTGGTCCACAGGTAGGAGGACAACCCGTACTGGGTGTCGTTGGCGATGCGGGCCGCTTCTTCCTCGGTCTTGAAGCGGATGATGCAGGGCACCGGGCCGAAGATTTCTTCCTGGGCGATGCGCATCTTGTTGTCCACGTTGGCGAAGACAGTGGGCTGAACCCAGAAGCCGTTCTTGAACTTGTCGGCAATGACCGGGGTGCCGCCGCCGAAGACGACTTCAGCACCTTCCTTCTTGCCCAGTTCGATGTAGTAGTTGACCTTGTCCTGATGGCCCTTGGAGATCATGGGGCCGATGATGGTGTTCGGATCCATCGGATCGCCCACCGTCAGCTTGGCGGCACGGGCGGCGAAGTCGGCGACGAACTTGTCGTAGATGCCTGCCTGCACGATGATCCGCGAACCGGCCGTGCAGCGCTCGCCGTTGTTGGAGAAGATCATGAAGATGGCGGCGTCGAGGGCGCGTTCGTAGTCGGCGTCGTCGAAGATGACGAAGGGGGACTTGCCGCCCAGTTCCATGGAGAACTTCTTCAGGCCGGCTGCCTTGACGATGCGGTTGCCGGTGGCGGTGGAGCCGGTGAAGGAAATGGAGCGCACGTCCGGGTGCGACACCAGGGGCTCGCCGGCGGTGTTGCCGAAGCCTTGAACCACGTTGAACACGCCGGGGGGAATGCCGGCTTCAAGGGCCAGTTCGCCCAGGCGGTTGGCCGTCAGGGGTGACAGTTCGGACATCTTCATCACGGCGGTGTTGCCGAAGGCCAGGCAGGGCGCGGTTTTCCAGGTGGCCGTCATGAACGGCACGTTCCAGGGAGAGATCAGCGCGCAGACGCCGACCGGCTGCCACAGGGTGTAGTTCAGGTGGCCGGTGTCGGAGTCGTAGGTCTCGCCGTGCATGTGCTGGATCAGCTCGGCGAAGTAGTTGAAGTTGTCGGATGCGCGAGGGATCAACACGCGCTTGGTCTGGTTGGTGACCTGACCGCAGTCGGCAGTCTCCATGTCGGCGATGGGCTCGACGTTGGCGGCGATCAGTTCGCCCAGCTTGCGCACCAGGCGGGCGCGCTCCTTGACAGGCGTGGCGGCCCAGCCGGGGAAGGCTGCCTTGGCAGCGGCGACGGCGGCGTTGATTTCCGTTTCGCCGCCACTGGCTACGTGAGCCAGAACTTCGCCGGTGGCGGGGTTGATGGTTTCAAAGGTTTCCTTGCTGTCGACCTTTTGGCCGTTGATGATGTGCTTGATGGTTTCCATTGCTGTCCTCTCTCTGCGTATTAACCCCGTTCGCCGTGAGCGTCGCACAGGGACTTCCTGCGGTCGTAGCGAAGCGAAGTCGAAGGGCGGGATGCATCCCGTATTTCGACTCCGCGCTGCGCGCTACGCTCAATACGAACGGTCATATAGGAACCTGCGTCGTGCTTCGGCGGATGTGTCAGTTCGGCGCGACGATGAAGTTCACCAGGCGGCCGATGCCTTCGATCTCCGTCACCACTTCATCGCCGACCTTGGTGTCGGCCAGACCTTCGGGCGTGCCGGTGAGAATCATGTCGCCGGGGGATAGGGTCATGAATTCCGACAGGTAGGCGACCAGTGCCGGGATGTCGAAAATCATGTCCTTGGTGGAGCCTTCCTGGGTCACCTTGCCGTTGATGGAGGTGGTGAGCTTCAGGTTCATGGGATCGGGCACGTCGGCGCGGGCCACCAGCCAAGGGCCGAGGGGCGTGGTGCAGTCCCGGTTCTTCACCTTCAGATTGGGCCGGTAGTAGTTCTCCAGGTAATCCCGGATCGCATAGTCGTTGGCCACGGTATAGCCGACGACGTAGTCGTAGGCGTCTTCCTTCTTGATGTTGCGGCCATGACGACCGATCACCACCGCCAGCTCGCACTCGTAGTGCATGTAGGTGGCATCGGCGGGACGCACGGTGTCGCAGCGGTGGCCGGTGAAAGCGTTGGGGCCTTTGAGAAAGACCAGGGGCACCTCGGGCGCCTTGAAGGCCAATTCCTTGGCGTGGTCGGCGTAGTTGAGGCCGAGGGCGAAGACGGTGTGGGGCTGCACGGGAGGCAGCCATTGCACGGCTTCTTCCTTGAACAGGCGTCCGTCGGGTAGACGTACCTTGCCGTCCTGCTCTGTAACTTCGTAGATGACGCCATTGAGGGCGATGCGTCCGCGCTTCATGCTTGACCTCCAGCCGAAGTTTCTTTCAGAGTGATTTCAAGACGGCCAATGCCGTCGATTTCCACGGCCACCTTGTCACCGGCCTTGGCGGTGGGCACGTCCAGGGGCACGGCAGGCAGCAGCACTTGGCCGGGCAGCAGACTCATGAATTCGGTGACGTCGGCCATGAGTTGGGGGATGGATCGCACCAAGTCGGAAAGCTTGCGCTCGGCGACTTGCGTGCCATTGATGAAGGTGCGGATCGTCAGGCCGGTCGGGTCGCCCACCTTGGCGCGATCCACGACCACCGGGCCCACGGGGCAGGCGCCGTCGAAACACTTTTCGCGGATCGCGGGACGGTAGACGCTGGCGTGGGGAATGGAAAGATCCATCACCACGGTGTAGCCGCGCACGTGCTTGAGGGCATCGGCAGGGGATACCTTGCTCGCCGTTTCACCGATCACCAGACCGACGGTGGCGCCGATGGCGAGCTCCGTGCAGCGGGCCGGCAGGGTCACCGTGGCGCCGTGGCCCACCAGGGTGTTTTCCGGTTTGATGTACAGCGCCGGTGCCTTGGGCTTGCCCTTGTATGGCGCTTCCAGCAGCGCATCGCCCAGCTTGTCCAGGGATGCCTGGTCGTTGAGGACGACACCGTAGACCGTGCCGGTCACGGGCGCCTCCCAGGTGGCGCCGGCGGGAACAGATTCCGCCGGAACCGTGATGACCTGGCCGCTACCAGCCAGACGTATGCGCGCTGATTTCATTGAAGCTCCTTTTGTTTTGCTCAGCCGATGGCGTGTACCAGCCAGAGAGTGATGGCCGGGAATAGGGTGAGCACGATGATGCGAGTGAAGTCCGAGGCAAGGAAGGGAATCACGCCCCAGGCCGTATCCTTCATGGGCACATCCTTGGCCAGCTTGTTGATGACGTAGAGGTTCATGCCGACAGGGGGATGAACCAAGCCGATTTCCACGACCATCAGGGCCAGGATGCCGAACCACACGGACTTGTCGGCGACTTCCAGACCGAAGAAGTCGAGGCCCATGATCATGGGATAGAAGATGGGAATGGTGAGCAGCAGCATGGCCAGGGAATCCATGACGCAGCCGAGCAGGATGTAGATGACGATGATCAGCGCCATCACCAGCAGGGGCGGCATGCCGCTGTTCTTGACCCAGTTGGCCAGTTCCACCGGCATCTGGGTGATGGCCAGGGCGGAGTTGAGCAGGTCGGCACCGATCAGCACTACGAAGATCATGGCGGAGGCGACGGCAGTGCCGTAGATGCTTTGCTTGATGCCCTTCCAGCCCATGGCGCCGGACGCCACTGCGATGATGCCGCAGGCGGCAACACCGATGGAGGCGGCTTCGGTTGGGTTGGCCCAGCCGCCGTAGATGCCGACGATCACGACCAGGAAGACCAGGGCCACCGGCATCACCTTGAGCAGGGACACCAGTCGATCGGACCAGGCGACAGGCTCGGAAGGAGGGCCGGCCTCAGGATTGCGGCTGACGATGATGCGGATCACGGCCAGGTAGCCCAGGGCGGCGATGACGCCGGGGATCACTGCGGCGACGAACAGCTTGCCGATGGATTCCTGGGTCAGCACCGCATAGACCACCAGCGGCACGGAGGGCGGAATCAGGATGCCCAGGGTGCCGGAGGCGGCGAGGGTGGCGGTGGCCAGCTTGCCCGAGTAACCGGCGCGG
>DASUJA010000187.1:0-11223 GCA_036279515.1 Rhodocyclaceae bacterium | reverse complement strand
GCTGGTCTTTTCAGCGGCCTTCAACTGGGCTTCGAGTTGGGGCAGCTTGCCGTATTGCAACTCGGCCAGCTTGTCGAATTGGCCCTTCCGTTGCAGGTCGGCCATCTGCACCTTGAGCTTGTCGATCTCTTCCTTGATGTGGGCAGAGCCATGAACCTGGGCCTTCTCGGCCTTCCAGATTTCCTCCAGATCCGAGTATTCCTTTTGCAGTTTGAGCAGCTCGTCTTCGATCAGGCCCAGGCGCTTTTTCGAGGCCTCGTCCTTCTCGCGCTTCACCGCCTCCCGCTCGATCTTGAGCTGGATCATGCGGCGGTCGAGCTTGTCCATCACCTCGGGCTTTGAGTCGATTTCCATCTTGATCCGCGCCGCCGCCTCGTCGATCAGATCGATGGCTTTATCAGGCAGGAAGCGGTCAGTGATGTAGCGATGGGACAGTTCCGCCGCCGCCACGATGGCCGGGTCGGTGATGTCTACGCCGTGGTGGAGTTCGTACTTCTCCTGCAAGCCGCGCAGGATGGCGATGGTGGATTCCACACTAGGCTCATCCACCAGCACCTTCTGGAAGCGGCGCTCCAGAGCGGCATCCTTTTCCACGTACTTGCGGTATTCGTCCAGGGTGGTGGCGCCGATGCAATGCAGCTCGCCACGAGCTAGGGCGGGCTTCAGCATGTTGCCCGCGTCCATGGCGCCTTCGGCCTTGCCAGCGCCGACCATGGTGTGGATTTCGTCGATGAACAGGATGACCCGGCCCTCTTCCTTGGCGATGTCGTTGAGCACCGCCTTCAAGCGCTCCTCAAACTCTCCGCGATACTTGGCGCCGGCCAGCAAGGCCGCCATGTCCAGGGAGAGGACACGCTTGTCCTTGAGGCTTTCGGGCACTTCGCCATTGACGATGCGCTGGGCCAAGCCTTCCACGATGGCAGTCTTGCCCACGCCGGGCTCGCCGATCAGCACCGGGTTGTTCTTGGTGCGCCGTTGCAGAATTTGAATGGCGCGGCGGATTTCGTCGTCGCGACCGATCACCGGATCCAACTTGCCGGAGCGAGCGCGCTCGGTCAGGTCCAGGCAATACTTTTTCAGCGCCTCGCGCTGCCCCTCCGCCTCGGCGCTATTCACCCCGGCACCGCCGCGCACGGCCTCGATGGCCTGCTCTAAGGCGGGGCGGGACAGGCCGTGCTCCTTGAGCAGCTTGCCGCACTCGCCTTTGTCACCGGCCAGGGCCAGCAGAAACATTTCGGAGGCAATGAACTGGTCGCCCCGCTTTTGGGCTTCCTTGTCTGTCAGATTGAGCAGGTTGCCCAGATCGCGGCCCACGGTCACTTCGCCGCCGTGGCCTTCCACCTTGGGCAGGCGCTTGAGGGCAGCCTGGAGGGCCGTCTTGAGGGGCTGGGCATTGACGCCGGCCCGCTGCAACAGGGAAACGGTACCGCCGTCATCCTGTTCCAGTAGGGCCAGCAGCAGATGCTGCGGTTCGATGAACTGCTGGTCGTTGCCCACGGCCATGCTCTGGGCGTCAGACAGGGCTTGTTGGAATTTGGTAGTTAGCTTGTCGAGTCTCATGGTTGGCTCTCCCGATTGGATGCACTTGCAAATGGGGTATAGCCGCCAAATTTCAATGGCGCCATGAAAACAGTCACCCGCCGATTGGCGTATTCCTCCGTCTTGGTCTAAATCAGTGGGAGATCGTAATTTCGCGTGCTACATTGAAATTGCCTGTTAGCAGCATTCCGAATTTTTCAAGGAGATGTATATGGCCAATCAAGAACAATTTGCTGAAATTCAACGCCGCAATCTGGACGCCGCCGTACGACTGGCGCAGTTGTCCATTGAAAACGCTCAACGCATCATGGCTTTGCAAACCGAGTTGGCCCAGTCTCTGCTGAGCGACAGCATGGCGAATGCCCAGGCCCAGGCCCGCGCCAAGGACGGACAGGAGATGTTCACCCTGCGCGCCAAGTACGCTCAGGATGCGTCTCAGCGGCTGATGGAAACCGCCAGCAAGATGGCTGAAATCGGCAACGAGGCCCGCGTCGAGTTCTCCCGACTGCTAACAGAGCAACTGGCGTCCGGTAACAAGGAAATGACCAGCGCCTTTCAGGGATTTATCACCACTCTGCCCGGCGGCAATCAACAGCTGATGGAAATGGTTCAACAGGCGGTTAACAACGCCAATCACGCCTTTGAATCCATCGTGGAAGCCACATCGGCAACCGTCCAGACAGCAACACCCAAAGCTGCGACGTCCAGAAAAAAGGCTGGCTAAAGCTCACTGAGGGAATTCAAAAGTGAAAAGCGGGCTTCGGCCCGCTTTTCTTTTGCGCAGTTTCAGGAGCGCCTAGCCCCAGCGGCTGGCGGCAGCTTCGTCGCTTTCGCGGGCATCAACCCAATGACTGCCGGCGGGGGTTTCTTCCTTCTTCCAGAAAGGGGCCTTGGTCTTCAGACAGTCCATGATGAACTCGCAGGCGGCGAAGGCTTCGCCCCGATGGCTAGCTGCCACGCCCACCAAGACGATCTGGTCGCCAGGCAGCAGACGGCCCACGCGATGAATCACCGTAACACCCAGCAAGGTCCAGCGCCCCTGGGCCTCGGCGACGATCTCCGCCAAGGCCTTTTCGGTCATGGCTGGGTAGTGCTCCAGGGTCATGGCGCGAACATCGTCACCGCCCCGGCGTACTCGACCAACAAAGCTGGCCACAGCGCCGCAATCCGATTCGCCCAGAGCCGCCAGTTCGGCGCCTGTGTCGAAGTCGGCTTCCTGGATGGAGACTCGGACGCTCACCGTCAGCCTCCGGTCACGGGGGGAAAGAACGCCACCTCGTCGCCGTCCTGAATGGGGGCGTCTGCCGTTGCCATGGTTTGGTTGATGGCGGCCTTGAGGTTCTTCATGGAAACCAGCGCCTGCCAGTCGCCGCCTCGATCTGCCAAACGCTGACGCAGGGCAGCCAGGGATTCGCCGGCTACGGCGTCGAGACGCTCTTCGCTACGGCCCAGGGTTTCGCGCAAGGCGGCGAAATAGAGAATGCGGATGCTCATGGGTCAGGCCAGAAGAAGGCTGAAAGGCAGGTAGGGCACGGGCTGGCCGGCTGCTATGGTCTCGCCCGCAGGCAGATCCACCAAGCCGTCCGACCAGACCGTAGAGGTCAGCACGCCGGAACTCTGGTTGGAGAACAGCTCCAGCCGCCCCTCGGAAGACAGCCGTACCCGCAGAAAATTGCGGCGCTTGTCGGCTTTTTTCCAATCGAAGCCGGCAGGCAACATCAGGGGTGCGGGCAAGCTTCCCAGCCCCCCCTGACGGCGACGAACGAAAGGCCGCACCAACATGAGAAAGGTGACGAAGGCCGCCACCGGGTTGCCGGGCAGGCCGATGAAATCCGCCTGCTCACCTTCGCCCCGGCGCACGTGGCCGTAAGCCAAGGGCTTGCCCGGCTTGATGGCGATGGCCCAGAGGGACAGCTCCCCTTCCGCAGAAACAGCGGGCTTCACGTGATCTTCCTCGCCCACGGAAACGCCACCGGAAGTGAGGATCAGGTCGTGGTTTTGTGCAGCTTGCCGCAGGGCAGCGCGGGTGGCATCCAGGGTGTCGGCGACGATGCCTAGGTCGGTCACAGCGCAACCGGCCTGTTCCAGTAGGCTGCCCAGCAGGTAGCGATTGGAGTTGTAGATGGCGCCCGGCGGAAGAGGCTGGCCGGGCGTCACCAACTCGTCGCCGGTGGAAAACAAGGCCACCCGCAATTGCCGGAAAACCGGCACCTGGGCTACGCCCACGGAGGCCAGCAGGCCGATGGCCTGGGGCGTCAGGCGGGTGCCTGCTGCCAGCACTTCCTTGCCGACGGCGATGTCCTCGCCTGCACGGCGAATGTTGTCGCCGGGCTTGGGCCGATGGTTGATGGTGACTCCGTTGTTGCCCCCGTGGCCTGAGTGTTCGCACAGCTCCTGCATCACCACGGCATCCGCGCCAGAAGGCACCGGGGCGCCCGTGAAAATGCGCGCCGCCGTGCCGGGTTGCAAGGTGTGGCCCACGGTGCCGGCAGGAATGCGCTGGCTCACAGGCAGCACGGTGCCCTCGGCGGGAACATCTGCGCAGCGAACGGCGTAACCGTCCATGGCGCTGTTATCCAACGGCGGTACATTGAGGTCGGAAACATGGCGGCTCGCCAGCACCCGCCCCGCGGCCCGCTCGATGGGCAGCACCTCGGTTTCGGTGACGGGCAGGGCGGCAGCGAGCAGGCGGCCAAGGGCCTCTTCAAAGCTAATCAGACTCATGGATTCAGGAGGAAATTAAACGAGCACCACCGGGGCAAAGCCGCCGCCGGGAGTGCGGAAGTTGGTGGTCTGGCCCTGCCAGAGGCGGGCCGCGAGGAGTTGGATTTTGCCGTCGTAGGCGTAGCAGCGCAGATCGTACTTGAGTTCGACCACCTCCCCCTCTGCGCCCTCCACCACCACGGTACGGGAAGGCGGCGGCGCAAGAGTCTGAGCCACGTAATGGCCAGCGAGGATTTCGCCGAAGACGCGCTTGGTCACGTTGCTGCCGCGATAGACGGCCTTGCCGCCGTAGCCGGTGAGGGGCTTGAAGAACAAGTGCTTGCGCCGCGCCCAGAGATCATCGCCCTGATCGGCATGAACCAGTTCCGTGGAGGGCAGGATAGCGGCGATCACTGCCCGATCCTCGGCACTGACGCCAATGCTCGCCAGCCAATCGCCATCGGAGAGGAAGACCAGATTCTGCTTGTCCGCATAGAGCGCGTGGGCACGAGGATGGGGCGTGACTTGCACGGTGCCATCGAGCCAAGTTTGACGCAGGGCTGCCAGCCCCGGGCCGGCCAGGGAGAAATCGGTGAGACGGTTGTAGATCAGATCAACAGGCAAGCCCTGATACAGGAGGCATCCGCTTTCATAGCGAAGCTCTGCGGGATCGCAGATCACCGCGTCAATGCCCGAGCGGATCAGCAACTGCCGACAACACTCAAAGTCCGGATACAGGTACTGCTGCTCGGGATGTTCATCCACGATGGCAACGCGGGCCAAGGGCCGATCGGCGCCACCCAGCGCCCACTCCTTGCGGAACATCTCGACGAACTCCAGCTCAAGCGCCTCGGCGTCGGGCAGTTCCGCGCTTCCCTGCTGAAACCGCAGCAGACAAGCGTTGATAAAAGCCCCGCCAGCGTTGGTGTTGATTTCGATGAGCTTCGGGCCGGCTTCGGTAATGTGAAAGTCGTAGCCGAAGAACACGCTCTTGAGGGCCGAGGGATGGCGAGCAGTCTCGGGCGCATCGGACAAGGTCCGCGCCTGCCAGCCAGGCAAGGCAACCACGCGCTCCATAGCTTCGATGGCGTGGGCCATGGTGTCCCGATGGCTGCGCGCCAGATGGACCCGTGAGTCAGCAAACAAATGAGGATGGGACGCCGTCAGATAAGCGGCGCGTTCGCTGTCGAGACAACCAGAGAGAGGCTGATGGTTGAGTTCCAGCGCTTGGTCAATATCGTTCATGGCCGAAATGTAGCAGCAAGTACGCCGTCGCAGGCCGCCCCAATGCTGTGACTCCACCTCTGAAACGCTGCCTCCGGCCTTCGACCTAGCCAACACCTTTAGGGCCTGTTCTCAGTAAGACGCCACACCGCTATCGTAATCAGCGTTCGGAGGATCCCTTCAAATCCGGGCTTGCGCTTTCGAGCCCCTGCAGGATGGTCATGTAGTCGAAACCTCCCGCCAGACGCGACAGCGTCCGGCCCAGTTCCCCATCAAGCTCAGCAACCTTCTGCAAGACTTCCGTAATGCGTTGCGTATCCAAATCCTCCAAGGCTGCCTTCAGTTCTTGACGTAGCGCGGTAGGGAGTGTTGCCAGCATCTCTGGCTTGAGCATGACTGGGGAAGAAATTTCCGCGTTGTCGTAATGGTAGAGATACTGAACACCAAGCTGCCTCGCCAGACACTCGTAGATTTCGTTCAAACGATACGGCTTGCGCACGAAATCGTTCATTCCGACGTCAAGCATCTCCTGCTGCTGCTCCGTGAAAGCGGAAGCCGTCACCGCAACGATTTTGACCTGCTCCCCCTCCGGCAACTGGCGAATCTGCCGAGTGGCCTCCATACCGTCCATGACCGGCATCCGCCTATCCATCCAGATGAGGTCGGGATGCCAATCCTGAAAGCGTCGAATACATTGCTCGCCGTTCTCGGCAACTTTGACCTCGAACCCAAGGTCGGTCATCAAGCGACTGAGCAGCAATTGGTTATCCCGCTGATCCTCGGCTATCAGGATGCGGTGCAACGGCTGCCCTGGAGCCAGCCCAATCACGTCGCCACTCGCCTTCTCCTCGGGTTGCAGGATGTCGTCTGTGCCTGCCAATTGGATCGGCAGATCAACACGGAAGCACGTCCCCTTACCCAGGGTGCTTTCGACGCTGATGACGCCTCCCATCATTTGCACGAACTGACGGGTAATGGTGAGCCCCAGGCCGGTGCCTTTTTGCTCGCCGCTTTCCACCAGCTGTACGAAGGGCTGAAACACGCGCTGCTGGTCTTCGGGGCTGATGCCAGGGCCAGTGTCCTCGACATCGATCAGCAGATGTCGGTGCGAATTTTCCCTGACGCCCAAGCGGACGACGACGCCACCCTCCTCCGTAAATTTGACGGCATTGCCGATCAAATTGACCAGTATCTGACGCAATCGGGCTTCGTCACCCATGATGTAGCGAGGAAATTCGGAAGACTGGTCGAGCATCAGGCTGAGGCCTTTTTCCTGAGCACGTACTTGCATCATGTCGACCACATCGCGCACCAAGCTGCCAAGATCAAACGCGGTGATTTCGAGTTGCAAGCGTCCGGCTTCTATCTTGGTAATTTCCAGCACGTCGTTGATGAGCGTAAGCAGGTGTTCGCCGCTACGATTGATGATGTCGAGGTTCTTTCGCTGGCGTTCCGTCATTTCAGAATCGCGACGCAGCAACCCGGAAAATCCCAGGATGGCATTCAGCGGGGTACGCAATTCGTGGCTCATATTGGCCAGGAACACACTCTTTGCCTTGTTCGCGGCATCGGCGCGCTTCTGAGCATCCACTAGTTGCGCCGTACGGTCCGCGACGCGCTGCTCGAGTTCTTGATTGAGTTTTCGGATTTCCTCCGCAGCCATTTTCTGGTCAGTGATGTCAAAGATGGCCCCATCCAGACAAAGCAACCGACCGTCTGACGCAAAAACCCCTTGGCCCTGTTCATGAACCCAACGCGTACTTCCATCCGTGGCGATCAATCGATAGTCCATTTCATAGCGCTCCCTGCGCGGTAGGGCCATCGATACCGCCTCTTCGACAGCCTTGCGGTCATCGGGATGAATAATGCTGGCATACGAACGAACACGGTTTTGCAGAAAATCATCGGCGGGGTAACCCGTAATTCTGGTAATAGCGGCGCTGAGGAACTCCATCGTCCACTGTGAGTCATTGAGGCAGCGGTAGATGGCACCCGGACTGTTAGCGACGATGTTGTCCAAGCGCTGCCGGCTATCTTGCAAGGCTTGCTCTGATTGCTTTCGGTCTGTGATGTCGGTAAGGAATCCTTCGATGAAAAGTGGTGTACCGGCTTCATCCCGCACCAAACGAGCACTGATGGAGCCCCAGATCACACGTCCGTCCTGACGTCGAATTTTGGCTTCGTAGCCAGTGACGCTCGCCTGTTCCAACAGAAGCGAAATCAGGTGTTCGCGCTGTTCCTTATCGACGTAAAGGCTGTTTGCGATGTCACTCACTGACGATAGCAACACCTCCGGAGACAGGTACCCCAAAATCCCAGCCAGTGCCGGATTGCAATTCAGGAACTGTCCATCCATGGTGGTCTGGAAGATGCCTTCGGTGGCGTTCTCGAAGATGCTTCGATACCTCTGCTCAGCCTCTTTCAGTTGCCCCAGTTGACCGCTTATCTTGCTACCCATTTTGGCCAGAACCTCGCCGACCGCTTGAAACTCAAGACAACCAATCGGAGAGGAGCTGGCCTCGTAAATTCCGGCAGAGTAAGCGTCAACGATGCGATTCAGGTTGCCCAAAGGCTGGCGCAAGAGGGCGCGCACAACGAGGCCCGTCAAGAGCATCAGGCAAGCTACGATGAGCAGCACGGCAAGCGCAAACGAACCCAGCAGTTCCCGTTCTCTTTCTCGATGAACCCTCGTCGTAAGGGAAAGTTCCACCACACCGACGGGCATTCCTTGATGAAATATTTTGCCCGTGCGCTCTAATCCTCCTGCCTCACGGTTCCTTTCCAAGGTGGCGAACGTATTACCGAAAGCATCGCTTACCTTCAGCGTTGCGATCAAATCGTTCTGAAATACCGTCTTGGCGATCAGGGCCGCCGTATCCTTGTCCTCATTCCAAAGGGGCAACTCCAGCGTCCCCGCGAGGTATTGAACGGTTTCATCTGCCTTCTTTTCCAGGTCGACGCTTGCCGCACGCGCAGCATAGAAATACATGAACGCCAACATGACTGCCGATACGAGCGCAATCATTAGCGCAAGGCTTGCCGCAACTCTTCGGGAGAGGGAATGAAGCCTGCCAGCGTTCTTCATTTATTCATCTCGGCGAGACGTGATGCCTCTATCCCCCACCCGGAATGGCCACTGTTTCATTGGCATTCAGGCCTGCCACCACGTGGTGAGCTGCCTTTGCCGGACGGCTGAAGATTGCCGAGAATTTTCCGCAGGGAGCCGTCTGTCTTCATTTCGTCGATGGCTCGAGAAATAGCGTCCCGGATCGGCACTAGGCTTTCCTTCTTCTGAAAGGCGAAGAAGACCCCCTCGGTAAACAACGGCGACTGCGGATCGTATTGGATTGCCGCATCCAGCTTCGTGTGATTCCGGGCGGCCAACCCGGAAACCTCCTCCACGACAAATGCCGCGATCCTGCCCACACCGATCTTACTCATGTTCTGGTCGTCAGTCGGCGCGTAGTCAAAGACAAGACGGCGCTCGGTCAGCAACGCATGCGGATAGGAGTATCCGAGCGTCAGACCGACCGGCCCAGAAAGCTTGGTCAAATCCGCCATGGACCTGACGCAAGGCTGCCCCCTCTTGGTGAAAGCAAAATACTTCTTGTCGAAAAACGACGACGAGCGAAGATATTCCGTTTCGGCATCGAAGCTGGACTCCACCATCGGGAAGATGATGTCGATTTGCTTCTTACCAAATGCTACTCGCTGGCGTTGCGGGGGCAATACGATGATTTCGATATTCAAACCAGCCCTGCGACCAATCTCATGAATGAGGTCTGCAAAGGGCCCGCTGCCGTCATTTCCCAGAAGCTTCGGAATGTAAATCGCATAGACCGAAATAGCCAATGCTTCTCCATATCCCGCGATAGAGAGGGGAAGCATCATCAACAGGATCGCCAACATCCGCAGTCGTTTCATCATCAAGCCCCCCCCCCCACAAGCCGAACTATGTCGAACATATCCGCGCAGGCGCAAGGAGGCTCAACGCCCGCCTGACTGCCACGTCCGATGCACTATTAATGACGGGGATGCAGACGTAATCCATGTCCTATAAGAAATAGCCTCGATCAATGGATTGTTCAAGCTCACGGCCCTGGTTGACAGGATTCGCCCCATCCGCAAAGGACGAAAAAAAAAGGGGCACCGCAGTGCCCCTTAACCTCGTTAGTACAACCGTGCTAATTGGTTTGTCTTGTATCGCCTCGCTAGCTTGGCATTCAGGCGGTTTGCTTGAGCTGATCCAGGATGGCGGGGTTTTCCAGGGTGGAGGTGTCCTGGGTGATTTCCTCGCCCTTGGCCAGGGCACGCAGCAGGCGGCGCATGATCTTGCCGGAACGGGTCTTGGGCAGGTTTTCGCCGAAGCGGATGTCTTTGGGCTTGGCGATGGGGCCGATTTCCTTGCCCACCCAATCTTGCAGCTCTTTGATCACACGCTTGGCATCGTCGCCAACAGGACGCTGGCCCTTGAGCACCACGAAGGCCACGATAGCTTCGCCGGTCAGATCGTCGGGACGGCCCACCACGGCGGCTTCGGCAACCAGGGGGTTGGCGACCAGGGCGGATTCGATTTCCATAGTGCCCATGCGGTGACCGGACACGTTCAGCACGTCATCGATACGGCCGGTGATGGTGAAGTAGCCGTTGTCCTTGTCGCGGATGGCGCCGTCGCCAGCGAGGTAGTACTTACCCTGGAAGTCGGCGGGGTAGTAGGACTTCTTGAAACGCTCGGGGTCGCCCCAGATGTTACGGATCATGGAAGGCCAGGGGCGCTTCACCACCAGGATGCCACCTTGGCCCCATGGCACGTCGTGGCCGGTTTCATCCACGATGGCTGCCTGGATGCCGGGGAACGGCAGGGTGCAGGAGCCGGGAACCAGGGGGGTCACGCCGGGCAGCGGGGTGATCATGTGGCCGCCGGTTTCGGTCTGCCAGAAGGTATCCACGATGGGGCAGCGGCCGCCGCCCACGTTGTTGTAGTACCAGGTCCAGGCAGCGGGGTTGATGGGCTCGCCCACGGAACCCAGGATGCGCAGGCTGGACAGGTTGTAGTTCTTGGGATGGGTGCTGGGCGTGGTTTCCGAAGCCTTGATCAGGGAACGGATGGCCGTAGGCGCGGTGTAGAAGATGGAGACCTTGTGGTCCTGGATCATGCGCCAGAAGCGGCCGGCATCCGGGTAGGTGGGCACGGACTCGAAAACGATTTCCGTAGCACCGCAGGCCAGGGGGCCGTAGGCGATGTAGGTGTGACCAGTGACCCAGCCGATGTCAGCCGTACACCAGAAGGTATCTTCGGGCTTGATGTCGAAGGTCCACTTCATGGTCAGCACGGCGTGGAGCAGGTAGCCGGCGGAGCTGTGTTGCACGCCCTTGGGCTTGCCGGTGGAACCGGAGGTGTAAAGCAGGAACAGGGGATGTTCGGCTTCGACCCATTCCGGCTCGCAAATGTCGGACTGGCCTTCAATGGCGTCGTGGTACCACACGTCGCGGCCGGCGACCATGGCGCATTCGCCGCCGGTGCGCTTGACCACGAACACGGTCTTCACTTGGCTGTTGGCGCCAGCCATGGCGATACCTTCATCCACAGCGGGCTTCAAGGGCAGGGCCTTGCCGCCGCGGCATTGGCCGTCCATGGTGATCACGGCAACGGCGCCGGCGTCGAGGATGCGCTCTTCCAGGGACTTGGAGGAGAAGCCGCCGAACACCACGGAGTGGGTGGCGCCGATACGGGCGCAGGCTTGCATGGCGACGATG
>DASUJA010000186.1:0-2529 GCA_036279515.1 Rhodocyclaceae bacterium | reverse complement strand
CTACACCTATCGACTGTTCCTAATTTTTAAAGAGCTTGCTGCGTCGCGCTGTTTGTTTCGCGTCAGCAGCAGAGAGATGCAATTATAGGGTGTTTATTCTCTACGTCAACACTCTTTGGAAGTTTTTTCGTTATATCTTTCCATTGATTTAGCTATTTGACATACAACTGCATCCCTAAGTTCTTTTGGATCAAGGACCTCAACGTCGGGACCGTATTTCAAAATATCCATCATCAATTCTTTGCTTTCGGAGTACGGCAGTTCCAACACGTAGGTACCGTCAGCTTCGAAGTGCGCCTTCTGCCGAGGATGCCACCTTTCGGAAGAAACCCACCTAGCCCTCTCCGCCGAAAATCGCAGCTTCGCCCATTGGACCTTCTTGCCGGAAAAGATTCCGTAGCCCGCACCGAGAACTTCGTCCAAAGTCCGCTCAGGAACATTGCGTACCGGGCTATCAACAATCTCAGCCCGACGGATGCTATCTATAGAGAAGCTGCGCAGTTCATTGCGGAGGTGGCAGAACGCATCCAGGTACCAGTTTTCCCGGTAATGAACCAACCGTTGCGGAGACACTTCGCGCTCGGTTGTAGCATTTCGGCTGCGTGCGTAATAGCCGATCAATAGACGCTTTCTCCGCAGCAGTGCGGAAGCGACCACGGCAAAGTGATCCAGGCCCATGGGGCGGCCGGCCATGCCAAGGATGCGAATACGCTTTTGAATCTCGCCAAGTTCCCCATCACCACTATCAAGCAAGGACTGAAGCCTTTCTTGAAGTGGTGACACATGGGGCGATAGCAAGCCACCGGTATCAATACCCGACAGCAAGTGCTGCATGGTGAGCAGCGCATGGATTTCAGTGGGGCTAAACCAGAGACCGGGCAACTCGTATTGAGCCGCGCCGCGTTCCGCTTGCTCGAGGCAGTAACCGCCGCGCTCACGATCCCAAACAATGGGTGCGTGGAGGCGGTTACGCATGTATTCCAGATCGCGCTTGATGGTTGCGCGGGAAACTCCCAGTCGTTCCTCAAATGCTGAAAAAGGAACGACTCGCTGTTCGCTCAGGAGTTGATCGATCTTATAGAAACGCTCGGTGCGATCCATCGCTCCCAGCGCCCGTCAGATCAAGCCGCGGGAGATGTCGGCAAAGATGTCGTCCACCGATTCCAAACCGACAGCCACTCGAAGCAGACCTTCGCGGATGCCGGCTGCTTCGCGCGCTTCCGGCGAAATGCGGCCGTGGGTGGTCGTCGCGGGATGGGTAATGGTGGTTTTGGTGTCGCCCAAATTGGCGGTGATGGAGAGCAGATGGCAGTTATCCACCACGCTCCAGGCACGTTCACGGCCGCCCTTCACTTCAAAGGCGACGATGGCACCCCCGCTCGACTGCTGACGCATGGCGAGTTCGTGTTGCGGATGGGACGGCAGCCCAGGATAAAAAACGCGCTCCACCATGGGGTGACTTTCCAGGCGGCGAGCCAGCTCAAGCGCATTGGCAGATTGCGCGTCCATGCGCAGCTTTAGCGTTTCCAGCCCTTTGAGAATCACCCAAGCATTAAAGGGAGACAGGGTGGGGCCAGCGGTACGCAGGAACTTGAAGACCTCTTCGGTAAGCGCCTTGCGACCACAAACTGCGCCACCAAGCACACGGCCTTGTCCATCCAAATACTTGGTCGCGGAATGAACCACCAGATCCGCCCCCAATGCCAGCGGCTTTTGCAAAGCGGGCGAGCAGAAGCAGTTGTCCACCACCAGCAGAGCACCGCTCTCATGAGCAACGGCCGCCACGGCAGCAATGTCCGCCACTTCAGTCAGCGGATTGGATGGACTTTCCAGGAACACCATCTTGGTCTGCGGACGCAGGGCAGCGCGATACGCAGCTACATCAGTGGCAGACACAAAAGTGGTCTCGATCCCGAAACGGGTCAAGATGTTGGAAAACAGTTGCTGAGTCGAACCGAACACGCTCTGGGAAGAAACGATGTGATCGCCAGCCTTCAGCAACGCCATGCAAGTAGACAGAATCGCCGACATGCCGCTCGCTGTTGCCACACACGCCTCAGCACCTTCCAGCGCAGCGAGGCGAGTTTGGAACATGGTCACCGTTGGATTGGTGAAGCGGGCGTAGACGTTGCCTTCTTCCGCACCGGAGAACCGGGCTGCCGCCTGGGCGGCACTCTGGAAGACGAAGCTGGAGGTCAGGTACAGCGCCTCGGAATGCTCGCCGAACTGGCTCCGCTCCTGGCCAGCCCGAACAGCCAGCGTATCGAAATCAAACTCTTCCATGTCGAAAACTCTCAGGATTCAGACGCCACCAGATTCAGATCCATCTGGCCGCCATCGTCGTCGCTGCTGCCCTTGCTGGGTACGGAGCGTGCAGCCTCCATGCCTTCCAAGTAGGCGGCAGTCACGTCGCCGGTAACGTAGTGACCGTCGAAACAGGAAGTCTCGAAGTGAGTCAGGGAAGGATTCACCAGACGCACGGCTTCCTTGAGGGCTTCCAGGTCCTGATACACCAAGCCATCCGCACCG
>DASUJA010000185.1:0-10614 GCA_036279515.1 Rhodocyclaceae bacterium | reverse complement strand
AAATCATGATGGCGCCAAGCAAGATGAATAGAACGTCGGTGGAAGTTTTCAGATTCTCCAATTTGGGGCTCCAAGGCACTAAGTCCGTGCGTTGGAGCAACAAATATTCCACCCGACGTTGCGATACCAATCAACGAGTTACACAAACGCCCTTGCGCAACCAGTCCCCAGCATGGTGCGGATACCCACTTTATGCACCACTACCGGGAATTCAGTAATCAAGGCTTACTGTTTTGGTGCATGCCCCTGAGGCAGTAAAACCCACATCTGCCCCTTTTGCCGGGTACGCCCGGCGTTATCGCCAGCTTCGTTGCCACTGCCCCAATAAAAGTCAGCGCGAACCGGACCGCGAATGGCGCCGCCGGTATCCAGGGCCACCATCAGCCGATTGAGCGGCACGTCGGAAAGGGGGCGCGTGGTGGCCAGCCAAACCGGGGCGCCGAGGGGCGTCACTCGGGGGTCAACGGCGATGCTGCGCTCGGGCACCATGGGCAAGCCCAAGGCACCGGGAGGGCCGCTGCCTTCCACGGGCATTTCGCGGAAGAACACTAGGCTGGGGTTGTTGTTGAGCAGCTCCTGCACGCGCAGGGGATGGGTCTTCACCCATTGCTTGATGCCCTGCATGGAGGCCTGCTCGGCCTTCAACTCGCCCTGATCGATCAGCCATTTGCCGATGGATCGGTAGGGGTGGCCGTTCTGGTCCGCATAGCCGATGCGGGTACGGCGGCCGTCATCCAGGACCACTTGGCCGGAACCCTGGATCTGGAGGAAAAAGTAGTCGATGGGGTCGTCCACCCAAAGCAGGGCATCGCTGGCACGACGCGGTTCTTCCTTGGCCCAGTCGGCGCGGGAGTAATAAGGCACCAGCTTGCGGCCCTCGATCCGACCGCGCAGGCGCAGGTGTTTGAGTTCGGGGTAAAGCTCAGACAACTCCACGTCGATCAGGTCGGCGGGCGGGCCGAATACGGGCACGCTGTAGGCCTTGCTGCGCGTGCGGCTGCCCTTCACTACCGGCTCGTAGTAACCCGTCACCAAACCGGTACGCGTGCCATCGGGATTCACTAATTGCCAGGGCTGGAAGTTGGCCTCGAACCAGGCGCGCAGATCGGTACGCTCGGCCGCCTTGGCGGCGGCACAGGTGGCCTGCCAGATGTCCTTGCGACCTATGCTGCGACAGGCGCCGATAAAGGCGTCGAAGCTGGGTTGCAGATCGGCGTCGCTAACGGCATCCCACGCGGGCAAGTCGGCCCACTTGGCTTCTTGCATCGGCTTCTCGGGCGGCGGCTTTGGCGCTTCCACGGGGCACGGGCAAGTGGCCGCAACGGGCGCAGGTGCTGGGGTGATGGAGGGAACGGTAGAACAGGCTGCGAGCACCAGAGCGGGCAGCAGCAGCGAAAGGGCACGGGACATGATCTGCTAGAGTTGCGCGCTTCTTGGAATTGCGCGAAGCGCAGGATTATCCCATGTGGGCCATCGGCCTCGAGTTAGTGATTCCCGCCTTGCTCCTTTTATTGCTGTGGCGCATCTGGCCGAAAGAAACCGATGACGCCGGTGATGACGGTGATAACGACGCCACCTCAGCCTCCCCCGACGAAAACTCCCATGACAACTCCCCTCGATAAATTCATGCGGCGGGCCGGCGCCCTGCTGGACCGCGTGGAACTTCTGCTGCCGCCCCTGCCCGGAGAGGTGGATTGGTCCGCCCCCGCCTTCCGTTGGCGCAAACGTCAGGGCCACGGCTGGCTGGAGGCCGTGCATCAGCCCCATCGCATCCGCCTGGAAGACCTGCAAGGCGTGGATGAGCAGAAGCTCGCCATCGACCGCAACAGCCGCCAGTTCGTGGCAGGCCGCAGCGCCAACAACGTACTGCTCACCGGAGCCCGAGGCACGGGCAAGTCGTCCCTAGTGAAGGGGGTGCTGCTGCGCTATGCGGACCAGGGCCTGCGACTGATCGAAGTAGACAAGGATGATCTGGTGGATCTGCCACGCATCGAGGAACTGATTCAAGGACGCCCGGAAAAATTCATCATCTTCTGCGACGACCTTTCCTTCGAGAGCGGCGAGCCGGGCTACAAGGCCATGAAGAGCATCCTCGACGGCTCCATCTCCGGCATGCCCACCAACCTGCTGATTTACGCCACGTCCAACCGGCGCCACCTGATGCCGGAGACCATGCGCGAAAACCTGGAGGCACGCCACGACGAGGACGGCGAGTTGCATCCGGGCGAGACCACCGAGGAAAAGGTTTCCCTCTCCGAACGGTTCGGCCTCTGGCTGTCCTTCTATCCCTTCAGCCAGGATCAGTATTTGGATGCCTGCAATCACTGGCTGGCCGAGTTCGGCCTCCAGCCTGAACAAATTACCGCCGCCCGCGCCGAAGCCCTGCTCTGGGCCTTGTCCAGAGGCGCCCGCAGCGGTCGTGTGGCTTGGCAGTTCGCCCGGGATTACGCTGGGCGGGTGCAGGAAGGCGACGCATGAGCAAGAAGATCGTTCACGTCGCCGCCGCCGTCATCTACGACCAGGATGGCCGCGTGCTGCTCGGCCAGCGAGCGCCGGGTACCTTCTACCCCGGCTACTGGGAATTCCCAGGCGGCAAGGTGGAAGCGGGCGAGACGCCCCATGACGCCCTGGTTCGGGAGCTGAACGAGGAACTGGGCATCCGCGTTATCACCGCGTGGCCCTGGCTGCACAAGGAGCACGTGTACGAACACGCACACGTGCATCTGCATTTCTTCCGCGTCACGGCCTGGGACGGCGAATTGCACGACCACGTTCATAGCGCCCTGCAATGGCAAACGCCGGACGCCTTTGACGTGGCGCCCATGCTGCCCGCCAACGGCCCCATCCTGAAAAGCCTTGGACTACCTGACTTCTACGCCATCACCAACGCGGCGCAGATGGGCGTGGATCGCCAGCTACTGGCCCTGGCCGCAGCATTGGAGCAAGGTCTAAAGCTGGTGCAAATCCGCGAGTCGGCGCTAGATGCGGCTCGCCTCGCCGCCTTCGCCCATGCGGCGGTAGACCTGTGCCATCAATACGGCGCCCGCGTGCTGATTAACGGCGACCTAGCCCTGACGCGAGACTGCGGCGCGGACGGCATCCATCTTCCGAGCCAGCAGTTGATGTCGCTCACGGAAAAACCAGACTTCCCTTGGGTAGCCGCCTCCTGCCACAACGAAACGGAACTGGCCCAGGCTGCAACCTTGGGACTGGATTTCGTCGTGGTGGGCTCGGTGCACCCCACGACCAGCCATCCTGATCAAGCGTCTATTGGCTGGGAAGGTTTCGCAAAGCTGGTGAATGAAAGCCCGCTGCCGGTGTTCGCGTTAGGCGGACTGGCTCCCGCGGATCGGGAAACGGCCTGGAGCCACGGCGCCCAAGGCATCGCCGCTATCCGCAGCGCCTGGGACGATCAGTTGTCCTGATTAGGAACCGAAGGCATCGCGCCGTCGGACTCGTCATCGTGCTCGACGACGGGAACCCGATACTCCTCGTTGGCCCAAGCGCCCAAGTCGATCTTCTTGCAACGCTCGGAACAGAAAGGACGCCACTGGCTTTCAGGCGTCCAAAGGACTTCCTTGCCACAGGTGGGGCAGCGAACAGAGGGAGGACGTTTGGCGGACATGGCTTACGAGGGATGCGGTGCAGCGCTTAGCGATAGAACGGAAAAGGACTCCGCCCGCGCTTAAAGGTTGCAGAAGGTAAGGTCGAACTGAACGTCGGCTTCCACTTGCTTGGGACGCTGATCCATGTCCGGCGCCAGGAAGCGAATGTTGAGGGCGTACTTGCTGGCACTGATCTCGGGCACGAAGGGGGCCGAATGGGCAAGACGCAAGCGCACCAGTTGCACCACGCGCCCGGTCATCATCATCTGATAGGCGCCGCGCCTGGCTACCTGCCCCTCGGGGCGACCGGAGGAGCGCAGTAAGCGCAGCACGATCACGAGGGCTTGATGAATCGGCAGCAAAGGCGTCATCCAGCCATCGAGCGATGCGCGACGGGATTGGGCGTCCTGGTTAAGCCAGTAGTGATAGGAAGGCAGATCGAATTCACAAACGCCGCCGGGGATGTGCACCCGGTTCTTGATGGCCATCAGCCATTCGTTCTCGCGCAGGTAGTGGCCGATACGGCCCTGCATGGAGAGCAGCGCGGCGGCGGATTGCTCGATTTCGTAGAGGGCGCCGGCAAGGGCGTCTTCGGAAATGTCGGGGTTGTTGCGAAAGGCCAGCAGGATTTGACGCTGACGTTCCAGTTCCTGCATCAGATCAAATTTGAGATCGGCCCGACCGGCCACTTCGAGGATCTCGAAGAGATTGACCAAGGCCATGTGATGGGATTCCGGGGCGTCGCTGGCGACGAAGAAAGCCGCCTTGTCGAACAAGTCCTCCAAGCGCAGCAAGGTGCGGATGCGCTCATTGAGAGGATATTCGTAGGAGATCACGCGGAGGCCCGAAAAGAATTCGGCGAATTTTGACCTATTCCCTTGTATTTCTCAACCAAGAGTAGGCCTAGAAACGTGGGTCACGGCCTGCTTTTCGCGGTATTTCCCGTCGAGTGCATCCACCTGTCCGACCAAATGCAGCAGATCACCCTCGTTATCGATCACGTCGTCGGCAACGGCAAGTCGTTCGGCTCGAGTGGCCTGAGCGGACAGGATACGTTGCACCTCCGACTCGACCATGCCGCTACGGCGCATGACCCGCTGGACTTGGGTGGCTTCGCTGCAATCCACCACAACGATGCGATGCACGCGCTCCCGGTAGGTTCCCGATTCCACCAACAGGGGCACCACCAACACGGCGTAGGGCGCACCGCTGGCAAGGGCAGCCTGTACGCGCTCGTCGCTGAGTTGGCGAATTATGGGATGGAGAATGGCTTCAAGCCGCTGGCGCTGACCCGGGTCGGCGAAGACTAGATTACGCATGGCAGCGCGATCCAATGCCCCGTCAGCCCGCACCACGTCAGGGCCGAAAGCCTGCGCAATGGCAGACATGGCGGCGCCTCCAGGCCCGGTGAGTTCATGGGCGATGGCGTCGGTATCGACGACGGCCGCGCCGAGGGCGGCGAAGCGATCCGCTGCCGCGCTCTTGCCGCTACCGATGCCGCCGGTCAGACCGACGATCAGGCCGGGGCCGGTCTTCAATGTGCCGGACATTCCTCGATCCGCACGTTGTCGTCGCGGCCGGCCAGCAACTCCTTGAGTTGAGCTGCATCGGCGCCGACGACTTCCACCTGGGCAGAAGCCGCAGCCGGATGGGCGACGACGCGCGCGGTGCGCACGCCCTTGCCGTTCAGGCCGAGCAGATAGGCCTTGGCTTCGGCTTCGGTAGCGAAGCTGTTAAACAGGAGCGAGACCCGCTCGGGGCCTTCCTTGATGAGACGGGAGGCGCCGTCGATGCCAAGATCGCGCAGTTCCTTTTGCTTCGCCTCGGCGGCAGCACCGGCGCGCAGACCGACGATGGCCACGTCGAAACTGGCGACGCCCGGCAGCAGGTTCAACTTGGCCTTGGGCAGTTTTTCCTGGGCGGCGGTGATCCACGTCTTCACGTCCGCAGGCGCGAAACCCACGGCACGGCGGCATTCGGAGTTACCGGAGTCGGCCTCGACGGCAGCGGGCGCGGTGGCAGACTCGTCGCTGCCGCTCGCCACGACCTTGAGTTTCTCGGGCGACTTCTGCTCCTCCAGCCGCTCCGGTTCGCGGCCCGTGTCGCGGGCACCCAGATAGCCTTGGCCCCAGGCGAAGAGGATCAGATTGGCGAGGATCAGGAAGAAAACGGAAAGACGCAGCAATTTCATGGCGTCATATTACCAAGGGGATCATCGGGAACCCGCCACGCAGGCGAGCCCTTCCAGCACCAGCAGCGGCTCATGGCGCACCGGCAGCGGGAGATGCGGCAACAGGAGGGGCGCCGCGCCGCCGGTAAGAAGGCACAGGGCTTGGTCGCCGATCAATTGGCGAAACATGCGTTCGATGGCCCCAAGGGTGGCGTTGATGGCACCGCTGGTAATTGCATCAACGGTCTTGCGCGGCAGATCGATGAAAGCGCCTGAGTCGGCGGGGAGCTGCGCGGTGTTGCCGGCCAGGGCGGCGCGCATCAGGTCGAGCCCCGGCAGGATCAGGCCGCCGCGAAATTGGCCGTCCGCATCGAGCACGTCCACCGTGGTGGCCGTGCCGGCGCTGACCACGAGACAGGGACCGTCATGCAAGGCGCGGGCGCCGATCAGCGCAGCCCAGCGGTCGGCACCCAATTGCTGAGGCACCTCGTAGCCGTTGCGCACGCCGCATTGCTCGGGCTGCGCCCCATTCCAAAGCACGGGAAAGGACAGGGCGGCATCAATGGCGTCCTTCACGACCGCGCCGGCCACATTGCAGGCCACAGCCAGCTCCGGCGCATCGTAGGGTGACAGCGCCGCCACCAATTCGGTCGGTTCGCGCGTTGAGACCGCCCCCTGGGCGAGCCAGGCGCCGTCTGGGTTTGCATCCGACCGCAAGCCCCATTTGATGCGGGTATTGCCGCAATCCAGACAGAGGATCACGCCCCGCCCTCGTCGCTGCGCAGACTCACGTCGCCGCTCACCACGGTGCGTAGGCCAGCGTCGGTTTGCAGTAGCAAAGCGCCGTCGCCATCCACCCCTTGGCAGATACCCGTCATGTCTTCCGTGCCGCCGGTGATGCGAACACGGGCGCCCTGATGGGCGTGGCGAAGCTGCCACGCATCGAGCAGGCCTGTGAAGCCGACCACGGCGTAGGTGTCGAGGGTTTCCCGCAGGCCACTGAGTAGCGCCGCTAAGAGCGTTTCCCGACTCATCGGCGCTGTCGCCTGATCGAGGGCGGAGGCCAGCTCGCGCACGTCGGATGGCAAATCCTCAGGCAGATGCAGATTGATGCCCACGCCGATAACGGCGCTATGGAGTTGCCCCGGTTGCAGTTCCACCAGGACGCCGCCAAGCTTGTGGCCATTCAGCAGCAGGTCGTTGGGCCACTTGAGACGCACGCTGGCAACGCCGATGGATTCGAGCCCTTGGGCTAGGCCGAGGCCCACAGCCAGGGACAACCCAACGGGCGCGCCTGAGTCGGGCGGAAAGCGCCACAGCAGGGAGAAGGTGAGGCTATCGCCGGGGGCAGCGAACCAAGTACGGCCACGGCGGCCACGACCCGCAGTCTGCCGATCAGCCACCAGCACGGTGCCGGAAGCGGCGCCCGCTTCGGCCCGCGTCAGCAATTGGGTATTGGTGGAATCGCAGACGGCGAGCGCGTCTACGTCGAAGCGACAGGCGCTGGCCCCTAGGTGTCGGGCCAGCAGGTCGATCTGAAAAGTGGGAGTGGCAGAGGCATCGGACATAAGGCCCGATTATCCCTGCTCTTCCTCCCCTTTGGCATCGTCCAGGTTCAGCTCCTGGATCTTGCGGGTGATGGTGTTGCGTCCGATGCCCAGCAGATTGGCCGCTTCGATGCGACGCCCGCCCGTTGCCACCAGGGCGCGACGAATCAGGGTGCCCTCGAAAGCGCGGGTAAGCAGCTCGAATACTTGCCCCGGCTGAGCGGCGATGAGGCGATCCGCTTCCTGGGAAAGGGCTTCGATCCAATCGGTGGGACCGGCGCTGGCGGTCTGCTCCCGCAGCTCCGTCGGCAGATCGGCCACTTCCACAGACTGGCCCGGTGCCATGACCGTGAGCCAATGGCAGAGGTTTTCCAGCTGCCGCACGTTGCCCGGCAGGTCCAGGCTGGAGAGGTACTTGATGGCCGCGTCGGACAGGCGCTTGGGCTCCACGCCCAGTTCCTGTGCGCTCTTGGCGAGAAAGTGTTTGGCCAGCAGCGGCACGTCCTCGCGCCGCTCGCGCATGGGCGGCAGGCGCAGGCGGATCACGTTGAGGCGGTGGAACAAGTCTTCCCGGAAGAGGCCGTCCTTGACCCGTGTTTCCAGGTTCTGGTGGGTGGCGGCAATGACGCGCACGTTGGCCTTCACCGGCGAGTGGCCGCCGACGCGATAGAAGTGGCCGTCGGACAGCACGCGCAGCAGGCGGGTTTGCAGCTCGGCGGGCATGTCGCCGATTTCGTCGAGGAACAGGGTACCGTTTTCGGCCTGCTCGAAGCGGCCGCGACGCTGAGCGGCAGCGCCAGTGAAGGCACCTTTTTCATGTCCGAAGAGTTCGGACTCCAGCAGATCGCGGGGGATAGCGGCCGTGTTAATGGCGATGAAAGGCGCGTCCTTGCGGGGACTGTGGCGATGCAGGGCACGGGCCACCAGCTCCTTGCCGGTGCCGGACTCGCCGTTGATGAGCACGGTGGCGTGAGATTGGGACAAGCGACCGATAGCGCGGAACACCTCCTGCATGGAGGGCGCTTGGCCGAGGATCTCTGGCACCATGCTTGTGACTTCAGCTGCACCAGCTTGGTGCGGCGTCTCTTCGATGGCCCGGCGCACCAGATCCATGGCCTGATCCACGTCGAAGGGCTTGGGCAGGTATTCGTAGGCGCCGCCTTGGAACGCAGCCACGGCGGAATCCAGATCCGAATAAGCAGTCATGATGATGACCGGCAGATCGGGCCATTGGGACTTCACGTGGCGCAGCAGTTCCAGGCCGGACTGGCCGGGCATACGGATGTCGGACACCAGCACGCGGGGCGTTTGGCCGGCGTCCAGGGCCGCCATGGCTTCGGTGGCGGAGGTGAAACTCTTGAAGGGGATGTCCTCTCGCGCCAGGGCTTTCTCGAACACCCAGCGGATGGAGCGGTCATCATCGACAATCCAGACGGGACTCATTGTGTTTTGCCTTCTTCGCTCGACAGGGGAAGCATGATGTGGAAGGCCGTGCGTCCAGGACGCGATTCCACTTCGATGCTGCCGTGATGCTGGTGAATGAAACTCTGGGTCAGGGTCAAACCAAGGCCGCTACCGCCTTCACGCCCCGAAACGAGGGGGTAGAAGATTCGGTCGCGGATGTCCTCGGGAATGCCTGGACCGTTGTCGATCACTTGCAACTCAAGTGCCAGGGGATAGCGTTTTTTCGCCAAGGTCACCTGCCGCATGGCACGGGTGCGGAAGATGATTTCGCCCTTACCGCTCATGGCTTGGGCCGCATTGCGGGTGATGTTGAGAATGGCCTGGATCAACTGCTCCCTGTCGCCGGTGATGTCGGGCAGGGAGGTGTCGTAATCGCGGCGCACGCGCACGCCGGCGAACTCGGCGTGGATCAGGCGCAGCACGCGCTCCAGGATTTCATGGATGTTCACCTGCCCCGGCTGCATAGTGCGGTGGGACGAGAGCAGGCGCTGCATCAGATCTTGCAGGCGGTCCGCCTCGCTGATGATGACCTGGGTGTATTCGCGCAGGGCGGGGTTGTTCAGTTCCCGCTCCAACAACTGGGCGGAGCCGCGAATACCGCCGAGGGGGTTTTTGATCTCATGGGCCAGGTTGCGGATCAACTCGCGATTGGCTTGCTGCTGCACAGCTTCGCGCTCTTCCCGCGCCACCTTGAGTTGCTGGTCGATGGGACGGAATTCCAGCAGCAGCTGATGATTGAGTTCGGGGGCCTCGAGGGGTGTAACGGTGCAATCCACGTGAAGCGCAGCCTGCTCGTTGCGCGGCACTTCCACGTTGTGGCCGGTATAGCTCCAGTTGTTATTCACCGCGCTGTCGATGGCGGAAGTGAGAACTGAAGAATCGCCAAGGAGTTGAAAGAGAGGGCGCCCCAACCAGGTGCGCTGACTCACGGCGAACAAATTTTCGGCGGCTGGATTCAGGTGCCGGATCAGGTGGCGCTCGTCGATGAGGATCACTGCCGACGAAAGCAGGTCCAGACCAGCCAAGGCAACTGCCGATATTTCTGGGGGGGGAGAACCGTTGGAATTCATGCCCACAGATCAGCAAGAAGCAGGCCACGAAATAACATTTGTCATGGCCTACCTGTATCCCTATTTGAGCTTGGCAATTTCCCGCTGAAGGGCTTCCAGATTACGGGTATGGAGTGCGACGCGATCACGCAATGGCGACAGCCGGTCGGCGGACACGCGGGCGGCTTCTTGGTCGGCGAGACCCTTACGAGCCTCTTCCAGATTCTTCTGCTCCGAAGCCAATTCCTGTTCGAGGATGTGGCGGCGATCGGAATCCCGACTCTTTTGAGTATCGCTGGTGACACGGGGGAAATCAGCTGGCGTCTGATTGCTAACGGCACGGGGCTTGGATGACGTCGATGAAGAAGGCGAGGACGAAGATGGCGTGGAATCGCGGGAAACTACCTGGCAATTGCGGTAGCCACCCTTGCTATTGGTATAGGTGATTTGACCAGACTCTGCCGAGCACTTGTAGAGAATGCCGGCCTGAGCAGACGAAATCAGGAGCAGGAAAAACGGAAGGACAACTCTGAGCGACATGGAGAAACGGCGATGAAAAACAGTGGCGCAGTGTAGGTCAGGGATGGGGCCAATTCAAAGCAGGCCACAAAAGAAAAAGGACGGGCAAGCCCGTCCTTTCTCCGTTCCAGGAAATCCTTGCGGATTTAGATGGAGTAGTACATGTCGAATTCGACCGGGTGAGTGGTCATGCGGAAACGGGTCACGTCTTCCATCTTCAGATCGATGTAGGAGCTGATCCAGTCTTCGCTGAACACGCC
>DASUJA010000184.1:0-32529 GCA_036279515.1 Rhodocyclaceae bacterium | reverse complement strand
CTTGGCAAAGCGGGCGGCGCCGTTGCCGTCCAGCACGGCGGCCAGCACTTCCAGGGCGTAGGGATCTCTATCCTTTTCCACCTCTGCCAGCTTGGGCACCTTCCAGGTCATGAGCAGGTAGGGCAGCTTGGCGGGGGCCTTCACCACCAGTCGCTTGATGCCCAGTTGCTCCGGCTCGTTCTGGGGCTTGCGCTCGGGCAGCACCTGGGCCTTGTAGCCGCCGTAATACTTTTCGGCGAGGCGGAACACGGCTTCATGATCCACGTCGCCCACCACCACCACCGTGGCGTTGTTGGGGGCGTACCAAGTGCGATACCAGTGGCGGGCGTCCTCGGCGGACATGTGCTCCAGATCGTCCATCCAGCCGATCACCGGGCGGCGATAGGGATGGGCCTGGAAGGCCACGGAATGGAGCGCCTCGCTGACCAGGGCCTGGGGCTGGTCGTCGGTGCGCATGCGGCGTTCTTCCATGATCACCTGCAACTCGGGCTTGAATTCCTTGTCCGTCAGTTGCAGGTTGCCCATGCGGTCCGCCTCCAGTTCCATCATGGCGGCCAGACGCTCCTTGGGCACCTGCTGGAAGTAGGCGGTGAAATCCTGGGCGGTGAAAGCGTTGTCGCGCCCGCCCGCCGCCGCCACGCGCTTGGAGAACTGACCGGGGCCGACCTTCTTGGTGCCCTTGAACATCATGTGTTCCAGCACGTGGGCGACGCCTGAGGTGCCGTCTTTCTCGTCGATGCTGCCGGCCCGGTACCAGACCATGTTCACCACGGTGGGCGCTCGGTGGTCTTCGCGGACCACGACCTTGAGGCCGTTGGGCAGGGTTTTCTCGAAGGGGTTGGCCCAGGCCGGTGCAGAGAGCAGACCGGCACCGGCCACGATGAGGACGGTGCGAGTAAATCGGTTCATGGAGTGCATGGGGGAATCCGTGCTTTGTTAGACTGCTGCGGTTGTTGGACTGCTTTTATCGAGCGTTTTATCAAGCGCTTTTTGCGCCGAGCATCATAGCGCGGCGCCATTCAGACCGAATTTTCCATGCTCAGTTTCTTTAAGAAGAAAAACGGGGAAGCTTCCCAAGAAGACCCGGCGTCCGCCGAGGTTTCAACCCAAACCGAGCCCAAGCTTTCCTGGACCGAGCGCCTCAAAGCCGGCCTTTCCAAGACCCGGGCACAACTGGGCGGAGGGTTGGCGAACCTGTTTTCCCGCGGCAAGATCGACGACGAGCTGCTGGAAGATCTGGAATCCACCCTGCTCATGGCCGACTGCGGCGTGGAAGCCACCCAGTGGCTGCTGACGGAACTGCAAGCCAAGGTTAAGCGCGAAAAGCTGGAAACGCCGGCTCAGTTGCAGCAAGCGGTGATGCGCCTATTGGAGCAACTGCTCGCCCCCCTGGAACAGCCTCTGGACGTTTCCACCGCCAATCCTTTCGTGATCATGATCGCGGGCGTCAACGGCGCCGGCAAGACCACCTCTATCGGCAAGTTGGCAAAGCACTTCCAGGCCAACGGCCACAAGGTATTGCTGGCAGCGGGCGACACCTTCCGCGCGGCGGCTCGCGAACAGTTGATGACCTGGGGCGAACGCAACGGCGTGACCGTCGTTGCGCAGGAAAGCGGCGATCCAGCCGCCGTGGTGTTTGACGCCATCTCCGCCGCCAAGGCCCGGGGCATCGACGTGGTACTGGCCGACACGGCCGGCCGCCTGCCGACGCAATTGCATCTGATGGAAGAAATCGCCAAGGTGCGCCGCGTGGTTCAGAAGGCCGACCCGACCGGCCCTCACGAAGTGATCCTGGTGCTGGACGGCAACATCGGCCAGAACGCCATTGCGCAAGTGAAGGCCTTCGACAAGGCCATCGGCGTCACCGGCCTGGTGCTGACCAAGCTGGACGGCACCGCCAAGGGCGGCGTACTGGCCGCCATCGCCCGCCAATGCCCCAAGCCCGTGCGCTTCATCGGCGTGGGCGAAGGCATCGACGATCTCCAGCCTTTCAAGGTGAAGGAGTTCGTCGGGGCGTTGTTTGAGTAGGGGCGAGGCACTAGTCAAAACCTGCTGCCCCGTTCGTCCTGAGCGTAGCGACCAACGGAAGCGAAGTCGAAGGATGAATGAACGCACAGCGAGCCAAATCTCGCCCTTCGACTTCAGTGCTTCGCACTTATGCCGCGCAGCAAATCCCTGTGGGACGCTCAGGACGAACGGGGGTGATTGTTTAGCTATCCCTCGCCGCCGACTCCCTACTTCGTCGCCAAGTCGTAGCAAGCATCCAGCTCGCCCGCCAGCAAATCCACCACGTGGCTGTCTATCTTGCCGGCAACCACCAGCTCCCGCAGATAGGCCAGCACCTCTTCCTTGGGCAGTTGCCCGCGATAGGGCCGAGCCTGGGACAGGGCCTGAAAGATGTCGGAAACGCAGATGATGCGCGCCTCCAGGTCCAAGGCCTTGCCGGGCCGATGGAAGGGATAGCCGGTGCCCAACAGATTCTCGTGGTGGCTGCCCGCCCAGTAAGGAATCGGGTTGTGAGGGAACACACGACGCAGGATGCGGAAGGTGTCGTAAGCGTGGCGCTGCACCAGGGCACGCTCGCTCTGGGTGAGCGGCCCCGGCTTTTCGATGATCTCGTCGGACACGCGTAGCTTGCCCAGGTCATGGAGCAGGCCGGCGGTCTCCACCAGATCCAGGGTATCGCCGGTGACGCCCGCTTTTTCCGATAGGAAGCGGGCGATGCGAGCCACACGCACCGAGTGATCTTCGGTGTAGGCGCTCTTGGCATCCACCACGTGGGAGAAGAGTCGGGCCACGGCCAGCACCTCTTCGGACGTCAGCGGCTGGGGTGCAACGGCGGTGCCCAGTTGGGTCAGATCCTCGTAGAAGTACCGCGCATCCTGGGCCAGCCAGAAGGCCTCGGTGGACGCCGCACGGGTGAAGGCTTCCACCAGTTCCGGCGAAAACAAGGTGCCGGCCAGGGAACGCACCTGGGCGATGATGCTGGGGAACTCCCAGAGTATCTGTCCATGCAAGCCGGCATCGCCCGTGATGTGGGGCGCCTGAAGCACGTCCACCCGGTCGGCGAGGAAGATCAGGTTAGTCATCTTCCGCAACCGGGGCGAAAGCTCGGCGGGCAGGTGCTCCCAACGGGTGTGGTGCCAGCGGATCACAGGTGCGAAATCACGCAGGGGCGGGCAAGCGCCGAGATAGGCTTCGCCGCGCACACAGTGAGCAATGGCGCCGTCCCACTCCAGGCCGTCAGTCAGGTGACGGTGCTCCCGTGTCTGGGATACGCCGCAGTCATGGAGCATGCCGGCCTGAAGAATGAAGGTGCGATCCGCAGGACTCCAATCAAGCTCACGGGCAATCGCTTCCGCCATGAAGGCCACACGCTTGCCGTGGTGCACCTCGTCAATACCGACGAAATCCAAGGCCTCGGTGAGGGCAATGATGGCTTGATGCAGATTGAGTCGGGAAGGTCCGTTCATGGGCACCACTCACGCGATGTAGGAAATATCCTATTCAACCACGGCACCGGCTTGGTTTGGCGCCCGGTGCGTCGAAAGGTCGGGTGCTAAAATCGGCGCCGCTCCAACGCTGCACCACGCCCACGGCTGGAGCCTCCCAGCCTCACCTGACGCCCATCCGACCCCATGATTCGTTTTGAACACGCCACCAAACGCTATCCCGGCGGAATTTCCGCTTTAGCGGATGTCAGTTTCGAGGTAGCGCCCGGCGAGTTGGTACTGGTGGGCGGCCATTCAGGCGCGGGCAAAAGCACTCTGCTCAAGCTGATTGCCGCCATTGAGCGCCCCACCGGCGGCGCGGTCCTGGTGAACGGTCAGAACGTGGGCGCGCTGAAGCGTTCCGCCATTCCCTACCTGCGCCGCAATCTGGGCGTGGTATTCCAGGATCAGAAGCTGCTGTTTGACCGCAACGCCTTGGAAAACGTTTTGCTGCCGCTCAACATCGCCGGCTTCCCCCCCCGCGAAGCCGCCAAGCGCGCCCGTGCCGCCCTGGACAAGGTGGGCCTGCTGGACCGCGAAAAAGCCATGCCTATCGCCCTTTCCGGCGGAGAGCAACAGCGGCTTTCCATCGCCCGCGCCGTGGCCAATCGCCCCAATCTGCTCCTGGCCGACGAGCCCACGGCCCACCTGGACCCGGACACGGCCCGAGACGTGGTGAACATCTTCATGGACTTCCACCGGGTCGGCGTCACCGTCTTCATCGCCACCTACGACGATGGCTATTTCGCCGAAGGCCAGCCGCGCAAACTGGTGCTGGACCACGGGAGGCTCAAATGAACGTCTGGCTCTCCCATCATTTAGCGGCGCTCTCCTTGGCCCTGCGCCGCCTGACCTCCGCGCCGTTGAACACCCTGCTCTCCCTGGTCGCCATCGGCATCGCCCTGGCCTTGCCGGCGGGCGGGCAACTGATCTTCTCCAGCGTTCAACAACTGGCCCACCGGGCCGCGCCAGCCGCGCGCATCTCCCTCTACCTGACCGTCGACGCGGACCGCAAGGCCGCCACCGATCTGGAAGCCCGCTTCAAGAACAACCCGGCCATCAAGTCCTGGCAGTTCCTGCCCCGTGAAGAAACCCTGGCGCGCATGAAGCAATCGGAAGGTCTTGGCGACGTGATCGACGCCCTGCCCCGCAATCCCTTCCCCGACGCCTACACCCTTGCGCCCGCCGACGAGAGCCCCCAAGCCACCGAAAAGCTGGCTGCCGAGTTGAAGAAGCTGCCCAAGGTGGAACACGTGCAACTGGATTCCGCCTGGGTCCGCCGCCTGGACGCCCTGCTGCGCCTGGGCCGCAGCAGCCTGACCCTGCTGGCGGCATTGCTTGGCGTGGGCCTGATCGCCATCACCTTCAACACCATCCGACTGCAAGTGCTCACCCAGCGGGCCGAGATCGAGGTGAGCCGCCTGCTGGGCGCCACCGATGCCTTCATCCGCCGGCCCTTCTACTGGTTCGGCGCCCTTCAAGGCCTGGGCGGCGGCCTGGTGGCCTGGGTCATCGTCGCCTTGGCGACCCTCGGCCTGCGCGGCCCGGTCAATGAACTGGCCCAGCTCTACAGCCTGGGCTTCACCCTGCCCGCGCTTTCTGCGGCCCAGATCGCCACCTTGCTGGCCTTTGCGACCACGCTCGGCTGGGCCGGCGCCGCCCTATCCCTACGGCAATATCTGAGGGCCGTGTCGGAGTAGGGTTTTTCTTAGAATTTGTCAGCTTTTCTGAGCTTTTTCGCTCTAAAGTCCCGGTCCATGCCGTCGTTACCCTTGCCATGGACGATCTCCTCCGCGCTGAAAACCTGACGCTACGCAGCCAGCTGGAGTCGCTGCTCAGCGAAGCTCGTCAAAACGAGCAAAAGATGCGTCGCTTCGACCGCATCGAGCAGCGCTTGATCGCCAGTTCCTCTCTCGCCGAACTTATCCAACTCCTCCTCGGCGACTTCAAGACCAGCTTCGAGCTGGATGCCGTCACCCTGATGCTGGTGGACCCGGAATACGAAGTGGCCCGCCTGCTGGAATTGGCGCCCAGCAATAAAGACGACTTCCGCGGCCTGATCCTGGCCGACCGCCCCAATCTGCTCAATGTTGTTTTCGTGGACCGGGCCGTGCCTCTGCTAGGCCCGCTCAAGGCAGCCCTCAAGGACACCCTTTTCGAGCCCTTCCCCGGCATGGTGCAATCCGCCGCCCTCCTGCCCCTGGTGCGGCACGGAGAGATTATCGGCAGCCTGAACATGGGCAGCCGCCATCCCCATCGGTTTGAACCCGGCAGCGCCACGGACTTCCTGCAACGGCTGGCTTCCATCGCCGCCGTTTGCGTAGAAAGCGCCCGCAGTCAGGAGCGGCTGAAGCAAATTGGCCTCACCGATGCCCTCACCGGCGTGAACAACCGGCGCTACTTTGAGCGGCGCTGCCACGAGGAAATCTCCCTGGCCCGCCGTCAGGGCTGGCCCCTGGCCTGCATGTTCCTGGACGTGGACAAGTTCAAGCGCATTAACGACACCCAGGGACACCTGGCCGGCGACCAGGTGCTGCGCACCGTCGCCTGCCTCATCAAGAATCAACTCCGGGCCAGCGACATCATTGCCCGTTACGGCGGCGAAGAATTTGTGGCCCTACTGCCCCAAACACCCCTGCGAGCAGCCTGCGACATCGCCGAGCGCATTCGTGCCGCCGTGGAGGCCTGCCACTTCGAGCCCCTGCCCGGCACCCCCCTGTCGGCCACCATTTCCATCGGCATCAGCATGCTTTCCAGCCAAGCGGAAGACGCCACGGTGCCCAGCCAAGCCGAAGCCTTGGTGGCCCACGCCGACAAGGCGCTCTACTTGGCCAAAGAAGGCGGACGCAACCGCGTCGTCAGCCAATAGCCGCACCCCAAGCTTTCCCCCTCAGGGCTTCCGTTGATTCGCCTTCGCCAGAAAACTCTGGCATTGGAGATTGCTGGCCGCCGCCACCTCGTACTGCGGCAGACGCCGACTCTTGAAATCCAAGGCACGACACCCGTAGGGGAATGACGGATCGAAGGTAATGAAGTAGTGGGCGCACTTGAGGCAACTCACTGCTTGACCGGGGGTTTGGGACACTTTTCTAGACTCCATCCTGGCGCTCTTTCACCCCTATCAAAAGGCTTGACTTGCGCACAGGTTTCATTCTTTGGAAATTTCAATCAACGCAAGGACGGGCGGACCTTACCCAACCTAGAGTAAATTCTATAACTTGTTGATTTATATAGAACAACAAAGACCGCTCAAGCTTGCAGCAATCTAACAAAGCGGCTTATGGGACGGACACTTAGGCACGTCTACCGGCATCAATTCACAGAATTATCCACAGGTTTTGTGGGTAAGTGAATAAAGCCTTTCCGAACAGGGAATTGCCGGAAATATATGAGGTGAACTGTGGGGTTTCGGGTACCCCTCGTTATTGACGCTGCCTCCCCGGAAACCGATAGGCAAGACTCACGGATTTCCCCACTTATCGTCAGGAAACCCGGCGGCGCAATCCCCATCGGGAAAATTTTTCCCAAGCACCTTCTCTCCGGCATTCAACTTTTCCTGAACGGGTGAGCCGACGCCTCCGGCTCTTGCGCACCCGCAACCACCCCGCAGCCTCAATGGCACCCCAGGCAACCAACAGGAACCAGAAGTACCAGGGGATTGCAGCAATCCTGGCCAGAATAAAGTCGCGCATCGCCGCCCTTCCTTTCACTTAGTTTTCACTTAGCGCTTCCAATCGGTGGCGCGGCGCAACTCGGGGTATCGCAACACACGGGCCACCACCTGCGGCGGCACTCCCTCTTCTCTCATCATGGTTGCGCCCACACCGAGATTCAAGAGATAAGCGGCAGCCAGACCTCGATTGACTGCTGATTCAAGTTGCAGGTTTCGGCGAGTGGAAATGTGATGGCTCGTGCGGTAGACGTCTTCTTCCCGCTCCTTTTCCTGCCGTGCGACGATGGTCTTCAGCAGCTGGCTTTCCATAGCGCGCTCCTCGGCCCAAAGCTTGAGCCGATGGCTGAAACGAGTCAGTTCGCAAGGTCGCCTAGCGAGCTATAGCCAATAGACAAAGATGAACAGCAGCAGCCACACCACGTCCACGAAGTGCCAATACCAGGACACGGCCTCGAAGCCGAAGTGGTGTTCGGCGTTGAAATGGCCGGCGAAGACCCGTAGCGTAATTACGACCAGCATGATCACGCCCAGGGTCACGTGGAGCCCGTGAAAGCCGGTGAGCATGTAAAAGGTTGCGCCGTAGATGCCGGTGCGGATGGTGAAGGCCGCTTCCAGGTATTCGTGAGCCTGAAGCGACAGGAAGAGCAGGCCGAGGATCACCGTGAGAATCAGGCCCGCCTTCACTTGGCCTCTGCGGCCCAGCTTCATACCCCAGTGGGCCCAAGTGACGGTAGCGCCGGAGGACAGCAGGATCAGCGTGTTGATGGCCGGAATCCCCCAAGCGGCCATGGGTGTGAAACTGCCCTTGGCACCCGGCCCCGCCGTGGGCCACGCCGCGTGGAAATCCGGCCACAGCAGCGGCGTGCTGCCCAGATCGGGGACGGCGAATGTCCGCGTGTAAAACAGCGCGCCAAAGAAACCGGCGAAGAACATCACCTCGGACAGGATGAACCACACCATGCCCCAGCGAAACGACGTATCCACCTGACCGTTGAACAACCCCGCCTGATTCTCGCGGATCACGTTGCCGAACCAGCCGAAGAGCATGGCGACCAGCAGCAGCGCGCCGAAGGCCATGACGTAGGGCGCCACCTGTATCTTCTCCAACAACAGGAGGAAACCGCTCGCCAGGGAAAACAGCGCCACGGAACCCACGACCGGCCACCAGGAGGGCGGCGGCACGTAGTAGGCGGAAGTGCCCGGTGATGACGGAGATGGGGGGGATGAGGAACTCATGTTGATCTCCTCAGCGCTGCATCAACGCAACTGCGGCGCGGTGGTGAAGGAGTGATAGGGCGGCGGCGAAGACAGCGTCCATTCCAGGCCCTCCGCCCCTTCCCACGGGCGCTCGCCCGCCGGTGCGCCTCCCCTGACGCACTTGATGACCATGTAGAGAAACAGCAACTGACTCGCCCCGAGCAGAAAAGCGCCGAGGCTGGCGATGCGGTTGAAGTCGGCGAATTGCAGGGCGTAGTCCGGGATGCGTCGCGGCATGCCGGCCAGCCCCAGAAAGTGCATGGGAAAGAAGGTCACGTTGAAGCCGATGGCCGTCAGCCAGAAGTGCCACTTGCCCAAGGTCTCGTCGTACATGTGGCCGGTCCACTTGGGCAGCCAGTAGTAAATGCCGCCCATGATCGCCATGGCCGAACCCGAGAACAGCACGTAGTGAAAATGCGCCACCACGTAGTAGGTGTCCTGCAACTGCACGTCCACCGGCACCAACGCCAGCACCAGGCCGGAGAAGCCGCCGATGGTGAACAGGCAGACGAAGGCGATGGCGAACAACATCGGCGTCTCGAATGTGATGGACCCGCGCCAAAGGGTCGTCACCCAGTTGAAGACCTTCACTCCGGTGGGCACCGAGATCAGCATGGTGGCGTACATGAAGTAGATCTGCACCGGCACCAACATGCCTGCCGTGAACATGTGGTGTCCCCAGACGACGAAGGAGAGGACGGCAATGCTCGCCACCGCATAAACCATGGAGGAATAGCCGAACAGCCGCTTGCGGGCGAAGGTGGGAATGATGGTGGAGACGAGCCCGAAGGCCGGCAGGATCATGATGTACACCTCCGGGTGGCCGAAGGACCAGAACACGTGCTGATAGAGCACCGGATCACCGCCCCCCGCCGCGCTGAAGAAGTGGGTGCCGAAATGGCGATCGGTCAGCTCCATGGTGATCACACTCGCCAGCAACGGCATGGCAGCCACCAGCAGAAAGGCCGTGATGAGCCAGGTCCAGACGAACATGGGCATCTTCATCAACGTCATCCCCGGCGCCCGCAGATTGAGGATCGTGACGATGATGTTGATGGCGCCCAGGATCGACGACAACCCGAGAATGTGCACCGCGAGGATGGTCATGTCATGGGAGATGCCGCCTTGAATGAACAAGGGCGGATACATGGTCCAGCCCGCGCCTGCCGCGCCGCCGGGGACGAAGAAGGATGAGATGAGCAACGTAGCCGCCGCCGGCAGCAGCCAGAAGCTCCAGTTGTTGAGGCGAGGAAACGCCATGTCGGGCGCACCGATCATGAGCGGCACCTGCCAATTGGCGAAGCCCACCAGCGCCGGCATGATGGCGCCGAAGATCATGATCAATCCATGCATCGCCGTGAGCTGGTTGAAGAAGGCAGGCGTCATTAGTTGCAGCCCCGGCTGGAACAGCTCGGCACGAATCAGCATCGCCAAGGTGCCGGCGAAGAAAAACATGGACAGGGAGAACCACAGGTAGAGGGTGCCGATGTCCTTGTGATTGGTGCTGGTAAGCCAGCGCATGACGCCGGTGGGATGGTCGCCGTGGCCTTCATGCCCGCCATGCCCCGCGCCTTCGATTGCGATTTCCATCGTGAATCTCCTAATCACACAGAGCGCTACGGTCGTAACGATTTTTGCGACGGTGAAATCGAAGTGACGTCGTCATCCCGGCGGTAGCCCACTGCTGTCCGGAATAAATATCGCGACGGCGAAAACGAAGTGATGTCGTCATCCCGGCGAAAGCCGGGATCCAGGAAAGGCCGCAAGAACCCCTGGATTCCGGCGTTCGCCGGAATGACGGATCTGTCCCCCCTTTCATTACCCTCACCACCGCCCGAAAACCCGGACCCCATCTGCGTTTCCAGCCGCCCCACCACCACAATGAACGCCCGCGCGTATACGCGTGAAGGCTCGCGGAAAGGTTTCGCTGGCACCGCATGGCTCCCTCACTTTCGCAACGCCGCTATCTCGCGGGGCTGTACCGCATCGCCGGTCTTGTTGCCCCAGCTGTTCCGCTCGTAGGTAATCACCGCCGCGATGTCCACGTCGCTCAACTGCTTGCCGAAAGCTGCCATGGCAGTGCCCGGCTTACCGTTGAACACGCGATCCATGTGGCCTGCCTTGGGTCCATTCACGAGGGCCGAACCGTCGAGCGCAGGGAATGCGCCAGGCAGCCCCTTGCCGTTGGTTTGATGGCAAGCGACGCAGTTGTTCTTGAAAACCTTCTCGCCCATGCCCACCAATTCGGCAAGGCTGTAATCCTTGGCAGCACTGGCCTGGGCCGCAGCCTGCTGGGCCTTGCGTCCCGCCAGCCATTGATTGAATTCCTCGGGCGAACGGGCCTCCACCACGATGGGCATGAAACCGTGGCCCACGCCGCACAGCTCGGCGCACTGGCCGCGATAGGTGCCAGGATGGTCCACCTGTATCCACACGTCGCGGATGAAACCGGGAATGCCGTCCTGCTTCACGCCGAAGGCGGGCACCCACCAGGAATGGATCACGTCTTCGGCGGTGATGACGAGACGCACTTTCCTCCCCACAGGGACGACCAGAGGCTGATCCACTTCCAGCAGATAGTTGTCGCCCTTGGCGGCACGGTTGTGGGTCTGATCTTCAGGAGTTGCCAAATTGCTGATGAAGCGCACGCCCTGGCCTTGCCCTTGCGCGTCGGCCAAGTACTCGTACTCCCATTTCCACTGGCGGCCCGTGACCTTGATGGTCGTGTCCGGCGACGCCGTGTTGCGCATGTCGAGTATCAGCGACGTGGCGGGAATCGCCATGCCAACCAGGATCAGCGCCGGCACCACGGTCCACGCCAACTCCAGGCCCGTGTGTTCGTGAAAGACATCCGCCACATGGCCCACGGATTTCCGATGGCGCCACAACGCGTAGAACATGGGCACAAAGACGACGACGAAGATGCCCAGGCACACCAGCAGAATCACGTTGTGCAGGTGATAGACCTCCCGCGCCACGACCGTCGCCGGGTTCTGCAAATTGATCGCGTAGTCTGCCCAGGCAGGTAGTGCGGCATGGAGCAGCAACAACAACAGCCCCCTCAACCATCCGCGAACAGAGATACGCAAGACCACATTCTCCACACTGCCCTCCTCAACGCTGCATCCGCGCCAGACGACACTTCAATTCACGCGCCACGAACCGCCGCTCATCGTCCGATAGCAACAACCCGCACACTTCCTCCTTGCCTTGGCAGCGCAGAATCAAACGACTACTCAGTCCCACTCCGTGCAGTGCCACCTGGACCCACTGACTGTTGAACTCCACGTGCTTGTCACCGCTGGGCGTATGGCGATCAACGGTCAACTGATCGCGGCTGAGCGTGATGCGCTCGAAATCCTCCGCATGTCGCCAGACGCAGCCGAAAGCGGCAGCAAGCCCCAGCAGAGGCAGCGCCATGAACACCGCCACCGGCCACGCCCCCAGAGCAAAAAACACCGTCGCAGCCACCGCGCAACAGGGGAGCAGTATGGAAAGCGCCACGCTCAGTCCCGGCCTGGACACAGCCGAATTGGGCCGCGCCGTCACCCGGAAAATCCCCAACCCATCAGTGCTTGCATACTCCATCATGGCCCGCCGTCACGAGTGCCACTCCTACTTGCTGCCCCAGAGAGAAGAGGCAACGCCGATAGAAGGAGATGCTAAGGACTACTTCGACGCCTCGCCTGCGCGATGACGCCTCCAAGCTGCGCCGCTTGGGGGAAAGGGAGCCATTGGGAACATGGCGTTCAAAAGAAGAAGCCCCGGATAATGCCGGGGCTGGGATGAAAAGGAATTAGCGGGATTTGCCTGCGTGCTTTCTATAGGTGGGCGATAGCAAGAGGCAGCATCCGGCCAGGAACGGACGGTCACCTAGGCCGTAACACACTCAACTGAAAGGCAGCTTAGGCTGAGGTACCGACAGCGCGCGGTTCGCTGTCGGCCAGGAGCAGTTCAGGAAAATGATCTTTCCTTGGTTGCCGGTCGGCGTTTCAGCCTATCGAATTTGTCATATCTACATTCACTCAGACCGTCTGCATAGTGTTGACGTAAAATCAAGGTCGCGCGCTGGTGGCCATAGCCTCCGATCGCTTCTGTGCGATGTATCGGTGACGGACACATATATTTCCTACGAGCATAGTTTTTTGGCCTCTCTCTATTGCCAATTTGTACGCTGCATGCGGTTCCCCATTGGGGGGCTTCGGTTTGTGGCACTTGCGGTTTGCATAGCACAGACATTCGCCGCCGAACCTTTGGGGTGCAATGCCACCGCCAGGGGCACAGGTGTCTCCGGAGCCTCGTGCAACAGAGACCTCACAGCCAGGCCGCAACGCTGTTTGATCCACGACGACGTTGAATTTTCCGGCTTGAGGCGGGCGTTGCTGGCGGGTGACAGCGCGACGATCAAAAGTGTTGCGTCCGATCAAGTCGATGGACAAGAGCACGGCTGCACTCCGCTGATGATCGCTGCAGGCATGGGGCGCCTGGATTTGACGAGCGCCCTGCTCGCGGCAGGCGCAAGGCTTGAGGAGATCAACGACGACGGGGAGACCGCCGTGATGACTGCCATCCGCCACGGCCAGTCTGCCACCGTACGTCTTCTGCTGAACAGGGGCGCGAAATGGAAATATCGGACGGCGAGCGACGAATCGCCGTTCTGGCTCGCCGTCGACCGTGCCGACATCGATATCTCCCGCTTGCTACTCTCCCTGGGCGCCGATCCCAATGAAACTGGTAACGGCGGCGTCAGCGTACTCGCCAGAGCGTCCGCGCAGGGCGACAACCACATGGTGCGATTGCTGCTGGACAAGGGCGCCCGCGTCGACGGCGGCGCCGATGAATCGCGCTGGGGGACGCTGGAGAGCGCCTTGGCGCTGGGCAATGCCGAGACTGCGCGCATGCTGTTGAAGGCCGGCGCCGATCCCGCGCGAAGCCAGGGCGCTGCCCCCGCCTGGTTTATCGCCCTTCAGTCGCCCAGCCCCAAACCCCTTGCGTTGATGCTGGAGAAAGGCGTGGCGATCAACGCGCGGGCACAGCGCAACGACGAGACGCCGCTGATCGGGGCCGCCAATTTCGATCGCCTCGAAGCGCTGAAGATGCTGATCAAGGCCGGTGTGTCGGTGGATGCGCAGGACGTCGGTGGGAGCACCGCATTGATGTACGCGGCGCGCAAAACGCGAACGGACATCGCTGCCGAGTTGTTGCACGCAGGGGCGGCGGTCGACCTCGCTGACAAGCACGGAGTCACGCCTTTCATGTTCGCAGCGGCGCACGAGCGCTACGCCATGATGAAGTTGCTGCGCGACAACGGCGCAGACGTCAACCATGCGCGCGAGGACGGCATGACCACGCTGTTCGACGCTGCGCTATCCGGCAACCTGCGGCTTGTACGCTTCCTGCTCGATATGGGCGCCGACCCGGCGCGCCTCACCAACAAAGGCAACGGTTTCATGAAAATCGCCACGCAGGGCGGCAACCCGGCAATCGTCGCGCTGGGCGGGCGGTTGGGTTTGCCAGGAAACCAAGCAAGCAGCGGCGCTCAAGCGATCCATCAGGCTGCGGGCGACGGCAACCTAGCGTTGGTGCGGTCCCTACTCGACGCCAATCCCGGATTGCTCAATGCCCGCGGCGGCAGAGGTTCCTCGCCTCTGGTGATGGCCGTCATTGGCGATCAGCCTGCGGTCATCGAATTTCTGCTGCGCTCGGGTGCCGACACCAATCTCGCCGACAACGACCAGGTTACACCGTTGCTCATCGCCGCAAACAAGGGCTCCATGCGCGCCGTGGAACTATTGCTGAATGCCGGCGCACGTGTCGATTGGTATAGCCGCGCCGGCGATGGCGTGCTGCACCACGCACTGATGAACAACGACAAGCCAGAAATTGTCGAACTGCTGCTCAAAGCCGGTGCGAAAATCAACCAGCCGGCCAACAACGGCGGCACGCCGTTGGCGTACGCCGCAATCAAAGCCCGTCCGCTCGCCATGAAGACCCTACTTGACCACGGCGCCGGCATCGACACAAAGGATCCGCTGGGCAATACCCCATTACGCAGCACCCTGCTCGCTTCCTGTAGCGCCTGCGCCAAGTTACTCATCGAGCGCAAGGCGGACGTCAACGCCGCCAACCAGCGCGGCTATTCCGCCCTGCAAGCCGCCGCCGCCGGCGGACAGGTGGAGGCGGTGCGCTGGCTGCTCGCTGCCGGCGCGCGCATCGACCAGCGCGACAACCAAGGCGGGACTGCTCTGATGGACGCTGCTATTCCCGGCCATGAGGCGATTATGGATCTGCTGCTCGCGGCAGGCGCCGATGCGCGCCTGCGCAACAGCTACGGCCGGTCGGCCCTGGAAATCGCGGCCTGGAATGGCAAACCTGCCGCCGTCCGGCGGCTGCTCGCAGCTGGCGCAGATATTCACGCCAAAGACAACTGGGGCAACAGCGCGCTGCACCGCGCTGCCGAGCAGGGCCAAACGGAGGTTGTCCGGCTGCTGTTGGCCGCCGGTGCGGACGCCACCACCCCCAACCGCAAAGGGCAGACGCCTCTGGCTCTGGCGGCGCAGCACGGCGAGACCGCCGCCGTCCTCGCGGGAGTAGCACGATGAAAGCCGCCGTCCTCTGTTTCTTTGCCTGCCTGTGCGCATCCGCCTGGAGCGCGCCGTCCGATCCCCGTTTTTTCCAGCACGCCTGGACGGGCTGCGTGCCCTGCCTCGAAGAGGATATTGCCTCCGGCATGGACATAAACGCGCGGGATGCGAACGGCGACACGGCGTTGATTACAGCGCTTTCCAGACAACATCCCGATGCCGCAAAGTGGTTGATCGAACATGGTGCCGACCCACGCATCGGCCGCTTCGACGGTTTCATGCCGGCCCATTACGCCGCCCGTTACCCGGATTTGCTCAAATTCGTGCACGCGCGCGGCGGCGACATCTTCGCCCGCGCCCAGCGCGGAGACACGCCCCTCTATGCGGCGGTCAGCTACAACAATCTGCGCAGTATCCTCTGGCTCATG
Source organism: Rhodocyclaceae bacterium (assembly GCA_036279515.1). Classification (GTDB taxonomy): domain Bacteria; phylum Pseudomonadota; class Gammaproteobacteria; order Burkholderiales; family Rhodocyclaceae; genus AWTP1-18. Next base: position 17,096 of record DASUJA010000184.1, on the reverse strand, counting down.
GAGATGGGCGCATCTCCTGCCGAAAAGGACGACAAGGGTCGCACTGCCCTACATGTGGCGGCCGAATTCGCGAACAGTCCGCGGATAGTGGAAGAGTTGGGCTGCATCAAGGATGGTCGCCTCGACTTTATCAACGATCCCGACAACGACGGCGAGACCGCGCTGATGAAAGCCATCAGGCAGGGTCGCCCGCCGCTCGCGGATGCGCTGCTGGCCCTGGGTGCACGCGTGGACATCGTCAACAAGGCGGGACGCGGGCTCGCCCACCTCGCTGTGGAAAGCGGCAATCCCAACGTCTGGGGTTGGGTGCGTCAGCGCGATGTCGACCTCGATGCGAGGGACAAGGAAAGCCTTTCTCCCCGAGAGCTGGCAGCGCGAAGTGCGGCCACCCCATTGTTGTCGACATTGCTAACCGAGACAGCGCTTGACCTGCGCGCGCCGGACGGCAAGTCGCTGCTGCATCACGCTGTGCAGGGAGGGCGGCTGGAAAACGTCCGCCTTCTTCTCGACCGCCGGCCTGCCCTTATTAACGCCGCCGACAACGCGGGAGATACCGCTGCCATGCTCGCTGCCAAGGGCGGACGATTGGAGATGCTGCAACTGCTGGCCACGCGCAGCGCGGATCTCAAGCGCGCCAACCGCCTGGGCGCCACGGCCCTTTCGCTGGCCGCAGCCGCCAGACAAGTGCAGATTGTCGAATGGCTGAGCCGTCAACCATGAAAGCTCTTGCGCGCCTCTTGTATGCCTTGGTCTTGACCGTCGCTTTTTCGGTAGAGGCCGTAGAACCATCGCTCGCCGATGCTGTAGCCAAAGGCGACCACGTTAACATCAAGCGCCTGCTGGCCGCCGGCGGCAATCCGAATGCCTTCATCTTCGCTCCCGATCCAGACACCCCCCGGCGCAAGAAGGCCGTCTCGCTTCTTGAACTGGCCGCACAGGCCGGCGACGTTGAACTCTGCACCCTGCTGCTAACGCTGGGGGGGGCGGTGAATCTGCATTTGGACGGATCCTCTCCGTTGCACGCCGCTGCGCGCGCAGGACGCACCGATACCGCACGCCTGCTGCTTAGTGCCGGCGCCAACCCTGATATCGCCAACGCCGACGGCAATGGCGCTCTGTTGGTCGCCGTGCAGAACGGCGACCTCGCCATGGTGCGCCTGCTGCTCGAAGCCGGTGCCGACCGGAACAACGCCCACATACTGCTTAAGGGAGCGGGCATGCGCAAGGAAGTTACGATTACGCCGCTCATCGCCTCCCTCGAGGCCCGACGCCCGGACATCTCCCAGGCGCTACTCGACGCCGGGGCGGACATCAACTTCCTCGTGCTCAATCCTGGCTCAAGGTGGTTCTATAACGCGCTGGGTTTCGCCATTTACCGCGGTAACACGGAGCAGGCCGTTTTCCTCATCGAGCGCGGCGCCAGCCTCGACCCCTCAGCCATGAACGCGCAAACCATGGGAAAAGAATTCGACATGCAGATTCCGCTGGCCCAAGCTTTCGCCAACGGCGACGCCAGCATGGTGAAACTCCTGGTGGAGCGCGGCGCCAACATCTTTGCCAAGACTCGCTCCGGTATGACGATTCCGCACATCCTGGCGGCGCAACCCGATCCAGAACTAAACATGGGCACTGCACTGCGCTGGCTGGTCGAGCAGGGCGTGCCCATCGATTTGAAGAATAACAACGGGATGACTCCGCTGGCGCTGGCGGCGATGGCGAACCATCTCGGCACCGCGCGCGAGCTGCTCGCTCTCGGGGCTTCTCCCGAAGCGGCGTTACCGTATGCCACCCAACATCCCGACATGACCCGCCTGCTACTCGACGCGCGCAAGCGTTGAATGTTGTCTCGAATTTCGATGTGTCTTAACTTGCGAAAAGGATTCCCGATGAAAGCCTTACTGCGGTACGTTCTCCTTGCCCTCGCCCTGCCTTGCATCGCCCATGCCGGCGTCGACCAGAAAGACAATGAAGGGGCAACACCGCTGTTCCATGCCGCGCAATCCGGCAATGAAGGGGTGGTTAAGATACTGCTCGACCAAGGCGCCGATCCGAACACACCCAACCGACGCGGCGAGACGCCGCTTGCCGCCGCCATCCAGAACGGTCGGCAGGGCATCGCCAGCCTGCTGATTCAATACGGTGCGGACATTACCGCCCGCACCAACCAGGGCGATTCGGTCCTGTTCATCGCGGTGCGCATGGGCTACCGGGACATCGTGCGCATGGTGCTCACCAAGGGCGTGGAGGTCGACGCGCGCAACAACGCCCAGGAAACGCCCCTGATCGTCGCGGCCCGCGAGGGCCGGGACGAAATCGCCGCGCTTTTGATCGGCAAGGGGGCGAATGTCGATCTCGGCAACGGCATCGATACGCCTCTACGCGCTGCCGCCTGCGCTGGTCAGCTATCCATGCTCAAACTACTGATCGCTGCGAAGGCGAAGTTCGACCAACGCAACAATACCGGGGAGACGCCGCTGCTCTGCGCGGCGGCTAACGGCAGGATTCCGGTGGTGCGCCATCTGCTCGGCCTTGGCGCCAAGCCCGATCAGCGCGCCAACGACGGCCGCACGGCGCTGATGGTCGCCAGTCAGAACGGTCGTTTACCGGTGGTCGACCTGCTTCTGGAAAATGGCGCCGACCACAATTTGCGCGAAGACTCTAAGGGGTATGACGCCATACTGTACGCCGCCACCAGCGGCAACAAACCCGTGGTCGAAAGGCTACTCAAGGCCGGCGCTTCCGCCGACAGCCGCGGGCATCGTGGCACTCGACCGTTGCACTTGGCGGCGCTGTACGGCTACGCCGAAATGGCGAAACTCCTGATCGATAGCGGCGCGCAGATCGACGCCGTCGACGCCGACGCCAACACACCATTGTTGCTAGCCGCACTAGGCAAACACCAAGAAGTCGTCGCTATGCTTGCTGAACGCGGCGCCCGCATTAAGTGATTATTCTGAAAGAGCACTGCGCGTGAATTTAAACTGCCCGGCGATAATGGCCAGGGTGCGGTAAAGCTGAAAGTCGCCTTTTCATTGGGGAGCCGCTGCTCGATAACCGCAGTGCGGAGGTCTGCTCTGGGCACAAAACGGACCGGCGACCTGCACATGACATCAGTCGTCCTCAATGAGTCGAAACAGCCACCAGCAACTGCCCAGATAGAAACGCCTCCTCGCCGTCATCGGCGGGGAGGCGTTGTGCTTTTGAAAGCGACTGGGGCTTTCGTCGCTCAGCCCACCTTAGGCAGATGGCTCGGCATCACGTGCTCCGACACATCTATTCCATCACTGCCCTTTGGAACTCGGGATTTTTTGGGAGAATTGCCCCCCGTCTTGCACCACCCCCATAAAGAATAGCGATGCCTTCCATCGATCCCCGCACCTTCCTCATCGTCGCCAATCTGCTGGGCATGCTTTGCGCCCTCGTGCTCTGGGTCCAGGCGAGGAACTTTCCTGACGATATCGAAGGGCTGAGGGACTGGGCCAAGGCGGTGGTGCTGATCGGGTTCGCTTCTGGGCTAGCGTCCATGCGGGGCGTGTTTTCAGATTGGTGGACGGTGGTCGCTTCCAGCGCCATGTTGCTGCTGGGCCAGTTGCTGCTGGTGATCGGCTTGCAACGCTACACGGGGCGCAAGCCGACTTGGCGCCCCGCGCTGGACATCCTCGGCGCAATCCTGTTGCTCGTCACCGGCTTGGCCTTTGGCTCCCAGAGCTATCAGGGCCGGTTGTTCATCATGGCCATTGCCCACATCGGCTTTTTCTCCTGGGGCGCTTATCTGGCTTGGCGTGCCGAGCCTCAGGGCTTCGGCAACCGATTTCTCACATCGGCTTTTGCCCTGGGCGTGGTGGTGGCGGTGTGGCGCATCGCTACGCTGCCCACGGCTGTGAGCGAGACGGACGATATCTTCGACCACAATCTGATCCAGCAGATTTACTTGGGCACCTTCTCCCTCGGCGTGCTGGGGCTTTCCATCGGTTTCATCATCCTCGCCAACGAACGTTTGCGAATGGAGCTGGAATTCATGGCAACCCGCGACCCCATGACCGGCGCCTTTAATCGCCGTGCTTTCTACAACCGGGCAGAAATCGAATGGGCGCGGCATGGCCGTTCAGCCTCGCCCCTCGCAGTCATTACATCAGACATCGACTTTTTCAAGAAGGTGAACGACACCTACGGTCACCACGTGGGCGATGAGGTGATCAAGGATTACGCCAAGCGGTCGGCAGAGATGTTGCGGGTGCCGGACATCCTGGCTCGCTTCGGCGGCGAAGAGTTTGTGATCCTGCTGCCGGACACGGGCCTCAAGGAAGCCAAGACGGTGGCGGAGCGCATTCGGCGTGAGATCGAGAAGCAGAAGAACAAATCCATGCCGGCCTACACGGTGAGCCTCGGCGTTGCCGTGAGCCATGATGAAACGGGACGGGCGACGGACATCGAATCACTGATCGCAGAGGCGGATGCCGCGCTTTACCGTGCGAAGGAAGGCGGCCGCAACCGGGTGGAAAGTTGACCTTCAGGCCCTCGCTAATCCTGCCTTAGTCCTGCCTATTGGGGCGCCGACAGGCAAGCTCACATTTTGTGACGAATTTCACATGACAGGCCTGTGGCTTGTATCATTCCCCGATAGCTGATCGCAGCAGCAAATCAAAAACAAGGCGCACCGGCGATCAGACATAAGCGCCCGTAACAACGGTTGTAACGGTTCCCCACGGAGAAATCACAATGGCACAGACCATTTGTTCGCGCTGTCACAAGCCGCTCGGTCGCAAGGAGCGCAGCATCGGCTCCCTCGTCTGCGCGGCGTGCGACGCTCAATTGCACCCAAAAATCCAAACGCTGCCGAAGCAAGCTGCCCCCGCACCGACTCCGCCAAAGAAGTCGTGACCCAGTAAGCAGACTCGTCTGCTTGACGATTCGGGCCACAGGAATTTGCTGCGGTCCGAACGCCTATCACCGTCGTCGCGCCATGTATGCGTGCGGACGTTCATTGACGAGACCATCGGCCGCAAACCCAGATGAAATCCGGGTTTTCAGGTAGCCACGTCCTCAATGAAAGGGGCGCTCGCACCTACACCCGCGAAGCCACCCCTGCAAATCCCGATATCCAGTCACATCGTTCAGCCGGTTGACGCTTCCTCAATATTTCGACGATACTCGAATCATGGAAACGTTAACCGCTGCCGAACTTCTTGCCGCCCTGGGTCATGAATCCCGCCTCGCCATCTTTCGCCTGCTGGTGGAAGCAGGGCCGGAGGGAATGGTCGCGAGCGCCATTGGCGAACAACTCAACATGGCCCCTGCGACCCTATCCTTTCACCTATCGCACCTCACCCGCGTTGGGCTGATCCAAGGTCAGCGCGAAAGTCGCTTCATCCGCTATTCAGCCGCTTACGAAACCATGGATGAGCTGATCGCGTTTCTCACCAGCAACTGCTGCCAGGGACAAGCCTGTCTGCCCAAGACCTCCTCTTGCAGCACGACCAAGCAACGCCGCAGCAAGACTGCGAAATCCTCCTGAACCCCATCGAACCATGACAATGCCCAAAACCGTCCTCGTGCTCTGCACCGGAAACTCCTGCCGCTCGCAAATGGCTGAAGCCATCATCAACCACGATCTGGCGGGCCAAGTCCGTGGCCTTTCTGCCGGCACCAAGCCCCAGCCCAAGGTGGCGGACGGCGCCATTGAGGCGCTGAAGCTGATCGGCCTGCCGACCGATGGTCTATACCCCAAGGAGATCGACGCGCTGCTGGACAAGCCCATCGACTTGGTGGTGACTGTCTGCGACAACGCAAAGGAAAGCTGCCCCATCTTCCCGCGCCCGGTGCCGCGCATTCACTTGCCCTTCCACGATCCCCATGGCGAGCCGCTGGAAAGCTTTGTCCAAGTCCGCGATGAAATTCGCGCCCGCTTGATTCCCGCCGTGCGGGAAGCCCTTGGCCTTTAAGGAATCGCAATGAGTGTGCAATGCGAAGTGGCAGTGAAGAGCGGCATGGGAGCGCCCATGAGCGTGTTCGAGCGTTACCTCACGGTGTGGGTATTCCTCTGCATCGTGGCGGGCATCGTGCTGGGCCAGCTTGCTCCCAGCCTGTTCCAGGCCATCGGTCGGCTGGAAGTAGCCCAGGTGAATCTGCCGGTGGGCCTGCTGATCTGGGTGATGATCATCCCCATGCTGGTGAAGGTGGACTTCGGCGCGCTCCATGAGGTGCGCCAGCACAGCAAGGGCATCGCCGTCACCCTGTTCGTGAACTGGCTGGTGAAGCCTTTCTCCATGGCCTTCCTGGGTTGGCTGTTCGTGCGCAACCTGTTCGCCCCCATGCTGCCTGCGGATCAACTCGATAGCTACATCGCCGGTTTGATTCTGCTGGCCGCCGCGCCCTGCACCGCGATGGTGTTCGTCTGGAGCCGCCTGTCCAACGGCGACCCGTTGTTCACGCTGTCGCAAGTGGCGCTGAACGACAGCATCATGGTCTTCGCCTTCGCGCCCATCGTCGGCCTGCTGCTGGGCATTTCCGCCATCACTGTGCCTTGGGCAACGCTGATCACTTCCGTGGTGCTCTACATCGTGATTCCGGTGATCCTCGCCCAACTGTGGCGTCGCAGTCTTTTGTCCAAAGGCCAGGGCGCCTTCGATGCGGCCATGGAAAAGATCGGCCCCTGGTCCATCAGCGCCCTGCTGGCGACCCTGGTACTGCTGTTCGCCTTTCAGGGCGAAGCCATCATCAAGCAGCCGCTCGTCATCGCCCTGCTGGCCGTGCCCATCCTGATTCAGGTGTTCTTCAATTCCGCGCTGGCCTATTGGCTGAATCGGGCCGTCGGCGAAAAGCACAACGTGGCTTGCCCCTCGGCTTTGATCGGCGCTTCCAACTTTTTTGAGTTGGCGGTCGCCGCCGCCATCAGCCTGTTCGGCTTCCAGTCCGGCGCAGCCCTCGCCACCGTGGTGGGTGTGTTGATCGAAGTGCCGGTGATGCTGCTGGTGGTAAAAGTGGTCAATGCCAGCAAGCCTTGGTACGAGCGCGGCGCAAGATGAACCGTGATGAGCTCATGGCGGAATTCCCGACCCATCGCGACCGACTCGTTTCGGCGCTGACACGCCTTGTCGGGCCGGATGCAGAGGATATCGCCAACGACACGCTGCTCAAGGCATTGAACGCGGTCGAGGGTTTTCGCGGCGACGCGAATCTCGGCACGTGGCTGCATCGGATCGGCACCAACCTGGCCTACGACCAACTCCGACGCAAAGGCCGGGCGCCCGTGAGTTCAGCGGAAGAAGTCGCCTTGCCCGACGAATCTATCGAAGAAGTGGACTGCCTTGAGCAAGACCAAATGAGCGAGTGCGTGCAACAGGTGCTGGCCACGTTGCCATCATCCCAACGGCAACTGCTGATCCAGGCCGACGTGCTGGAACAGACCACGCCCGAAATCGCCCGGGATGCAGGCATTACACCGGGCAACGCCAAGATTCGGCTCCATCGGGCGCGCAAGTCCTTGCAGGACGCATTGAAGGACCGCTGCGACTTTCACCACCGGGACGCCGACGTGCTGTGTTGTACGCCCAAGCCAAGGACGGATTGACTGTATCCATCGGCGCAGCTATTTCGTCTAAGAGGCGTACCAAGTCGGTACTCACCTGGAGACGAATCATGTTGGATGAGAAGACGAAGGAACTTATCGCCATTGGCGCTGCCATCACAGCAAACTGTCAGTCCTGCTTGGAATACCACACGGGCAAAGCCCATGAGGTCGGGGCGCAGGATGCCGAGATTCTTGCCGCAATCGACGTAGGCAAGCTGGTACGAAACGGCGCTGCGGGAAAGATGAACCGTTACGCAGCCCGTTTGATTGTTTCGGAAGCAGACACATCGGAAGCGGCCGGCTGCGGCTGCGCGTCCTGATTCAAAGCCGGTCCGACACGGGGCCTGCTGAATGAGTTCACTTAGTGCGAAAGGAAACATCATGAAAAAGATCGAAGTGTTCGACCCGGCCATGTGTTGCTCCACCGGCGTGTGCGGCGTGGACGTGGATCCGGTGCTGGCCCAGTTCGCCGCCGATCTGAAGTGGGTGGAAGAACACGGCATCGCTGTTGCGCGCCACAACCTGGGCCAGGAGCCTCAGGCCTTCGCCGCTAATCCGGCGGTGGTCAAAGAAATGGAAGCCGGCATGGATCGACTGCCGATCATCACTGTGGACGGCCACATTGTTTCCACCGGCATGTATCCCTCCCGCGTGCAGCTGGCTCAGAAGCTGGGCATCACCCTGACCACCGATGAGAAGCCCCACATCAAGGTGGGTGGCTGCTGCTCGCCCAAGTCCGGCTGCTGCTGAATCGGAGTGGCGGCGATGTCCCTACCCAAGATTGAAACGCGATACCTGTTCTTCACTGGCAAGGGAGGCGTTGGCAAGACTTCCCTCTCGTGTGCCACGGGCTTGGCGCTGGCCGAGTCGGGCAAGCAGGTGTTGATCGTCAGCACCGACCCGGCCTCCAACCTGGACGAAGTGCTCGGCGTCAATCTTGGTTCGTCGCCTACGCCAGTACCCGATGCGCCCGGCCTCCAGGCCCTGAACATCGATCCCGAAGCCGCGGCTCATGCCTACCGCGAACGGATGGTTGCTCCTTATCGCGGCGTGCTTCCACCTGCGGCGATCCAGAGCATGGAAGAACAATTCTCCGGCGCCTGCACCATTGAGATTGCCGCCTTCGACGAGTTCTCAAAACTGCTCGGCGATCCATCAGCGACGGCGCAGTTCGACCACGTGCTCTTCGATACGGCACCAACGGGCCATACGTTGCGTCTGCTGACGCTGCCTTCCGCTTGGGACGAATTCATCACTGCCTCCACCGGCGGCGCCTCCTGCCTCGGCCCTCTGGCCGGTTTGGAAAAGCAGAAGGCTCTGTATGCGGCCACCGTGGCACGGCTATCCAGTCCCACCGAAACGACAGTGATCCTCGTCAGCCGCCCCGACGTGGCCTCCCTGCGCGAAGCCAACCGTACTTACAGCGAGCTGTCGCAACTGGGCATCCGCAACATGCACCTAGCGATCAATGGTGTCTTTGCCACGGACCGGCGGGATGACGCTGTGGCCGTCGCCATGAGCGAGCGGGCGACCCAAGCGCTGGACCAGATACCGAAGGCGCTTGCCGAACTGCCACGAACGCGCGTCCCCTTTCTGCCACGAGGCACCGTGGGTTTGGAGGCGCTGCGCGTCATGGCGCATCCCGAGTCGGCAAAGCTTGAGGGCAATGCCGGCTCGCGGCCAGATATGGAGCTACCCGCCGGACTGGCGCCGCTGATTGACGAAATGGCTCAGGCGGGTCACGGCGCCATCATGACCATGGGCAAAGGCGGCGTCGGCAAGACCACCATCGCAGCGGCCATCGCCCTGGCCCTGGCAAAGCGCGGCGGCAAGGTGATTCTCTCCACCACCGATCCGGCTGCCCACGTGGCCGCGACAGTGGACGGCGTGGTGCCGAACCTCACAGTGACGCGCATCGACCCCGCAGCCGAGGTGCAGCAATACACCCAGGAGGTGCTGGAGAAGGCGGGCAAGAGCCTGGATGCCAGCGGACGCGCCATGCTGGAAGAAGACCTGCGCTCGCCCTGCACTGAAGAGATCGCCGTCTTCCGCGCCTTCGCCCGTACCGTGGACGAAGGCAAAGACGGTTTCGTGGTGCTCGACACGGCACCCACCGGCCACACCATCCTGCTGCTCGACGCTGCCGAGGCTTATCACCGGGAAGTAATGCGAACTCAAGGCGACATGCCCGAGTCCGTCAGGCAACTTCTGCCCCGTCTGCGCGACAAGACATTCACGCGGGTCCTCATCGTCACCCTGCCCGAAGCCACCCCGGTGCACGAAGCGGAACGTTTGCAAGGCGACCTGGCCCGGGCCGGCATCGATCCCTTCGCCTGGGTCATCAACCAGTCCCTGCTCGCCAGCGGCACCCGCGATCCCTTGTTGAGCCAACGAGGGCACTACGAGGAGCCATTCATCCGCCGCGTTGCTACCGAGCTTTCAAAACGCTGCGCCTTGATTCCCTGGTTGGCGACGCCGCCGGTGGGAGAAGCAGGGCTTGCACAAATGGAGGCCTAATCTAGGTCTAGCCGCACGCAGGAATCAGATAAATAACCTTACAAATCATGGAACTTTCCTCTATTAGCACTCTCCCGCACAGAGTGCTAAACTCAAATCACACAAAGGAGGTGCCTGTTCTATGACCCATGCTCTGACGCTTGCCAACTTCAATGTTCCGGCCGCTGCTGGCAGCCTGGAGGCTTATATCCAGACTGCTAATCGCGTGCCTATGCTCAGCGAAGGGGAAGAGTTGGATTTGGCTCGCCGCTTCCGGGATGAAGAAGATCTGGAGGCCGCGCGCAAGCTCGTTCTCTCCCATTTGCGAGTAGTGATTTCTGTTGCCCGTGGTTACATGGGTTACGGATTGCCCCATGCTGACCTGATTCAGGAAGGCAACATCGGCTTGATGAAGGCGGTGAAACGTTACGACCCCGAGCGGGGCGTGCGTTTGGTGTCTTTTGCCGTCCATTGGATCAAAGCTGAGATACACGAATACATCGTCAAAAACTGGCGTTTGGTGAAGATTGCCACTACCAAGGCCCAGCGCAAACTGTTCTTCAATCTGCGCAGCATGAAGCAGGGGTTGGGTACGCTGGGGCAAGAAGAGGTTCGGTCCGTCGCCGCCAAGCTGGGCGTGAAACCCGAGGAAGTACGGGAGATGGAAACCCGCCTGTGCGGGGGGGAAGTGTCGATTGAACCGATTCAGGATGACGAAGAAGAGCGTTTCGCTCCCATCGCGTGGCTGGCTGCTGACGAAGTCAGCGAGCCCACTGCCTGCATCGAACGCCGCGAACGGGATCGCCTGCACAGCGAGGGTTTGCACAACGCCTTGGCGGATCTTGATGACCGAAGCCGCGCTATCGTTCAGCGTCGTTGGCTGACGGAAGACGGTGAGAGCGCCCCTACGTTGCACGAATTGGCCGCCGATTACGGCGTGTCGGCGGAACGTATCCGCCAGATAGAAGCCAAAGCTTTACAGAAAATGAAAATTTCGCTCGCTGCCTCGCACTGAGCGAATTTCATCCCCCAGGGGCAGCTTCGGCTGCCCTTTTTTCTTTGTTTTGATATGACCGGGCACGCCGTAAGCTGTGCCTTAGGGTTCATCATTCCAGGTCAATAGCTATGATCGCGCTGCTAGATGCAAAACGGGCCGGCCTCCTGGGCAAGGGCCACATCATCAACAACCTGATTGCGGGAATTGTGGTGGGTATCGTGGCTTTGCCGCTCGCCATGGCCTTCGCCATTGCCAGTGGCGCCAAGCCAGAGCAAGGCATCTACACTGCCATCGTCGCCGGCTTACTCACTTCGGCTTTCGGCGGCAGCCGTCTGCAAATCGCGGGGCCGACTGGGGCGTTCATCGTGATTCTTTCAGGAATCACCGCCACCTATGGCATTGCGGGTCTGCAACTGGCAACCCTCATGGCCGGGGTGATGCTGGTGGTCATGGGCATGGTGCGTTTCGGGGCGGTAATCAAATTCATCCCGGCGCCGGTGATCGTGGGCTTCACCACGGGTATCGGCGTCATTATCTGGGTGGGGCAGTGGAAGGACTTCTTCGGTCTTCATCCCGCTGGCGGCGGCGAACATTTCCATGAAAAACTGACCCATCTGGCCGCAGCCCTGCCTGAATTTCACTTGGCAACCACAGCCTTGGCGTTCCTGGCGCTGGCCCTGAATCTGTTGAGCCCCAAGGTCTTCAAGCGCATTCCCGGTCCGCTGGTTGCCATGGTGGTTGTCACCGCGATTCAGGCCATCTTCCAGTTCGACGGCGTCGCCACCATCGGCAGCGCTTTCGGCGGCATTCCCCGTGAACTGCCGAGCTTTACGTGGCCTTCGTTCAGCGGTGCCGACTTGGTCAAGCTGATCGGCCCAGCCTTCACCATCGCGCTGCTCGGCGCCATCGAGTCTCTGTTGTCCGCCGTGGTCGCGGACGGCATGGCAGGCACCCGCCACGACTCCAACCAGGAACTGATCGGGCAAGGCCTCTCCAACATCGCCGCCCCGCTCTTCGGCGGCTTTGCTGCTACCGGCGCCATCGCCCGTACCGCCACCAATATCCGCAACGGCGCCACCAGCCCTTTGGCCGGCATCTTCCACGCGCTAACGCTGGTGGCAATCGTGCTGGTGGCCGCGCCCTGGGCTTCCTACATCCCCCTCTGCGCCCTATCCGCCATCCTCTTCGTGGTGGCTTGGAACATGAGCGAAATCCACCACTTCGTGCATCTGCTGCGTACTTCACCCAAAGGCGACGTGGGCATTCTGGTCATCACCTTCGGCCTCACGGTGTTTGCCGATCTGGTGATCGCGGTGAATGTGGGCGTGGTACTGGCTTCCCTGCTGTTTATGCAGCGCATGGCCCAGGCTGTGGAGGTTCAGGACGAAACCCAGACTCATCTGGGCGACTCCGCCGTGCTGGAAGAAAGCGAAAACATCGAGGTACCGCCTCGCACCCTGATCTACAGCATCGACGGCCCCTTCTTCTTCGGTGCGGCCGAAAAGCTGCAAGGCACCCTGGCGAGCATTCAATCCAAGGTGGATACGGTGGTGCTACGCATGGGCCGGGTGCCCTTCATCGATGCAACGGGGATTCAGGCTCTGGCCGAGTTGGTTGACGATTTCCATCGCAGCAAAGCCACGGTGATTCTTTGTGACGTTCGCCCGAACCTTCTGCGCAAGCTGGAACGGGGCGGCATACTGGCAAAGATCGGCCACAAAAACGTCCATGACCGATTCACCGATTGGAAGGAAACCCACCGGGCTGGCTGAGCCGCCCGGCTTTTGATCTACCGGGCCGCTGGTTTAGCGACTTGCAATGGCCCGATAGTCGCGGGCCATCACCTCAGGCGTCACTGGCGGCATGAACACAGCCGCCAGCCGACCTTGAGGATCGATCAGATACATAGCAGCGGAATGATCCACCGTGTAGTTGCGTGGATCGTCCTTCTCGTGCCGCTCGTAAAAGACGCCCAGGGCTTTGACCAGGGGCGCGATCGCTTCGTCCGATCCGCGCAGACCGACGAAGCTTGGATCGAAAGCTGGCACGTACTCGTTCAGCAACGCCCGGCTATCCCGCCCGGGGTCCACGGAAATGAAGATCACCTGAGGCAGCGCGACGCCACTCCCCGCCAGCCGCGCACGCACGTCACGCATAAGGGACAGGGCCGTGGGACACACATCCGGGCAATGGGTGTAACCGAAGAAAGCAAAGGTCCATTTGCCCATCAGTTGGGCATTACTGAAGGCACCGGCCGGCCCTTCCAGGCTGAAGGCGGGCAGGGCCTTGTCGGATTGGACAACGGTAGCCGCCTGGACACTGGTCACGGGTGCGTCATGAGGCCCTTTATGCGCCACGCGCGACGCCAAATAGCCACCGCCAGCTGCCAGCGCAACCCCAGCCACCACCAAGCCCTTTCGCCAGACTTCTTTCATCCCGACCTCCTGGTCACCCATCTATCTTTGGTAAGAAAACAACAGGGGCAAAAATCTCGGTTGCTTTCATCGTAATTATTTCAAGCCTCATGTATAGTTCCATTCCATGAAGCGCGATCAACAGCGTACAAATTGAAGGTGTCAGGCTGAACGCCGCAAGGTAACCAACCCATCAGCCACACAATAAAAAAGAAAACTTCGCAAGAATAAGCGGAGGAGGAGACGAGGACGGCCCGCTGGGAAACCAGCGGGCCGATTCTTTTTTAGCTCCCGATTCATCCCTTGGCCAACGCATCCAGAAGCTTGCCGTGGATGCCGCCAAAACCGCCGTTGCTCATGACCAGCACTTGGTCTCCATCCTTCGCTTCGGCGACGATGGCCGCCACGAGCGCAGCCAAATCGTCCTGAACCGTGGCCCTGGCGCCCAAGGGAGCCAGCGCTTCTGCCGCATCCCATCCCAGGTTGTTCGCGTAACAGAACACCCGATCCGCAGCCGCCAGACTGCCGGGTAGTTGCGCCTTCATGGTGCCCAGTTTCATGGTGTTGGAACGGGGCTCCAGCACCGCCAGGATGCGGGCGCCTTGACCCACTTTGCGACGCAAGCCGGCCAGGGTGGCGTCGATGGCGGTCGGATGGTGGGCGAAGTCGTCATAGACGGTGACCCCTCGTACCGTGCCGCGCACTTCCAGGCGACGCTTGATGCCTTTGAACCGCTCAATGGCCTTCAACCCCACTTCCAGGGGCACGCCCGCGTGACGCGCAGCCAGTAGGGCGGCAACGGCGTTGGTCTGGTTGTGGGCGCCCGCGAGGGAAAGACTGGTCTGCCCAAGCGACTTGCCGGCTTGGAGCACGGAGAAGGCATCACCCGCGTCCGCCTTGGCCTGCCAGCCCTCGGCGCAGTTGAACCATTCCAAGGGCGTCCAGCAGCCTCGGTCCAGCACTCGGCGCAGGGAAGCTTCGGCTCCATTGGCCACGATCAAGCCTTGGGTGGGCATGGTGCGTACTAGATGGTGGAATTGCGTTTCGATAGCAGCCAAATCAGGGAAGATGTCTGCATGATCGTACTCAAGGTTGTTCAAAATGGCCGTGCGGGGGCGGTAATGGACAAACTTGGATCGCTTGTCGCAGAAGGCGGTGTCGTACTCGTCCGCTTCGATCACGAAAAAAGGGGAATCGGTCAGTCGGGCCGACACGCCGAAGTCCTGGGGCACGCCGCCCACCAGGAAACTCGGGTTGAGGCCCGCGTCTTCCAGAATCCAGGCCAGCATGGAGGTGGTGGTGGTCTTGCCGTGGGTACCCGCTACGCCCAACACCCACTTGCCGCACAGGATGTGCTCTGCCAACCACTGAGGGCCGGACACATAGGGAAGGTTGCGGTTGAGGATTTCCTCGAGCAGCGGATTGCCCCGGGAAATGGCATTGCCGACCACAAACATGTCGGGCTCCAGGGAAATCTGCCCCGCGTCGTAGCCATTGATGAGTTCGATCCCCTGCTCTTCCAACTGAGTGCTCATGGGGGGGTAGACATTGGCATCGCAGCCGGTGACACGATGGCCGGCGGCCCGCGCCAGCAGGGCGATGCCGCCCATGAAGGTGCCGCAAACGCCGAGGATGTGGATGTGCATGAGGGAAATCCGGTGGATCTGGGGAATTGCCGCGAATGCGGCAGGTAGAATGGCCTGAGATTCTACCGTGCCGCCCCTCCACTGACGGTGCCAGCCATGACCCGCCGCAAGTCTCCCGCCCGCAGCAGCATCGATTCCAACCTTCGTCGCGCCATCGCCAGCCACGCTGCCCGGCTCATGGCCGAGGACGGCATCAACGATTACGGTTACGCCAAGCGCAAAGCCGCTCGTGCTCTGGGCATCGGCGAAGGGGAGGCGCTACCCACCAATGAAGAGGTTCAGGTCGAGCTACGGGCCTACCAATCCCTCTACCAAGAAGATGAACTCCAGGAACGTTTGCAGGAAATGCGGGCAACCGCCCTGCAAGTGATGGAAAACCTTGCAGAATTTCGGCCATATCTCACGGGAGCGGTTCTCGACGGCACGGCCGTCAGCACGTCGGCCGTGGAAATCGACCTGTTTGCCGACAGTGCCAAGGACGTGGAAATCGCCCTGCTCTCCCAGCAAATTCCCTATCGCACCTCGGAGCCGCGCCGGCGCGGCCCGGATACGCCGGAAACTTTGCTCCACATAGAGTGGCGCGACATTCCCGTGACCTTGGCGGTGTATCCCCTGCAACTGGAGCGGGTACGCCCTACCGGCAACCACGACCGAGCCAAGGCCAGTGCGGTTGCGGCCCTGCTGGAGACTCAGCCATGAAAGCCGGTTTGCGCTGGGCGTTGGTGGCAGCTGCCGCCCTTCTTGCTGCCTTCGCCGGCTATCGCATTGGCAACTACCAGCAACAACCCACGAACCCACAGGGCGAAGACGTCCAGCACCTACTCGCCATGCCGGTCTGGGATCTGAACGGCAAGCCCGCTTCCCTTAACGATGGTCACAGAGGGATCCAGGTCATCAACCTCTGGGCCACCTGGTGCCCGCCCTGCCGGGCCGAAATGCCGGCTTTTTCGCGCATCTCCCGCCAATTTTCAGGAAAGGACGTTCAGTTCATTGGCGTTGCCGTGGATGATCCGGCCCGCGTGCTGGATTTCCTGCGGGATACCCCCGTCAGCTATCCCATCCTGACCGCCACGCCGGACGCCGTTGCCTACTCTGCGCCCCTGGGCAACCAAGCTGGCGGGCTGCCATTTACGGTGATCTTGGACGGACAGGGCCGCTATCTGGCCCATAAGCTGGGGCAATGGAAGGAAGCCGAGTTGGAAGCGGAACTGACCCGGCTATTACCTCCGCAATAAGCGGCCCAAGCGCCGCCAAAATGCCCCGACTAGACAAAGTGGTGCTATTTCCGGCAAACTAGCAGCCATGACGAAGCCAACTCGCAGCCAAAAAACTGAGAGCAAAAAGAGCAAAGCGACATCCGGTAAGGCTTTCCCGATTCGCGTGCTGGTTCTCCACGGCCCTAATCTCAACCTGTTGGGAAGCCGTGAACCCGATGTCTATGGGCACACCACCCTGGCGGACATCCACCAGGCCATGGAAGCCAAGGCCCGTACCCAAGGCGTCCAGATCGAAAGCTTTCAGAGCAACCACGAAGGCGAACTGGTGGATCGTATCCAGGCCGCTCGCACCGAAGGCATCGAATTCATCATCATCAACCCGGCTGCCTACACCCACACCAGCGTCGCCATGCGCGATGCCTTGGCAGCGGTAGCCATCCCGTTCATCGAAGTTCATTTGTCCAATGTGCATGCGCGGGAAGAGTTCCGCCAGCATTCCTACTTCTCCGACCTTGCGGTCGGGGTGATATGCGGCCTCGGGGCCCAAGGCTACGAGCTGGCCTTGGAAGCAGCCCTCGCCCGCATTCGTCGTTCCTGATTTCCTAATTCCAAAAATCCACCGGACTCTATGTCCGGGCTTGCAGGGAGCTATACCTCATGGATCTGAGAAAACTCAAGACCTTGATCGACCTCGTTCAGAACTCTGGCATTTCCGAACTGGAAATCAGCGAGGGTGAAGAAAAAATCCGCATCGCC
>DASUJA010000183.1:0-16054 GCA_036279515.1 Rhodocyclaceae bacterium | reverse complement strand
AAGACCGACTACGTGGTGGAAAAACGGTGCCGGCGCAAGGATGGCTCCCAGGTTTGGGTGCGCATTACCTCATCCCTATTGCATGACGCCGGTCTGGCCCATTGCATCTCCATCGTGGAGGACATCAGCAAACGACAGCAGGCCGAGGCCGCATTGCTTCAAAGCGAGGAGCGACTGCGCTACGTGACCGATGCGGCGGGCGTAGGTAGCTGGGACTGGGACATTGCCACCGATCGACTGGAGTGGTCTGACCGCTGCAAGGCCATCTTTGGCGTTGCGCAAGACGAGCCGCTTTCCTATCAACGCTTCATGGACACCATCGGCCCCGAAGAGCAGGGGCGCGTGGCGGCGGCGGTACAGCGTGCCTTGGAAGGCGAGGGCGATTACGAACTGGAGTTCCCCGTCATCTGGCCTTGCGGCACGGGGCATTGGGTGCATGCCAAAGGCCGCGTGGCCTTCGATGCGATTGGCAAGCCCCTGCGCATGGCCGGTATCGTCATCGACATCACGGCCCGCAAGTCCATGGAGGATGCGGTGCGTCGGCTCTCCCTGCACGACGTGCTGACGGGCCTGCCCAATCGATCTCTCATCTACGAATACGGCGACCATATGCTTTCTCAGGCGCAGCGCGGTGATGGCCGGGTGGCTTTTATCTTCGTTGATCTGGATCACTTCAAGCCCATCAACGACAACTACGGCCACGATGCGGGCGATGCGGTCCTGAAGGAAGTGGCCCGTCGCCTGTCGGATTGTGTGCGGGGCGAAGATTTCGTCGGACGCCTCGGGGGCGATGAGTTTCTCGCGGTGCTTTCCCACATCAACAACGCAGACAACGCGGCGCGGGTTGCCCTCCAGGTGCTAAAGAAGCTGGACCAGCCGATCAGCTTCGGCGAATTGTCTTTACAGGTTTCCCCCAGCATTGGCTTGGCGGTGTCGCCCGAGGACGGCAATACGGTGGATGAACTCATCAAGAACGCCGACACGGCCATGTATCACGCCAAGGTGATCGGACGTAACAACTATCAGTTTTTCCGCCCAGAGATGAATGAGCGGGCCGAACAGGCGCGGGTCTTGGCGCATGAACTGCGCCTGGCCCTTGAGCGTGGCGAGTTTCAGTTGCATTTCCAGCCCGTGGTGCAACTGGCTGACGGCCTGCCTCGCGCTGCCGAAGCGCTGCTGCGCTGGCCTGGCGCGGAGGTGGGGCCGGAGCTTTTTATTCCCGCCGCCGAATCGGCGGGCCTTATGCCTGCTCTGGGTAACTGGGTGCTGCGGGAAGTGTGTCGCCAGCAGCGGCATTGGCTGAATCGGGGCCTGCCCCTCCTGCCGGTGGCGGTGAACATCTCGTCCCTTCAGCTGAATGACGAGCATCTGCCAGAGCACATTCGTGGCGCCACAAATGCATCGGGTTTGCCGTGGGGCGGGCTCAGCGTGGAGCTGACCGAACAATCCGTGACTGGCCACGGCGCAGCGGCGAATCGGGTGCTGGCCGACCTGCATCGCATGGGCGTCAAGGTGGCGGTGAACGATTTCGGTGCCGGTACGTCCAGCATTAACGAGCTTGGACATATGCAGTTGGATAGCCTCAAACTCGACCGCTCTTTCGTTCGCGCCATCGGCCATGATCCGGCCGCCGTGCCAGTGATTGACGCCATCCTTGCCTTGGCCCGCTCCCTGAATCTCGACGTGGTGGCGGAGGGCATCGAGTCCGAGGAGGTATTGCAGTTTCTGCGGGAGCGGAATTGCCCCCTCGGCCAGGGATTTTTCTTCACTCAGCCCCTTCCAGGGAGAGAGTTCGAGGACTGGTATCGAGAGTCCTTGGCGGCCTGATGTTTTGATCTATCGCACTAGCCACGCCAGCATCGCAGCCCATAACTCGAAAACCACCAGATGTCCTGCATCGGGCACGTGTATCACCTGGGCTGAACTGAGGCTGGTGGCGAGCTTTGCCGCGCAGGTAAGCGGCACGCTGCGATCCGCCTCCCCATGCCAGATGGTCACGGGGGCACGGATTTTCCCCGGTGCGAAATCCCAATCCGCCATGATGCAGCAGAGATCCCGTGCGATGCCCGTCGCCCCTTGGGCTAGGGCGGTCGGTACGTCTTCGGCGATGACACGGGCCACGTCGGGGAGGGCAAGGATGCGTCGATCGGCGCTACGTGCGCGCCACGCCCATAGACGTATGTAGCCCGCGGGCCTGCGTGCGGCCATGCTGGCGGGCAGGGCGAGCATGCGCCCTAGCGCACGCGGATTGCGCTGGGCTACATGCAAGGTAAGCCGCGACCATGGGTTGAGTCGATGCGCCAACAGGTCCGGTGCCACGCCGCTCACGAGGGCGACGCGCGTCACTCGCTGGTGCAGTCGGTGCGCACCCGCGAGGGCATAGGGCGCTCCGCCGGAAACACCGGCCAGGGCGAGTCGTGACAAGCCCAGGTGTTCCGCCAGCGCCGCCAGATCGTCGGCCCAGTTCGCTACCGTGCCGCCTTCAAGCGCGGACGAAGCGCCGTAGCCGGGCCGCTCCGGCACGATCACGCGCACACCGGCGCGGCGTGCAATGGACTCGTCCGGATGTCGTTGAAAGCGCGAGCCGGGAATGCCATGGCAGAGCACCACGGGAAAGCCGCGTCCGTCGCCGTACTCCGCGTAGCTGAGTAGGCGTTGGTCGGGAAGGCGAAATAGCTCGTGTCTCACGGAGGCAAATGAAGGCGTCGGGGATAAGAGGGAAAACATCGGCCTTCGCCGTGACAGGTCGATGGCGCCCCGTCCTGTTTAGGACACTCCCAATAGACCAGCCGAAGTGACGCCGATTCCGCCATCCGTGCGGAACCCGCGCCGGGATGCGACGCTCGAATCGAAGTGGTCGTCGGGGAAGAAGCGTGGAAGAGGCGCGAATGGTCATCACCCTCAACTACCCATGGCGCCGAGCTCCGCGCCCGGCGTGTCGCAAATCCCTGGAGGCAATTTCATGCGTCAAGAACCCTGGCCGTCCCTGCCTCTGGCTGCGTGGCAGGACACCTACGCCACCTTGCACATGTGGGTACAGATCGTCGGCAAGATACGTCTCGCGCTGGCACCCTGCTGCAACCATTGGTGGAATGTGCCCTTCTACCTGACGGCTCGTGGGCTCACTACCTCGCCTATGCTGTGCGAGGGCCAATGTTTTGAGATCGAGTTCGACTTCGTCACCCATCGGCTGAACATTCAGCGCGAAGACGGCGGCGTTCGCTACCTTGCCCTGGAACCCCAGACCGTGGCCGACTTCTACGCCACGGTGATGGAGGCCCTGGGTGATCTCGACCTGCCGGTACGCATCTGGCCTGTGCCGGTGGAAGTTGCCGACCCTATCCCCTTTCCCGAAGACACGTTACACGCCGCCTACGATCCGGAATACGCCAACCGCTGTTGGCGCATTCTGCTGCGCAGCGCCCAGGTGCTAAACGCCTTCCGTTCAAGCTTCGTCGGCAAATGTAGCCCCGTGCATTTTTTCTGGGGGAGTTTCGATCTGGCCGTCACCCGCTTCTCCGGTCGCCCTGCGCCGGAAAGGGAAGGCGTGGACCCGATCACCCGCGAAGCCTATTGCAACGAAGTCATCAGCCACGGTTTCTGGCCCGGCGTGCGTGCCGGCAGCAACGTCCTCGACAAAACGTTGATCCTCGAACCTGCCTTCTACGCCTATGCCGCACCTGAACCGGCGGGTTTCGACAAGGCGAAGGTGGCCCCCGCAGCCGCCCGCTATGACGGCACCCTGAAGGAGTTTCTCTTGCCCTACGACTCGATGCGAGCCGCAAGGTCGCCGGAGGATGCGCTCATGGAATTCTGCGAAAGCACCTACTCATCTGCTGCCGATCTGGCGCGGTGGAATAGGAGTGAGCTGGAACGATAGGTGTTGCGAGATCGGCGCGTTCGCACCCGGTATGCTGTTCGCCTCGAATCAATCTGCCTTGCCATGACCTTGCTCGACCGCACCTTCGTCCTCGTCCTTAAACACCCGCTGCATTTTCTCGGACTAACCCTGAAGGGTTTCAGTCGCAACCAGGGGCTGCTTCTGGCTGGTGCCATTGCCTACTACGCTTTGCTGTCCCTGGTGCCTCTATTGATCCTGGCCGTGATCGTGCTCTCCCGCGTCATCGACGAGGCCGACTTGCTCCGCGTGCTGGCCCACTATCTTGAATGGCTGGTGCCGAGCCAATCCAAAGCATTTCTCGTGGATTTATCGCAGGTGCTCGACAACCGCCTTGCCATCGGTGCGGTGTTGCTGATCACCATGCTCTTCTTCAGCTCCGTGGCTTTCTCCGCTCTGGAAAAAGCCATGGCGGTCATCTTCTCCCATCGGGCTGGCGCCCGGAAACGCCATGCCTTGGTGTCGGTGCTGCTGCCTTACTGTTTCGTCCTGCTGTTGGGATCGTTGCTGTTCACCGTGACCCTGGTGTCCATCGGCCTGCAAGCCCTGGCCCAGGAGAGCATCAACATCATCGGCCATACATGGTCCTTGCGCGGCGTATCGGGTCTGTTGCTCTACCTGCTTGGTCTCGCCACGGAAATCCTGATTCTCACCGCCGTCTATTACGTCATCCCCGTTGGGCGTCTGCCCCTGCGTCACGCCCTGATCGGGGGCATCACGGCGACCTTTTGCTGGGAAATCATCCGGCATGTGCTGGTCTGGTACTTCACCACCTTGTCGAAAGCCAGCATCGTGTACGGCTCCCTGACCACGGCGGTGGTGGCGCTGTTCAGCATGGAAATCGCCGCGACGGTGCTGCTGTTCGGGGCGCAGGTCATCTCCGAGTATGAGCGGATGGAGGTGTAATTCGCTGGGAGGAGGGCACCCGGCGGAACGCTCTAAATCGCATCAGTGATCGCGCGAAAGGAATACGTCAGGAAATACTGCGGTTTCCCACAATGGCGACCCGGATTGGAGGCGCGTAACTTCCACATCATCGTAATTAATACCTACATAGGCGGAGCGCGACACCATGAAAAAGGTCACCGGACATTTGTACTTCTGGGTTCTCATTGCCATCTTTGCGGGTGGTTTCCTGGGTTACATGGACCCTAAAACCGGCGCCAGCCTCAAGCCTCTGGGCGATGGCTTTATCGCGCTGGTGAAGATGCTCATCAGCCCCGTCATCTTCTGCACCGTGGTGCTCGGCATTGCCGGCTCCGGCGACATGAAGAAGGTCGGTCGCGTGGGTGGCAAGGCGCTGCTCTACTTCGAGGTCGTTTCCTCCCTGGCGCTGGTGATCGGTCTCGTTGTCATGCACCTGATCAAGCCCGGTAGCGGCTTCAACGTCGATCCCGCCACCCTGGATGCCAAGGCCGTTGCCAAGTACGCGGCTGCCGCTTCCGAGCAAAGCACGGTGGACTTCGTCCTTCACATCATCCCCAAGACCTTCACTGATGCCTTCACTGGCGGCGGCGATCTGCTGCAAGTGCTGCTGCTGGCCATCCTCTTCGGCTACGCCATGGTGCACATGGGTAAGCTGGGTAATCCGGTCCATCAGTTCATCGAAGACGCTTCCCACATCTTCTTCGCCATGATGGGCACCATCATGAAGCTGGCTCCCCTCGGTGCCGGCGGTGCCATGGCCTTCACCATCGGCAAGTACGGCATCGGCGCCCTGGCACCCCTGGCCGCGCTGATGGGCAGCTTCTACCTAACCTGTGTGCTGTTCGTGGTCATCGTGTTGGGCACCATCGCCTTCTTCACCGGCTTCAACATCTTCAAGTTCATCGTCTACATCAAGGATGAACTGCTCACCGTGCTGGGCACTTCTTCTTCCGAATCCGCCCTGGTACCCCTGATGGGCAAGCTGGAGCGCATGGGTTGCTCCAAGTCCGTGGTGGGCTTGGTGGTTCCTTCCGGCTACTCCTTCAACCTGGACGGCACCAACATCTACCTGACCATGGCTGCCCTGTTCGTGGCCCAAGCGTTGAATATCGAACTGACGCTGACTCAGGAGCTCACTATCCTTGGCGTGGCCATGCTGACTTCCAAGGGCGCTTCCGGCGTGACGGGTGCGGGCTTCATCACTCTGGCTGCGACGCTGGCCGTGGTGCCCTCTATCCCCGTGGCCGGTCTGGCGCTGATCCTGGGTATCGACCGCTTCATGTCCGAAGCCCGTGCGCTGACCAACTTCATCGGCAACGGCGTGGCGACGGTGGTCGTGTCCAAGTGGGAAAAGGAACTGGACCACGACAAGATGGCCGTAGCCATGGTCGGGCAAGCCGCCTGATAAAACGAAAACACCTCCAACCCCAACGAGAGTTGTTCCATGACCCCTCACTCCTGCCCCTTCTGCCAATCGCAAGCGTGCTCAGTGTTCGAGTGCGATGTGGGTAGTTGGGCGGTTTATTGCCCGGAGTGTGGTGCCATCGGACCCCAGGCAGTTTCGGCGGAAGGCGCTGAAACTGCCTGGAACAGAGCGCCCGAAATAAGGGCGCCGGGAGTAGGGGCTACCGATTCCGGTCGCCCTCTCCAGTCATAAATGGCAGTAGCTGCCCTGGCTCAATGCTTGGGCAGCATTCGCCGCAGCACGTCGTCTCGACGCACAAAATGGTGGTACAGCGCGGCGGCCA
The DNA here is from genome assembly GCA_036279515.1 of Rhodocyclaceae bacterium. Classification (GTDB taxonomy): domain Bacteria; phylum Pseudomonadota; class Gammaproteobacteria; order Burkholderiales; family Rhodocyclaceae; genus AWTP1-18. Next base: position 9,481 of record DASUJA010000183.1, on the reverse strand, counting down.
CATGGGCTGCTATCAAGGCCAGTAGCGCCCACATCAGCTGCATGTGAATGTCTCCCGCCTCCAGCGCCCAAGGTGCTCGCGGAGCAGCAATGTCCGGCAGGGTAAATAGGCCGAACAGCGTGACCGGCAATCGGTGCGCCGACGCGGCCGCCCAGCCCAGGATAGGGCTGATCAACAGTATTCCGTAGATGACGAGATGGGTCGTATAGGCGGCAAGGCGTTCCCACGCCGGTGCGCCGGGCATGGCCAAAGGCACCGGATGCGTTAGCCGATGGACGAGCCGTATCACCGTGGCCACCAGGATCACCACCCCGATGGAAAGATGCAGATTGATGACGGTGGTCGGTTTTGTGTCCGGTTCGATGTCGGGCATCAATGCAACAAGGACGAACTGGATCGCGATCAGCGCGGCGATGAGCCAGTGCAGCGACTTCGCCGTGGCGCTATAGCCGGTGGCTGGATTGGGGGAGGAGGGCATGGCGTTTCCTTTCTATTGATTCGGCACGATGAAGTTTGAGACGACTGTCATACCGGCGAAAGCCGGGATCCAGGAAGGTCCGCAAGAACCCCTGGATTCCGGCTTTCGCCGGAATGACGAAGTTTTGTGGTTGGCGTTCAAATCGAGCGCCATCGAAGTTTTGAGTCTGTGCCCAGCTGCAAGGTCCGAATCGCAGTACCTGCCTACGCTTCCGGAATGTTCTCGAAAATATTCCGGACAGCAGTGGGCGAAAGGCTGCATCCAGTGCCGCTGGGGGGGGGCACTTCCTGGACCTCGGCACCCCAAGGGCATTTCCTGCGGGGTACTTTCGCCGGGGTGACGACTTCAGACATTTGCTGGCCGAGTCAATAGGTTCAGTCATCAAGCCGGCGCGGATCGAAGTTCAAATCCCGCGCCATGGCTTCGTACAGCTCCCGCGCCTTGGCGTTGTTCGCCAGCGGCAGCACCACCCGAATGTCCAGCATCAAATCTCCAGGGGGATCGGTGGGAATGCCCTTGCCCCGCACTCGTAGCTGGCGCCCGCTCTGGGCCCCTTCGGGAATGCGTACTTTGAGTTGGCTCCCGTCGGGCAGCTCCACGCCCACTACCGCGCCCAGGGCCGCTTCCCAGGGTGCCACGGGCAAGTCCATGGTCACGTCGTTGTCCACTACTCGGAAATGTCCATGGGGACGGAAATGGATCTCCAGCAACAGGTCGCCGTGGCGCCCGCCGGGGCCGGGCGTTCCTTGACCCGCCAGGCGGATGGATTGGCCTTCCTTCACACCACGGGGAATCTTCACTTCCAGTTGTCGGGTCTCCAGAGACACGCGACCGTAGTCGTCGGTGTGGGGCACCCGCAACTCCACCCGGCGGATGGCGCCCCGATAGGCGTCCTCCAGGTCGAGCATGATCTTGGCTTTATGGTCTTCGCCGCGAGGGGCTTGGGAATGGCGTCCTCCATTCATGCCCCGCATGCCCCTCATGCCGCCCATGCCGCCGAACAGCTCCGAGAAAAAATCGCTGAAGTCCGATCCTTCGCCGGAAAAGCCTCGGCCCGAGAATTCAAATCCCGTGTCCCAGCCCGGCGGTGCCCGGAAGTCCTGGCCCGCTGAATAGCCGCGCCCCACCTGATCGTAGGCGGCCCGCTTTTCGGGGTCGGAGAGCACCGCGTTGGCCTCGTTCAATTCCATCATGCGGGCCTCGGCATCCTTCTCCTTGGAAACGTCCGGGTGGTACTTGCGCGCCAGCTTGCGGTAGGCCTTCTTGATCTCGTCCGCCGTCGCTTCGCGCTTCACCCCCAGTGTTGCGTAATAGTCCTTGAAGTCCACGGCCATAGATCGCTCCCTCGGAAACCTCTTGCAGTGTATGACGCCCGATACGAGGATCAAGTCGGTGTGGCCTGATCCAATAGGGGGCGTCTACAATCCCGCGCCATGCAAAACATCGAATCCAAAACTGAAACCCTCGAAGTGCGCGGTCTGCGCTACAACGTGCGCCACTGGGGCAGTGAGAATGCGCCCAAGGTGTTCTTCCTCCATGGCTGGATGGATTGCTCGCCCACCTTCCAGTTTCTTGTGAATTCCCTGCGTCAGCCCTGGCACGTCATCGCGCCCGACTGGCGCGGCTTCGGCGCCTCCCAATGGCTCTCGCATCCCTACTGGTTCCCCGACTACTACGCGGACCTGGAAGTGCTGCTGCGTCACTACTCCCCCGACGAACCAGCGCGGATCGTGGGCCACAGCATGGGCGCCAGCATCGGGGCTACCTACGCCGCCGTGCGTCCCGAGCGGATTTCGCAACTGGTGATGATGGATTTTCTCGGCCTCACACCGCCCGAAGACGTGGATGCCCCCCAGCAGATCGGTCACTGGTTGGACGCGATTGATGCGTCCAACGCCCCACGCCTGCGCACCTACGAAAACAACGACGCTCTGGCTCGCCGCCTGCGTTCGGCGAATCCCCGTCTGCGCGAAGACCGTGCTGCCTGGCTCGCTGCCAACATCAGTCGCCCCGGAGCCAATGGCGGCATCGAACTCGCCTGCGACCCTTGGCACAAAGTGCCGTCACCTGCTGTCTATCGGGTAGAAGATGCGATGGATGCGTGGAGGAAAATCTTGGCGCCCGTACTGATGTTGGTCGCCGACAAAGGCTTCATCCATGATCGATTCGACAAAGACCCGGATGAGTATCAGCGCCGGATAGGAAGCTTTGCCAACGTGCGCACAATCACCGTAGCGGATGCAGGGCATAACGTGCAACACGACCAGCCGGAGTTCGTGGCGCGGGAGATCGAGGAATTTCTGTTGCGAGGCTGATGGCTCGCCCCTTTGCTCCGTGGTCAAATGCTCTGGCTCCACGCCTCCCTCAACCCCAACTGCCGCAAGCCTTTTACGACAACATGGCGAATCAACACTCCGACCATCACCATTGCAGCCATGGCCATCACCATGGTCATGGCCACGCCCATTCCGGACGCGGCACCTTGGCCTTCAAGATCGCCATCGTCGTCAATCTTGCCTTTGTGCTGGTCGAGTTCGCTTACGGCTTCATCGCCAATTCCACCGCCCTGATGGCCGATGCCGGACATAACCTGTCCGACGTGCTGGGTCTGGCGCTGGCCTGGGGCGCGGCACGCTTGGGCACGCGGGCGCCGAGTGAGCGTTACACCTATGGCTTGCGCAGTACCTCCATCCTCGCCGCCCTGGCGAATGCGATGTTGCTTTTCGTGGCCTGCGGCGCGATTGCACTAGAGGCGCTGCAACGCTTCATGGCGCCACCGTCCGTTGCCGGTATCACCGTGTCGGCCATCGCCGCTATCGGCATCGTCGTCAACGGCCTTTCCGCCTGGCTATTCGCCAAGGATGCCCATACCGACCTCAACATCCGCGGCGCCTATCTGCACATGGCCGCCGACGCGGCGGTGTCCCTCGGTGTCATGGTGGCCGGCATCGTCATCTTCATGACCGGCTGGAACTGGCTGGATCCGATCATCAGTCTCGCCATCGTGGCAGTCGTGTTGATCGGCACCTGGTCCCTGTTGCGGGAGTCGGTGCAACTGGCGCTCAATGCAGTCCCTGAGCGAATCGACGTGGCTGCCGTGGATGCCTATCTGCGTCAGCAGCCAGGTGTGGCCGACATTCACGACCTCCACATCTGGGGCATGAGCACCACCGAAAGCGCCCTGACCGTTCATCTAGTGATGCCCGCCGGCTACCCCGGCGACGCTTTCATGGATGGGCTCACCCACGTGTTACGTGCTGACTTTCACATTCATCACGCTACGTTGCAGATAGAGCAGGGCACCACGTCGCACAGTTGTTCGCTCGAAACTCACTGAGCGCTTTCGCCGTCCGATTCACTGCCAGCCTTGTCACCTGTGCGCAGTGAATCCCCGCCTGTACAAGCCAACCCGAGCAAGCCCATGACCAGCGCGACGAGATGCCGTTGCCTTCAGTTCCCGAACGCCGCCGTCAGCGCCCCGATCATGTAGGCCTGATCCAGTGCCCCGCAGCTTTCCCGCAGGCTGTGCATGGCCCACATGGGCGAGCCCACGTCTACCGTCGGCATGCCCAGTTGTGCGGCGACGATGGGGCCGATAGTGCTGCCGCAGCCGAGATCGGTGCGGTGGGCGTATTGCTGGAAAGGCACGCCGGCCTTCTCGCAAAAGCCCATGAAGCGGGCCGCGGTTTCGGCGCTGGTGGCGTAGCGCTGGTTGCAGTTGGTCTTGATCACAGGCCCTTTGTTCACCAGCACCTTGTGGCCCGGTTCGTAGGCGGCGGGGAAGTTGGGCTGGTAGGCGTGGGCCATGTCGGCGCTGACGAAAAAGCTCTTCGTCATGGCCCGGTGACGGTCTTCGCCTTCGACGCCGACGTTGATGCTGATGCGCGCCAGCACGTCCGCGGCAAAGCTGCCGCCGGCGCCGGTGGTGCTCTCCGAGCCCACTTCCTCATGATCGAACAAGGCCGCGATGCAGGTCGCCTCCGGCTGTTCCGTGGTCAGCAGGGCTTGCAGCGCCGCGTGGGTAGAAGCCAGATTGTCCAGGCGGCTGCTGGCAATGAACTCTTCATCAGCGCCCCACAGGCTGCCCTTCTGGGTGTCGTAGACGGCTAGATCCCAACTCAGCAGATCGGCGGCATCGGCGCCGGCCTTGTCAGCCAGCAGCTTGCGTAGATGGGCGTCGGCGTCCTGGCCTTCCGCCAGGGTGGTGAGGATCAGGGGTAGTTCGCTTTGCTTGTTGAGCTTCAATCCTTGCTCATTCACGTCCCGGTTCATGTGGATCGCCAGATTGGGCAGGCGAACCAGAGGCTGATCGAAGCGCACCAACTGGCTCTTGGTGCCAGCGGCGGTACGCAGGATCACCCGGCCCGCGAGGCTCAAATCCCGATCGGTGAACGTGGCGAGGATGGGGCCGCCATACACCTCCACCGCCAGTCGCATCAACCCATCGCCGGAAAGGGCAGGGCGGGGCTTCAGGCGCAGGCCGGGGGAATCGGTATGAGCGCCCACGATACGGAAGCCAGCATCTGCCAGCGGCTGGCTGCCGACAATGAAAGCAATGATGGAAGCGCCGTCCCGCACCACGTAGTAGCGCCCGCCGCTTGTCAGTTGCCAGCGTTCGCCTTCCTCCAGCTTTACGTAGCCCTTGTCGGCCAACTGCTGTTCAGCGCTGGCGACCGCATGCCAAGGCGTGGGGCTGGCGTCGATGAAGTCCAGGAGTTGGCGGGCGGTGGCGTTGTTAGCGTGGGACATGGCGGAACGAGGATGGAATCGAGGGCATGAAGGATACAAGACCTCCGGCCCGGCAAAGCGTTTGCAACCATTGTGGTTGCGCACTTACCGTTCGTCCTGAGTGGAAGCCACTATTCGGATGAAGGCGAAGGCCGTGAGCGCCGGGGCGTGCGGCAGCGCCGTAGTGGATGGCCGTTCCCCCTGACCGACAATTCGATGCCGCGGCGATTATGGGGCAGCGCGAAATCGAAAGGCCTAAATAAGTGCGTCAGGCCACCTACGCCGGCGACATGAATGTCGTATGCGTCTTCGGAGGGGCTCGCCAATGCCGATCAGCGCAATTGACGCATGTCCTCCAAGTGATAGCTTGCGCTGTTCGGTACGGATCGATCTGTCATACCGGCGAGAAATCTTGGCCTAGGGGGGGCACTGAACACGTCCGTTCGTACTGAGCATGTCGAAGTACAAGCCTTTTGGCACAAGGGCTTCGGCAGGCCTGTCCTGAGCTCGCCGAAGGGCTCCGTCCGAACGGTATTTACTTGGTCAGTGTTTACGTAGTGGGCCAAGTTACGTGAAAGCACGCCTAATCAAACGCCGCTCCCGTTGCGGATCTGGCGAAACCTTCTCAATTGAGGTCACCCATGGAAACCGTCTACGTGCCTTTGCAGTGGGCCCCCAGCAGTCTGAATCAACCGATCCTGCCGAACTGGTCTTTCAATTTGTTCAACGTGAACCTCGGCGTTTCCTCGAATGCCGCAGTCGAACAGAAGACCCTGCAAACGGTCGGTAGCTACGGTAAGCAGATGGGGCATTTGGCCGAGGCGCTGGAACTGGTCATCCGCAAGCTCGCCCTTATTGAGAGCGGTGACCTCTCTCAATCCGAGAAGAAAGCGCTCCAAGTTTTCCTCGACGATGTATCTGCCGTCAGGACCATCAAGGCGTCACATGCGTAAGCACTGACGGGGCAAGTAGCCGTACCTCCAATGGCACGTCATGACGAAACAGCGTCATTGCCTTTCCTCTGCGCCTTTGCGCCTCTGCGGTGAGAGCCCTTCCAGCCTTCACACAAACGGCACGCGGAAATGCAGCGCGCCGTAGAGGCGCCAGAACACCGCCAGGAAGGGGATGACGATGGAAGTGACGATCATGTCCGCCACATGGGGCCAGGCCTTCGAGGCTCCTTTTAGGCGGCGGCTAGCGAAATGCGCGGTGAGCCCTGCCCAGCCGAGTCCGGCGATGAACGCCACGTCCCCATAACCGCTCAGGGCGGCAACTAAGGCGACGACCGCGCAGTACACCGTGGCGTAGTCATGCCAGGGCGGCCCCGTCGATATCTTTTGTCGATACAGGCGCGGGTGCTTTTTGCAGAGCAGCGCGTCGAAGTACAGGTGACGAGGGCGGTGCAAGCTGGCGCCGGGGGATGTGCCGTGGGGTGGGTGCAGCACCTTGGCCGCCGGGGCGTAAATGATCTTGGCGTGGTGCTCCAGTAGCGTGAAGTAGAGGTCCGTGTCCTCGCGCCTGGGCCGCGTGAAGTGCTCGTCGAATCCTCCTGCGTCGTCCAGGGCTGCGCGGCGAACGAAGCAGTTGGCGGTGACGAACTCGTTCTGGTTCAGTCGTGCCGCGTCGCGTTCGCTATCCGTAGGCAGCGCGGGTGGTTCGGGGAGCGGCACCATCACACGGCCCCAAGCGGCAGCCACGTTGTCCGGCGCCATGGCGGCGAGGCCTTGGGCCAGCCATTGGGGCAAGGGAATCGCATCGTCGTCGGTGAAAGCGATGATCGCCCCGTTCGCAGCCCGCCAGCCCGCGTTGCGTGCCGCCGCCGGTCCCTTGCTGCCTTCGGCTGGGCGCAGGTAGCGCAGGCTAGGGCCGCCCAGGCTGTGCTGTGCAGCCAGCGCTTCCACCTTCACGCGCAGGGCTTCGCTGCAGGCATCGTCCACCACGATGATTTCGTAGAACTCCGGCGAGAGGGTCTGATTGAGCAGTGCCACCAAGCAATTGCGCAGAGCCTCGGGGCGCAGGTGGGTGGGGATCACCACGGAACAAAGGGTTTGCGCCAGCGAGGTCACGGGTGCTTCTCCAATAGATAGGAGCCGATGGCGAGGGCGTCGAGGGGCATGGAATAGAAGGCGGCGATGGCGTCCCTGGGCGTGCAGACGATGGGTTCGCCGCGCCCGTTGAACGAGGTGTTGATCAGCACCGGCACTCCGGTGCGCTTGGCGAAGGCGCGCAGCAACTGGTGATAGCGCAGGTTCCAGCGGGCCGAGACGGTCTGCACCCGGGCCGTGCCGTCCACGTGAATGGCGGCGGGAATCCGCGTCGCCTTGTCCGCTGCAACGGTGAAGGCAAAGAGCTTGAAGGGCGCGGGGCCGGCGGGCTGGGGGTGTTCGCCGCCGGTGACGAACCATTCGCCCACGGCTTCCTCCGCGACCACGGGTGCCATGGGGCGAAAGTCTTCCTGCTCCTTCAGTTCGTTGAGCCGGCCTTGCATGGCGGCGTTGAGGGGCGAGGCCAGGATGGAGCGAGCACCCAAGGCGCGGGGGCCGAATTCCATGCGGTCCTGAAACCAGCCCACGATCTTGTCCTGGGCCAGCAGGGCGGCGGTTTCGTCGGCGATGTCGGCCACTTTGCGATAGGGCAGTTGCGCCCAAGCAAGCAGCGGTTCGATGTCCTCGTCGGCGTAGCTGGGGCCGAGGTAGGCGTGGTCCATCTGCCAGCGGCGCGGCCCCATGCGCTGCCGGTAATCAACCCAGAGCGCCGCGCCCAGGGCCGTGCCTGCGTCGCCGGCAGCGGGTTGCACCCACACTTGATCGAAGAGTCCCGAGTCGCGGATCTTCGCGTTCATCATGCAATTGAGGGCCACGCCGCCGGCCATGCACAGCCGCGATTCGCCGCTCTTATTCCGCAGCCAGGAAGCGAGGCTCAGGGCAATGTGCTCCAGTACCGCTTGCAGGGATGCTGCCAGATCGAAATGCTTTTGTTCGAGGGGCTCGCCCCGTTCCCTCGCTGTGCCGAAGCGCCGCACCAGCAGCACTTCCGGTTGCGGGTCCGTGATGCGGAATCCGCCGTGTCCATCCAGCACCAAAAGATCGTGGAAGAAATCCCGATACCGAGGCTTGCCGTAGGAGGCCAGGGCCATCACCTTGTATTCGTCGCTGGCGTGGAGAAAGCCCAGATAGCGGGTCAGATCCTCGTAGAGCAGGCCGAGGGAATGGGGATAGTCGACCTGATGCAGGCGCATCAAGTTGCCTTCGCGCCAGACCGCCAGCGTGGCCGTGGCCCGCTCGCCGCGCCCGTCCAGGGTCATCACGGCGGTGTGGTCGTCGCCTTCGATGAAAGGCGCGGCGAGAAAGGCACTGGCCTCGTGGCACAGATGGTGTTCGACAAAGTGCCACTGAAAGGTCTCGCCCACCGCAGCTCCCCGAAAGCGGGTACGTAGATGATGGGGCGCTCCGCCGGAAAGCTGGCGCGGTGCGTTGAGCACGTAGGAATAGAAGAGCGCTTCCCAAGGATTGGACCAACGATCAACCAGTTGCTCGGGATCGTCCTTGCCAACGGGGAAGGCGGCGGAAGCTTCCATGGGCAGGGTCAGCGTATCGCCCTGAGGTCGTCCCAACATCAGGTGGGGATCGAAGGAGTAGGCCACATGCTCCACGTCCGCCAGCGTGATGCCAGCGCTGGCGAGGCAGTAGTCGATGGCGTTGAAAGGCAGTTCCCAGGCCGAGAAAGGCACAGGCCGCTTGGCGTGCTTGATGCGGGTGAAGCGTTCCTCTTCGGCGGCGGCGATCACATCGCCATCGCAAACGAGGCAGGCGGCGCTGTCGTAAAAGGCGGCATTAATGCCGAGGGTGTACATGGTTGTTTCCTATCGAATGATGGGCAACTTCAACCGCTTTGGACGCAGAGAAAGGCAAAGAGACAGGACCATCGCATGAATTCTCGAGCCGCCAATACGTAGCTCCGTCATTCCCGCGCAGGCGCACTGCTGTCCGGAATAGATATCGCGACGGCGAAATCGAAGTGATGTCGTCATCCCGGCGAAAGCCGGGATCCAGGAAAGGCCGCAAGAACCCCTGGATTCCGGCCTCCGCCCACTGCTGTCTGGAATAAATATCGCGACGGCGAAATCGAAGTGATGTCGTCATCCCGGCGAAAGCCGGGATCCAGAAAGGGCCGCAAGAACCCCTGGATTCCGGCTCGGGCACCGCCCGGCCTGTCCTGAGCTTGCCGAAGGGCCGGAATGACGAAGTTTTGTGGTCGGCGTCCAAATCGAGCGCC